>FR901510.1:12450-12883 GCA_000438355.1 Clostridium sp. CAG:273
GTTTCAGAGATTAGGACTAATATATTTTATTATTATAACTATAGGCTTAATTTATGGAATCATAAATAAAAAATTAAGATATTATACAATAGTGCTAATTGGTACATGGATTATTTCTATTGTAGCATTTACAAGAATTCAAAATATGGGACCACATCAAATGTTAATATTAGTTCCAACATATATTTTACTTTTTATATTTGGATTTTTATATTTGGATTAATTGCTATTTTAAATTTTAAAGAAAAAACATCTATAAATATAAGCTTTGCTGTTTTATTAGGAATAATAATTTTAGCAAATTTAGTGGGTGGAATATTTCATAATAAATATTTTTATAATAACTTGTTTTTTACTAATATGGTTATAGACTCAGAAAAAAGGGAAGACTATAGTCAAATAGGGAATATGGTTGGATTTGTAAAAGAAAATT
>FR901510.1:13053-15259 GCA_000438355.1 Clostridium sp. CAG:273
AGAAGATGCTTTAGGATGTAAATATTTTTGGATTGCAAATAAAGTTTTAGATGATACAGGAGCCAAAAAAGGACATATAATTCCAAATATAAATTATGCAATTACAGAAGATTCTATTATTAGTCCAAAATTTAAAATGATTAAAGAATTTAAAATGACAGAAGAAATAACTTTTTACACATATGAAAGAATAGAAAAATTTGATGAAGAAGAAAGAAAAGAGTGGCTTAAATTATTTGAAGAACAAAGTAATATATATCCAGAATTATTTGAGAAGAGAATATCAAATTTTCAAATTGATTATTAAAGACAATAATGAAATATATAAATTATTCTTAAATATGTATCATTAGATATAATAAAACAATTAATTATACTATAGAGAATAAAAATAAGTATCACTACAATTTGTACTTAAATATACATTAAATGGAGGATCAAATGAAGAAAAATTTACTAAGAGCATTATTTCTTAGCTTATTAATAACAATTTTTGTGCTAATATTTAATTTTTCTTCCCAAAATGGAGAAGAGTCCGGCTCTTTAAGTAAAATGGTTACAGAAAAAATAGTAAATACATTACCATATATAAAAGACTTAGATTTTGATGATAAAGAAAAAATAATAGAAAATTGGGAAATTATTGTAAGAAAGTTGGCGCATTTATCTATTTATACTTTAGTAGGAATATTTGCAATGGCATTTACGTGCACTTTTAATACAAAGTTGTTATATAAATTTGGAATAAGTTTTTTAGTGGGATTAATATATGCAATAACAGACGAATATCACCAAAGTTTCGTAGCAGGAAGAGGACCATCTGCAACAGATGTATGTATTGATACTGCTGGAGTTTGCATAGGGATAGTTATTGTATTAATAATAATTTCAATATATAAAAATTTATGTATTAGAAAAATGTCGCAAAAAAATTAAAGTATGTTATAATTAATTTAAATTATAAAACAAAATTTTTAACTATTAAGCACCAAAGTATAAAATCATAATTTAATAAAGTAATTGTGATATTAAAAACATAGCAAAGAGGAGAGAATATGAGAAGTAGTAGTGAGAAAAAGTTAATTATATTAACTGTAATTGTAGTTGTAATTATTATAGCTATTGCTGCATTTATTGCATATGCATTTTTAAGCAATGGAAAAAATTCATCAGAAAATAACATGAATTTTCAATTATACAATGAGTCAAATTCAAAACCAACTGTTAATACAGAGAATAATATAGGACAAAATACAGTAGTACCAGTCGAAAATTCAAATAATGAACAAGCTCAAACTCAAGGTAGCAGTACAACAGATACAAATACCTATTATTATAAACAACTAAGTAATACTGCTAAAAAAATCTATGATGGATTAAAAAAACATAAAGAAGATATGAAAACAGGAACATATGTAATAGATTTTGGTACAGAATTTAATAGCATTTTAAATGGAGCCGACGGAGAAGAAATTTTAAATCAAGAATATCAGTCAGCTTGGAATGCTTTTTCATATGATAATGTTGATTTGTATTATTTAGATATAAATAAAGTAAGTATGGTAATGGAAGCGAGAACAGAAGGAGCTACAACAACTTACTATGTAAAAATAGGACCAGGAGATTATAGTAGTTATTTATCTAGTACCTTTGCCAATAAAAAAGAAATAGAAGATGCGGATGCATATATAAAAGACATAAGAAATCAAGTAATGTCAATATTAGGCCCATATAATAATGCGATGAAAATAAAGGTTGTTAACGAATGGATGATAGATAATTTATCTTATGAAAATATAGAGGGAAATAACAATAAATATAATCTTTATGGAGCGATAGTAGAAACTAAAGTAGTATGTGAAGGCTATGCCAGAATGTTTAAATACATTATGGATGGATTAAATATACCTTGTATATTAGTTTCTGGAACAGCTACAAATTCAGAAGGAGAAACAGAATTACATGCATGGAATTATGTAGAATTAAATGGACAATGGTATGCTGTAGATGTTACATGGAATGACCCTGTGGTAATAGGAGAAGGAGAGTTAACAGAAAGTCAGAAATCAAAATATTTATTAAAAGGAAAAAGTTTTTTAGATAATCATAAAGAAGATGGAATGATATCTGAAAATAGTATGAAATTTATTTATCCAAAGCTAAATAGTGCCGATTATATTTTTTAGAAAAATTATTATATAAAATT
>FR901511.1:0-384 GCA_000438355.1 Clostridium sp. CAG:273
TCATCTTCTAAAGAACTATTAGAGTCTGTGTTAGTAGTGTTTTCATTATTAGACGCATTATTTGTTACATTTTCATCCACAGATTCAGAGTTATTATTAGGTAAATCCATTGTAACATTACTTGCATATACAAAATTTAAACAAAAAATAAAACTTAATATTAATATTAAAAAAATCTTAAAAACTTTTGACATTTGTTCCCTCCGTAAATAGAATTATTAATATTATAATACACAAAATAAAATGAAAAGTCTAGTATTTTTATAAAAATAATTAATTTTATAATAAGGTTAATTAGTTATAGAAAAGTAAAGAATATTTAAAAGAGTAAAACTAAATTTTACTATAGTTTAAGAATTAATAAATTTTTTTGCAATTATTATT
>FR901511.1:402-7947 GCA_000438355.1 Clostridium sp. CAG:273
TTTAATTGGCTAATGATATTTGAAGATATAAATACAATTTTTTATTGACAATTTAGAAATAAAAAATTATTATAAACAAAAAGAAATTTTAGACTTGAAAAATAGTTGAATTTATTTTATAGTAAATTGATACTTTAGAAAGGATGAGATTATTTATGAAAGTTGTAATACAACGTGTAAAATGTGCACAGGTAGAAGTAGATAAAAAAATAGTAGGAAAAATTAATGAAGGTTTTTTAATTTTATTAGGTATAGCTCCAGATGATACTAAAGAAAAAGTTGACAACATGGTAAACAAAATAACTAAATTAAGAATTTTTGAAGATGAAAATGAAAAAATGAATTTATCAATTAAAGATATAAATGGAGAACTTTTGATAGTATCTCAATTTACATTATATGCAGATTGTTCAGGAGGAAATAGACCTAGTTTTGTAAATGCGGCAAAACCAGACTTAGCAAATGAACTATATGAATATTTTGTTAAGAAGAGTAAAGAAAATATTCCAGTTGTGCAAACAGGAGTATTTGGAGCACATATGGAAGTAAGTTTAATAAATAATGGACCTGTTACAATAGAATTAGAAATGTAGTAAATATATATTTAAAATCCTTTACATAATCTTAAAATAATGATATAATCTTATATACGATGTTTCTTTACCAGAAGCTGCGTTGTAACGTAGCACACATCGAATTTTATTATTGGAGGAATAGATATGACAGATGGAATTGACCGCCGAGAGCGGTTAGACCTCCTGGATTGGTTCGAGGGACTAGCTTCGAGCAGAGGATATGTTTTCGCTATGCGAGAGCTATATCCTAAGCAAAAGGAAAAACTCATTTCCTGGGGCTTTACAGTGACCACCGTGGGGAAAGTAGAGCGTAGTAATGCTCTGGAACTCTGTGGAGTATCTGCCTTAGGTGCTCCAAAAGATAGTGCAGCATATCGTATGCTGGAAGTTGCAGCCAAGCGCAGCAAAAGACTTAGCTATGCTTTGGAACATCAGTCAACTAAGAAACCCAAAACCATAAAACGTCCTTATCAAGTAAATGAGGAAGGTGGTGGGTGGAACCAGTAATAAGAAAACCCTCGGAGTATTTCCGGGGGTCCATTTTTATTTTAAGTAAAATTTTCTAATTCTTTTATTTTGTCACGTAATTCTGCAGCTTTTTCAAATTCCATATCTGCTGCATATTTTAACATTTCATCAGTAAGTTTATTAATTACATCTTGCATATTTGCATTTTTATCTAATTTATATTCTTCTTGAATATCTTCAACATAGCTTGCTTTAATAGTATCTCTAATAGATTTTTGAATTGTTTGAGGAGTAATATTATGAATTTTATTATATTCCATTTGTATTTTTCTTCTACGATTTGTTTCACTAATTGCTTTTTCCATAGATTCGGTTAGTTCATCTGCATACATTATAACTTTTCCATCGGTGTTTCTTGCTGCACGTCCTATAGTTTGTATTAAAGAGCGTTCTGAACGCAAGAAACCTTCTTTGTCTGCATCTAATATGGCAACTAATGAAACCTCAGGGATATCTAAACCTTCTCTTAAAAGGTTTATTCCTACTAAAACATCAAATTCGCCTAAACGTAAATCTCTTATAATTTCCATTCTTTCTAATGCTTTAATATCAGAATGCATATATCTAACTTTTATATCTATTCCAGCTAAATAAGATGTTAAATCTTCTGCCATTTTTTTAGTTAAGGTTGTAACTAAAATTCTTTCGTTTTTTGAAGTTCTTTCCTTAATTTGCTCAATTAAATCATCTATCTGGTTAGTAACAGGTTTAACTTCTATTTGAGGGTCAAGCAATCCAGTTGGTCTTATAATCTGTTCTACAACATTTTCCTTTGAGTGTTCTTTTTCATATTCAGCAGGAGTAGCACTAACAAATACAATTTGATTTATTCTTTCTTCAAATTCTTTAAAAGTTAAAGGTCTATTATCAAAAGCAGAAGGTAACCTAAAACCATATTTTACTAAAGACTCTTTTCTAGCTCTGTCTCCATTATACATTGCTCTTACTTGAGGAATTGTAGCATGTGACTCATCTATTAGTAGTAAAAAGTCTTTTGGAAAATAGTCAAATAAAGTGAAAGGGGGAGAGCCAGGAGCACGACCACTTATATGTCTTGAGTAGTTTTCAATACCTTGGCAAAATCCAGTTTCTTTCATCATTTCTATATCAAAATTTGTTCTTTCCTCAATTCTTTGAGCTTCAATTAATTTATTATTTTCCTTAAAATATTTTACTTGCAATTCTTTTTCTTTTTCAATACTATCTAAAGCTTTTAGCATTTTTTCGGATGTAGTTACATAGTGAGAGTTAGGGAAAATTATAACATGAGTTCTATTAGCTGTAACTTTTCCAGTTAGAGGATTTATTTCAACCAATTTTTCTATTTCATTTCCCCAGAATTCAACACGGATAGCAGCTTCACTTTCATTTGAAGGATATATTTCTACAATATCTCCTTTTGCTCTAAAAGTACCACGCTTAAAATCAAGTTCATTTCTTGTATATTGCATATTAACTAATTTTTTAAGCATTTCGTTTCTTTCTACCTTCATATTAGGTCTTAATGAAACAGCCATATTTTCATAATCAATAGGGTCACCTAACCCATAAATACAAGAAACAGAAGCTACTATTATAACATCGCGAGTTTCGAAAAGTGCTGCAGTAGCAGAGTGACGTAATTTATCTATTTCATCATTTATAGATGCATCTTTTTCTATATATGTATCTGACTGTGGAATATAGGCTTCTGGTTGGTAATAGTCATAATATGATACAAAATATTCAACATTATTCTCAGGAAAGAATTCTTTAAATTCGCTGTATAGTTGACCTGCTAATGTTTTATTATGTGCTAAAACAAGAGTGGGTTTTTGAACTTGCTGTATTATATTAGCCATAGTAAATGTTTTTCCGTGAACCTGTAACTCCTAGAAGAGTCTGGAATTTCTTGCCTTCTTTTATTCCATTTGATAAATATTCTATTGCCTTAGGTTGGTCTCCTGTTGGCTTGTAATTTGATACTAATTTAAACATATATTACCCCCCATATATATAACATATTATTTATACCATAATTTAGAAAAAAATACAAATAACATAAAGAATTTAAGCAGAATTACAAGTAATTTAATAAAATAATATTATGTTTGCTTTAACCTTGCAAGAGTAAAACATATCGAGGATGTGTTTTTCATCTACTGGTTAACATACAAGAATGAGTATGTTTATAATCAGCAGACACTATCAGAAAATTACAAGATTTATTACTTTGTTTTGAAAGGAGAGGACATCCGAAAAAAGTAGAAGACCTGTCTCGAAAATGAGGATATAATTATTAGCCAAACGCAAAAGCACTCTAACCACTATAAATTATAAAATGGTTAGAATGTTTTTAATAATGTATAATAAAATCAAAAAACTAAGTTACAAGGAAAAAAATAGAAAAATATACAAATTATTCCTTTTTTATTGATATTATTTTCAAAAAGGCATATAATGCTAATTATAGATAGGTACTTCCTATCTCATATATGGGGGATTGATTATTTTGCTTTGGAGGTAATCAATATGAAACAAAGACTAATTAAGACTTTTGGAAGCCTATTTCTGGCTGTGGCTTTATGCCTGAGCATCAGTGTCGTAGCATTTGCTGCAGACAACACTGTATCACAAATCGAAACAAGTGCAAGTAGAGAAACGGGAATCTCTCCAATGGGTTACGGCGAATATGATTCTGGGGAAATTCCTCGGAAAGGGGAACTAATCTTATATCCGGTTTTGAACAGTTACGTTGGTTTGTCTAGGACATTTTATCTTATGACAGATAATATCTACAGCGATACTATTCCTTCCGGAAGTATAAGGGTTTACGTTTATAAACCTAATGGAGACCTTCTAAAGTATTTTACTGTTGGTCCTCAAGAAGACTACACTATTAAGTGTACTCTTCCATCGTCCGGGACATATACGGTTCGACTCTATTCTGACGTCAACGAAAAGATCTTGGCAACAGCTGGATGGACAGCATAAATACTTAGCTTTTTTCAACAAAAGTCCATCAAAAGTTGAGTAAGTAACACTTTTAATCCCCCATAGATAGGAGCATAGCAATTATGCTCTTATTAAAAAATAATAATAAGGGGAATTTTTGATGGAAATATTAAGAGTAGAAAATTTAACAAAAAAATATGGTAATGGAGAAAATGAAGTTATCGCAATAAATAATATTTCATTTTCTGTAAAAAAAGAAGAATTTGTCGCAATAGTAGGAAGTTCTGGAAGTGGAAAATCTACATTGCTACATTTAATTGGAGGAGTAGATAGACCAACCTCAGGAAAAGTATTTATAAATGGTATAGATATTTATAAATTAAGCGATGATGAGCTTGCTATTTTTAGAAGAAAAAATATCGGGCTCATTTATCAATTTTATAATTTATTGCCAATATTAAATGTAGAAGAAAATATAACCCTTCCTTGTGAACTAGATGGAAAAATAGTAAATAAAGAAGCTTTAAATGTTTTAATATCAAAATTAGGTCTAGAAAATAGAAGAACTCATTTACCTAATCAGCTATCAGGTGGACAACAACAAAGAGTCGCTGTAGGAAGAAGTTTAATTAATAGTCCAATGATAGTATTGGCAGATGAACCAACTGGCAACTTAGATACAAAATCTGGAAATGAGATTATTTCTATACTAAAAAAATCTAATAAAGAATTTAAACAAACAATTATCATGATAACACACAACTTAGAAATAGCAAAAGAAGCAGATAGAATTATTAAAATTGAAGACGGAAGAATTGCTTAGGAGGAAATTATGAAGTTGCTAAACAGATTGGTCATAAAAAATTTAAAATTAAACAAAAAAAGAACTATTGCTACAATTATAGGTATTATATTAGCAACATTTCTATTAACTGGTGTAGTAACTATTGTATGTAGTTTTCAAAAATCTCTATTAAATTATAATAAGAAGGTAAACGGAGATTATCATTATGAGTTTATTAATATTCCATTTTCTGATAAAGACACTATAATTAATAATGATAACATAGAAGAATATTTTTATACTCAAGTAGTGGGGGAATATTCTCTTAATAAGATATTGGACAGAAATTCTTCTATAGAACTATTAGGAGTTACAGAGAAAGATATAAATAAATTAGGCATTAGTTTACAGGAAGGGAGAATGCCAAAGAATAATAATGAGATAGTAATTTCAAGTAAGTTGAAAAAGTATCAAAGCCAAAATTTAAAAATAGGTAATAAAATTATATTAAATTGTAATGAAAAAAATAATGAATATACGATTGTTGGCACTATAAATATAACGAATACATATATAGAACCGAAGGAAAATAATAATCAAGATATAAATAAATTTACAGCTATAACATGCTTAACAGATAAGGACTTTAATACAAATAATATAAATATTTATGTTGGATTAAAAGATTTAAATACAAGAATAGAGACTATTGCAGAAATAGTTGGCGTTGACGCTGATACTTTAGAAAAATTAACTGTTCCTAATAAAATTACTACGGAAATTAATTTACAAGAAAATAAAAGTAATAAATATTTTTATTTTTGTAATAATACTTTAATTTCTATGGAAACTGGAGAATATGTAGATGAAACAGCCAAGATGATATATACTGTTGCAGGAATTATTATTATAATAATTATCTTAACGTCAACATATTGCATTAGGAATAGTTTTGATATATCTATTACAGAAAAAATTAAGCAATATGGAATATTATCATCAGTAGGAGCTACTAAAAAACAAATTCGTAAAATTGTATTTTATGAAGCTTTTGTTTTAGGGATAATTGCAATTCCAATTGGAGTTATTACAGGATTATTATTTATTTATTATTTCTTTAAGATTGCTGAAACTTATATAAGTGAAAAAATATTCAAAATCGATTTTATATTTTCTACAAATATAACTGCGATTATCTTTATTGTGATTTTTAGTTGCTTAGTTTTATATTTTTCTGCAAAAAAATCAGCTAAGAAGGCTGCAAAAATCTCTCCAATAGAAGCAATAGAAAATAATAAAGACTCAATAATAAAAGAAAAAGATTTAAAAATTCCTAATTCGACTAAAAAAATATTCGGAATGGGTGGAGTAATCTCTTATAAAAACATAAAAAGAAACAAGAAAAAATATAGAACAACAGTTGTTTCAATTATAATTGGAGTAGCGCTTTTAATAACTGGTATATCTTTTATGAAATATGCTCTTAATGTAACGGAGACTTATCTAGAAAATGAAAATTATGACATTTTCATAGTTAGCAACAACTATTCAGACTTATATAAAATCGCTCAAGATTCTATAATAAATCAGAATAGATATGAGATATGTAGGACAGATTTTATAGATATAATAGATAAGGATGAACATTACACAGAAGATGTAAAAGCAATAAATAGTGATGATATAATAATATCTATAATTTCTTTAGGCGAAAAAGAATATGAGAGATATTTAAACGAACTAGGATTAAAATATGAACAAGCGAAAGACAAAGCAATTTTAGTAGATTCTACAATGCAATTAATTAAAGATAATGAAAAAACTACTCATAAAATAATTGACGTTTTTAATTATAAAGAAGGAGATAAAATTTCATTTTTTTATAATAATAAACTTAGAGATTTGGAAATAATTAAAAGTATAGATAAACTACCAATGGTATTACCTAATGGACCAAAAGCATATTTTATAATAAGTGATGAGCTTATGGATAAAATAGGAGATATATACTTTCAACCTAGTATATATATTCAATCTAATAATAATGATGAAGAACTAGAAAAATATATTCAAGAAAATTATTCTGACTGCTATTGGTCTTTAAGTAATACTGCTGAATCAAGACGAGAACAACAAGCTATTTTGACAACTATTAGCATATTTTTGTATAGTTTTATTATAGTTACTGCATTCATAGGCACTACGAATATATTCAATACTATAACTACTAGTATGGAGCTTAGACAAAAGGAGTTTGCACATCTAAAATCAATTGGTATGACTAAGAAAGAATTTAACAAAATGATTAAGTTAGAAAGTATATTTTTAGGAATCAAGTCTTTAATCATAGGAATACCTTTAGGAATATTATTTTCTTATCTTACATATTTGGCATTTTCAATTAATATAGAACTTAAATATGTATTTCCAATAGATGGAGTAATAATTTCTATAGTAGCAGTAAGTATATTAATAGGTAGCATTATGAGATATTCCTTAAATAAAATTAACAAAAAGAATATTATAGAAATATTAAGGAATGATAATATTTAAGCAACAATTTTTCTAGACATTTACTCAAAAAAATGCTATAATATATCTGTATGAAAAAAGAAGAAAATGGTAAACTAAATAAAGTTTATTATATAGGAGGTACTTATGGGAATATTTGATATTACAGATAAATATATGGAAGCAAAATCAGCACAAGTTAACTCAGAGTTT
>FR901511.1:7955-12648 GCA_000438355.1 Clostridium sp. CAG:273
GTTAACTCAGAGTTTAAACCATCAAAATTACATGAACAACCATTAGTTGTTGAAGTGCAAAATAGAGAAAACAACAGTGAAAAATCTTTTATATATAGAGAAACATTATAATATAATTTAATTAAAAACATATGAAAACTAAGTTATTAGATAAATTCTATGGACTTAGTTTTTATTATTAAATATCAACTATATAAAATATAACAATAAACATGTAATATAAAAACGATTATATAAATTGATTTTTGAATTTATGTAATATTATTAAATTGTAAAAGTAAAACATAATTTATAAAATTAAAAGAAACAATTTATATAATTTCTTGACAATAACGAACTAATGTTTTATAATATTAATGCAGAAATTTTTATACAAAATAGGGGGCAACTATGCAAAATAGTATAGTAATAAAAGGAGCAAAAGAGCATAACTTAAAAAATATAAATGTGGAGATACCAAGAGACAAATTAGTTGTTATAACAGGGCTTTCTGGTTCTGGAAAATCTTCACTAGCATTTGATACTCTATATGCAGAGGGGCAAAGAAGGTATGTAGAGAGTTTGTCTTCTTATGCAAGACAATTTTTAGGTTTAATGGAAAAACCAGATGTAGAATCTATAGATGGACTTTCTCCGGCAATTTCTATAGACCAGAAGACTACATCAAGAAATCCACGTTCAACTGTAGGAACTGTAACAGAAATATATGACTATATTCGTCTTTTATATGCTAGAATTGGTGTACCATATTGTCCAAAATGTGGTAAAAAAATAGAAAAACAATCTATAGACCAAATTATAGACAATATCATGTCATTAGAAGAAGGTACCAAAATTCAAGTTTTAGCACCTATTGTTCGTGGTAGAAAAGGTGAATATACAAAACAGTTACAAGAGTTCCAAAAACAAGGATTTGTACGTGTTAGGGTAGATGGTGAAATATATGAACTAACAGACGATATAAATATAGATAGAAAGAAAAAACATAACATAGAACTTGTAGTAGACAGATTAATTATAAAAGAAGATGTTAGAAGTAGACTTACAGAATCTGTAGAAATAGCTCTTAAAAATGCCAATAATTTAGTAAGTATAGATATTCCAGGGGATAAAGAATTATTATTTAGTCAAAATTATGCTTGTCCAGATTGTGGGATAAGCTTTGAAGAATTAACTCCAAGAATGTTTTCATTTAATAATCCTATAGGAGCTTGTCCTGCATGTACTGGTATTGGTTACTTGATGAAAATGGATGAAGACTTAATAATTCCAGATAAAAGCAAAACTTTATATGATGGAGTTAAAGCTTTTGGTGCTAGTACAATGAAAAAAGGCGATACCATGGCAAAAATGTATTTTGAGAGTATTGCACGTCATTATGGTGTAGATATTAAAGTTCCAATAAAAAAGTTACCAAGAGATTTCCTAAATAAAATCTTATATGGAACTGGAAAAGAAGAGATAGACTTTGAATATACTTCAGCTGCTGGAACACGTAAATATAGAGCACCATTTGAAGGAGTTATTCCAACATTAGAAAGAAGATATAATGAAACAAAGTCTCAAGGAATGAGAGACTTTTATGAGATGTATATGAGTGATAGTGAATGTCCAGAGTGTCATGGAGCAAGATTAAAACCAGAAGTTTTAGCTGTAAAAATTGGTGATAAAAATATAAACGAATTAACAGATATGTCAATAGATAAAATAAAGAATTATTTAAATTCTTTAACATTAAATAAAACAGAACAGATGATAGCAGACCAAATTTTAAAAGAACTAAATAAAAGGTTACAATTTTTAATAGATGTTGGGTTAGATTATTTAACATTATCTAGAAATGCAGGTAGCCTATCTGGAGGAGAAGCTCAACGTATTAGGCTTGCAACACAAATTGGTTCTGGACTTACAGGAGTTTTATATATACTAGATGAGCCAAGTATAGGACTTCACCAAAGAGATAATGATAAACTTTTAGCTACATTAAAAAAATTAAGGGATTTAGGTAATAGTGTTTTAGTTGTAGAACATGATGAAGATACAATGTATGCAGCAGACCAAGTTATAGATATAGGACCAGGAGCAGGTGTTCATGGTGGAAATGTTATGGCACAAGGTACTGCAGAAGAAATAAAATTAGTTTCAGAATCTATAACAGGTCAATATTTAAGTGGTAAAAAGCAAATACGTGTCCCAGAAAAAAGAAGGAAATCTAATGGAAGAGCAATTGAAGTTAAAGGAGCAACAGAGCATAATTTAAAAAACATAAATGTTAAGTTTCCACTAGGACAATTTGTTTGTGTTACAGGTGTTTCAGGTTCTGGAAAAAGTACATTAGTTAACGAAATATTATATAAAACTATTGCAAGAGAACTAAATGGCTCTAACGAAAAACCAGGTAAATGTAAAGAAATAAAAGGTATAGATAATATAGATAAAATAATTAATATAGACCAATCTCCAATTGGAAGAACTCCACGTTCAAATCCAGCCACATATACTGGTGTATTTGACTTTATTCGTGATATTTTTGCAGGGACAAATGAAGCAAAAATGCGTGGATATGATAAGGGCAGATTTAGTTTTAATGTAGCTGGGGGAAGATGTGAGGCTTGTAATGGTGATGGTGTACTTAAAATAGAAATGCATTTTTTACCAGACATATATGTACCTTGTGAAATTTGTAAAGGTCAAAGATATAATAGAGAAACTTTAGAAGTAAAATATAAAGATAAAACAATTTCTGATGTTTTAAATATGACAGTGGAAGAAGCATTAGAATTCTTTAAAAATATACCTAAAATAAAAAATAAAATTCAAACACTATATGATGTTGGATTAGGATATATAAAATTAGGACAGCCTTCTACAACATTATCTGGTGGAGAAGCTCAACGTATAAAACTTGCAACAGAGCTTTCTAAAAAGGCTACAGGAAAAACTTTGTATATATTAGACGAACCTACAACAGGTCTTCATATTGCAGATGTTCATAAGTTAGTAGATATATTACAAAGGCTTGTAGACACTGGTAACAGTATAATAGTTATTGAGCATAATTTAGATTTAATTAAAACAGCTGACTATATTATAGATTTAGGACCAGAAGGAGGAGACAAGGGAGGTCAAATTATATCTGTTGGTACTCCTGAGCAAGTTGCAAGAAATGAATATAGTTATACAGGAAAGTTTTTGAGAAAATATTTAGAAAAATAATATATAAATTTTTAACAAGTTATATTAAATATACTGTGTTTATATTTTAAATATACAATCAAAGATAAAAGTATAATAACTTTAAAAATATAATGTAAAAAATAAAATTAAAATAGAAAGATTTGAATTTAATGGAGATAAGAAAATTAGAAGATTTTATAAAAAATATGCCAGAAAATATAACAGGAATAGTTCAAAAAGCGAGATATTTATACTTAGAGCTTGGCAAACGTAGTTTTTATGATCCAGAATATAAATATTTTATGTTTGGAGAGGAAAATTACAATCATATATATGTGAATAAACCTTATTCAAATCCCAATATTATAATGTGTACGACATTGGCTAAACAATATTTAAGATTGTTACAAATGGCAGGAATTAATAGTTCTATAGAAATTGAAGATGGTGGAGAACATTGGCTTAATACATTTACAGATGAACATTTCAAAAACCATACTGTAGATATTACCCAAGACCTAAAAAATATTCAATTTGGTTGTAGTACAAATTATTTTGCAACAGAAACCATATCTCCAGAACAACTACGTGCAATAGATATAGGATTGGGGTATATTTCCGAAAGAAAAGGGTATTCTGACGAATATTGGTATATTGTAAAAGATGCAATTAGAGATGAAAGACTGTCTGCTAAAAATAGACTAGAAATTGCACTATCAAATATAGAAAGATTTGGAGACATAAAAAGTCTTGGTATGACAGAATTATTTAACATATACCAAAAATTTGTTAGATATGTTATGCCACAAACCGACAATATATGGATTTATTCTGTGAAAACTAATCAAAGAGAACCTGAAAAATGTATTATTGAATTAAAAGAAGATAATGCTACAGCAATTAAATATATTCTAAATTTTAAAACAAGAAAGTTTGAGGAAGTTTTAGAAAAGAAAAAAGAAGAAAAAGTTAAATAAGCAACTATATTATTTTTACAAATATATTTTAGAGGTAAAATTTATCAAGATTTTATACTATTAAATTGTACAAAAGAACTTTAATGTATACATTATAACCAAAATGGCAGCCTTACAAGGCTGCCATTTATATGTTATAGTTATTTACAATTATTTTTTTCATTTCTATTGTTGTTTTGATTTTGGTTATTGTTGTTATTATTTTTGTTATTATTATTTTTGTTATTTTTCTTATCTGGCATTTTTCAGCACCTCCATTTCATATTTCAATTATATTTTGTGTAAAAAAATAAAAAATATACAAAATACATAAAAAATGTAGTATAATATTTTTGAAAATTTAAAATTTGATTAAAAATATTATACAAGATAATAAGATACAAGACTGTAATTTAAATAATGAAAATAAATATTTATAATTTTTACGTAAAAATATTTTATGAAACAGTATATAAAAGACAGTATGTTTATTAACATTTAATAAATAAAAAGAAATGAGATGAATTTTATGGAAAATAAAGTTATTGGAATTGAAGGAT
>FR901511.1:12664-13481 GCA_000438355.1 Clostridium sp. CAG:273
ATGTTGGAGCAGGAAAAACATCAATTTGTAGAAAGTTAATTAATTTAATTCCAAACAGCATTATTTTAGAAGGCGGAAACTTATATAGAGCAATTGTATATTCTTTAATGACTTCAGGAATAAATTTAGAAGATTTAAAAAAGAATATGAACCATGTAGATATAAAATCTGTAATGGAAAAGTTAAATATTGAAATAAAAATTGAAAACAGAGATACAATAATTTTAATCGATGGAAAAGAAATTGATGAACAAAAAATACAATCTGCAAAGTCTTCTGTAGCAGTTTCTGAAATAAGCAAAGTGGCAGATAATAAAAATTTTTATGCTTTTGGAAAGAAAATAATAGACCAGTTTAAAGAAAAATATAATGTTATTGTTTCTGGAAGAGATTTAATGAAAATATATCCCGAACTTGATTACCATATTTTTATTATAGCATCTTTAGATGAACGTATACATAGAAAATGCATACAATATAATGGAAAATGTGATGAAGAGGAAGTTAGAAGAAATATTTTAGAAAGAGATAAGTTGCAAGAAGAATCAGGATATTATAAAATATATGACAAAACAATAGTTATTGATGTCACAAATTGTAAAAGTGCAGAAGAATCAGCAAATGAAGTTTTAAGTAGGATAGGAGTGTTATAAAATGTCATATTTTAATACAAAATTAGACGATTTCGAAAAATCTTTAAATAATAAAAAAGTAGCCATTATCGGTTTAGGTGTAAGTAACCTGCCAATGCTCGATTATTTACATAGTTTAAATGCAAAAGTATCAATTTTTGATAAAAAAAATAAAGAAAAATTTG
>FR901511.1:13524-16454 GCA_000438355.1 Clostridium sp. CAG:273
ATAAAAAAAATAGAAGAATGTAATTTTAATTTATATACAGGAGAAAACAATCTTGAAAATTTACATGGATTTGATTTTATTTTTAGATCTCCAAGTTGCAGACCGGATAAACCAGAAATAGTAAAAGAAGTACATAATGGAGCTATTTTAACATCTGAGATAGAAATGGTTTTAAAACTTGCACCATGTAAAATTATTGGAGTTACAGGTAGCGATGGAAAAACAACCACTACAAGTTTAATTTATGCAATTTTAAAAGATGCAGGATATAACTGTTTTTTAGGTGGAAATATAGGAATACCATTATTTACACAAATAAAAAACATGACACCAAACGATATTGTAGTTCTAGAAATGAGTAGCTTTCAATTAATGGATATGGAAGTAAGCCCTAATATTTCTGTTATAACAAATATTGCACCAAATCATTTAGATATACATAAATCTTATGAAGAATATATAGACTCAAAGAAAAATATTTTTAAATATCAAAAAGAAAATAATACTTTAGTATTAAATTATGATAATGAAATTACTAAAAAATTTGTAAAAGAAGCAAAAGGTAATGTTATTTATTTTAGTAGCAAAAATAAGTTAGATAATGGTGTCATTTTTGATGACGGAATGATAAAAATTTGCAAAGATGGAATAAGGAGACACATTTTAGCACAAAAAGATATGAAATTAAGAGGTGTACATAATTGCGAAAATGCATGTGCAGCAATTGCAGCTACAGCATCACTTGTAAGTGTTGAAGAACAGATAAAAACTATTCAAGAATTTTCAGGAGTCGAACATAGACTTGAACTTGTAAGAAATATTAATGGAGTAAACTGGTATAATGACTCTATAGGTACAAGTCCATCTAGAACGATAGCAGGTTTAAACTCTTTTAATGAAAAAATAGTTTTAATAGCAGGAGGATATGACAAACACTTGGATTATACACCAATTGCAAAACCTATAGTAGATAATGTAAGTAAATTAATTTTAATGGGTGCGACAGCAGACAAAATACATGATGCAGTTGTAAAAGAGCTGACATTGGAACAGAAGAGTATGCCCATTTATCATTGCTCTACATTAAAAGAAACTGTGGAACTAGCAAATAAGATTGTAGAAAAAGGAGAAATTGTATTATTTTCTCCTGCAAGTGCAAGTTTTGATTTATTCAAAAACTTTGCAGAAAGAGGAGATAAATTTAAAGAGTTAGTAAATGAATTGTAATAATAAAATAAACATGGCTTACAACATATATATTATAAAATTAAAATAGTAAGAACAATTATTTTTATAAATACATATAATATACAGAAATAGGGAGGTATGTTATATGTATTATCAAAATTACGAAGATTATATGCGCACAATTTTAGGATATCCAGTAGAAAGACAAAATACATATTCAAATTATAATACTAATAATTGTTTGCGTTTTAATGATACAAATTTGGCTATTCAAAATATGCCAAGAGAAAATCAATATGTACAAGTAAACTCTGCGAGAAATGATGAAAGTGATGTTTTAAATTTTTATCCTGAAATATATAGAATTGTAAATCCAATGATATGTAAAGTTTGTGAAAAATATAAGGAACCTATAACAAAAGAATTAATAGTTAAAATGACAGATGAGGTATATAATAATTTAGAAGAAACCGATTCTACAACTGTTGTGAATATAAATGCTACTTTAAGTAACAAAACAGTAGTAAAAAATGAACGAATATCTACAACAAATAATGAGAGCAATGCAGAAGTAGAGAATAAAATACAGAATAGAAATAGTAAAACTAGCCAATCAATGCAAACATATTTACGCAATAAAGATAATATTTCTAGTGTAAAAAATAAAGAAAATATTGAAACAAGACAAGTGAAACCTAAAAATAATTTATTAAGAGACTTAATACAAATTTTAATTTTGAAAAGATTACTAGAAGGGAATAGACCTCCAGTAATTAATCCTCCAAGGCCTCCACGTCCACCAATTAGACCAAGAGATTATAATGATATGTATAAATTTTAAATTAAATTTGTTATATTATTAATTAAAAAAATAAAAAATTTTTCAAAGATATGTAAATTATAAATGCATATCTTTGTTTTTTTTGTACAAAATAATTATTGAAGATTTAAAATTGTAGAGAAAAATTTAACTTTAATGTATTTTCGATATTTTATATATCTGTAATTTTAAATCTTAAGAAAGGTAGGGAATTATGAAAGTAAAAGATTGTATGTGTAATGAAGTTTGTTGTGTGAGTCCTAATAGTACAATAAAAGATTGTGCTAAATTAATGATGGACAATCACATAGGGTGTGTTCCAATTTGTGATGATTCACAAAAAGTAGTTGGTGTTGTAACAGATAGAGATATTATTTTAAGAACTATTGCATGTGATAAAGATGTAAAAACTACTCCAGTTAGTGATATTATGTCTTGCAATGTATGTTGCTGTACACCAAATACTGATATAAATGAGGCAGAAAAAATGATGTCTCAAAATCAAATAAGAAGAATTCCTGTAATTGATAATGATAAAATAGTTGGAATTTTAACTTTAGGGGATTTAGCAGCAAACGAAAATGTAAATACACAAGAACTTTGTAATACCCTTGAGAATATTTGTGGTGATAACACAAAAAACGCAGAATAATTTGCATTTTCCAAAAGAGCGCTCCTACGCGCTCTTAAATATATTAATTATAATAATTCATATAATATTAATTAATAAAAGTGAGTTTTTATTAATATATTAAAAATTTAAATACATATTATAAGAGTTTATGCATATTAATAAAATAGGAGGGTTGTACATATGGTAATTGATATGAACTATTGGGGAAAAGTGTTTAAAAATATTGTGATTGTTCTAATTACTATTATTGGAATATATTTAGCTTTTAAATTAGCAATATTTTATATG
>FR901511.1:16505-17313 GCA_000438355.1 Clostridium sp. CAG:273
CTTTAATGATAGAACCTATAGTAAAATTAATAATGAAAAAAACTAAACTAAAAAGAAAGACAAGTTCAATTATAGTTTTTATTATTTCATTTACTATAATAATAGCACTAATAGTATGGGGGACAACCACTATAATAACTGAAGCATCAAAACTCTTAGAAAATTTGAATACTTATTTTGATATGGCTGTAAATTTTGTTGAAACTTTTATAAGTAAAATAGATATAAGCAAATGGAATATTCCAGAGAATGTTATGAGTACAATCCAAAATTCTGCAATGGAATTTGTTGGTGTAATTATAAATTTTGTAAAAAATTGGCTTACATCTGTACTTAGTTTTTTAACATCTATACCAACAATAGGGATATATACTGCAATTACATTTTTAGCTTTATATTTTATATGTGTAGATAGAATTTATATGCTTGATCAATTAGAACATCATTTTCCTCAGCAATGGGTAAAAACATTTGCAATACATTTAAGAAAATTGGTAAAATCACTTGGTGGATACTTAAAAGCAGAATTAATACTTGTACTAATTTCTTTCATAATATCTTTAATAGGTTTATACATTTTTCATATAATAGGGTTAAATGTTCAATATCCTTTAATGGCTGCATTACTAATAGGATTTATAGATTTACTTCCAATATTTGGCTCAGGATTTGTAATGCTTCCATGGGCAGTAATTTCTGCTTGTACAGGAGATATAACATTAGGAGTTGCTATTTTAATTTTATGGGCAATAATGTCAATTGTAAGGCAATTTATAGAGCCAAGAATAGTAAGTGGGCAAATAGGAAT
>FR901512.1:0-7457 GCA_000438355.1 Clostridium sp. CAG:273
ATATTCTAATTTATAAAATATAAATTTTAAATTATAGTAAATATAAAGTTCTAAAATTCACGTTATAGAATAGACATTATGTATAAAACTACATTAGGAGGAATAACGTGAGAAATACAAAAACAAAAAATAGTAAAAGAATTTTAACAGTAATTACAAATTATTTTATAGAAAATATTAAAAGTTATACTTTTGTTGCAATTATATTTGTTATAGGGATAGCATTAGCAATTGTATTTATAAATAATTTGGAAGAAACTCAAAGAAACGAAATAAGTACATATATAACAACATTTACTAATTCTTTAAAAGATGGATATACAATAAATAAAGCGACATTGTTCACGAGTTCGGCTTGGAAAAACATAATATTATGCATTATTATGTGGTTTGCAGGTTCTACTGTTATAGGAATACCAATTGTACTTGGAATAGTTGCTTATAGAGGATTTTGCATAGGATATACAGTTTTAGCATTAACATTTACATATGGAACAGGGAGTGGAACAATATTTTTTCTTACATCAATGCTGTTACAAAATATAGTAATAATACCATGTATACTTTCACTTGCAGTAAGTGGTCTAAAACTATATAAATCTATAATAAAAGACAGAAGAAGAGAAAATGTAAAAATAGAGATAGTAAGACATACAATTTTTTCAATATTAGTGCTAATTATGTTAATTATTGCATCACTTATAGAAACTTATATTTCAACTAGTTTACTACAAACTGTAATAGGACTATTTCAATAATAAGTATAAACATTTATATTATTGGAATATAGCCAAATTTTAATAATATGATGTAATTCAAAATAGTTAAAATAATAAAAATAAAAAAGAAAATAGTAAAAATATCTTTACAATTTTGACGTAATTTGATATAACATATAAAGTGATTTATGTAAATTCTTTATTTAAAAGTTATATTACATACGGCATAATATTTAAAGGGATAGGGGAGCTAAAATGGAAAAACATATAAAATTATTTTTGGAATTTCTTCAAGACGATAAAAAATTGTCAGATAACACATTACAATCATACAAAAGAGATATCGAACAATACAGAGATTATATTCAAGAAAACAGAATCAACTATTTAAAAGTAGATGGCGAAGATTTACAAGAATATTTAAAGAAATTACAAGAGATGGGAAAGAAAACTTCTACTATTTCTAGAAATTTAGCATCTATAAGGTCTTTTTACCAATATTTATTAAGAGTTAAAAAAATTAAACATGACCCAACAGATGGAATACAATCACCAAAGGTAGAAAAAAAGGCACCAAGTGTGTTAACTTCAAAAGAAGTAGAGTTACTTTTAGAACAACCAAAAGATGTTGACTTAAAAGGAACTAGAGATAAAGCAATGTTAGAATTTGCATATGCTACAGGAATGAGAGTAACAGAAATAATATCATTAGACATAGATGATGTAAACTTAAGCGAAGGCTTTGTTACATGCAATAGTGGTAAAAAACAAAGAACAATCCCAATAGGAACAATGTCATTAAAAGCATTAAAAGAGTACATAGAAGAAGCAAGACCAGTTATAATAAAAGATGAAAATGAAAAAGCATTATTTGTTAATACAAATGGAAAAAGATTAACAAGACAAGGTTTCTGGAAAATAATAAAATACTATAAAGAACAAGCACATATTGCAAAAGATATTACACCACATGTATTAAGACATTCGTTTGCAACACATTTATTACAAAATGGTGCAGACCTAAAATCTATACAAACAATGCTTGGACATTCAGATATATCATCAACACAAGTGTATGTACAATTCCAAGACCCAGAATTAAGAGATATATACAAAAAAAGTCATCCAAGAGCTTAAAAAATAGAAATTCTGGAAATGTTATATATTAGGAATATAAAAATTAATTTAATTGTAAAAATAGCTGTAATAGGATATAAATTCCATTACAGCTTTTATTTTTATTTCTCCAAAAACTACTTGACAGTTTACAATAATACATATAAAATAATAGTGTAGACAAAAATATATTTTAGTACAAATAATAATTTGTGATATATATTTATGGTACATTGAAAATTTAATAGAAAGAGGTGCAAAAGATTATGGATATAATAATCAATGTCGCCGTTTTTCTAATCTCAGCAGTTATATTTACATTTGTTGGAATGTATATTAGAAAAAAACTTGCTGAATCTAAAATGAAAAGTGCCGAGGCAGAAGCAAAAAAAATACTAGACATAGCAAATGTAGAAGCAGAAAATAAGAGGAAAGAAGAAATCATCAAGGCAAAAGAAGAAATTATGAATGCAAGAAATGAATTAGATCAAGAGATTAGAGAAAGAAGAGGCGAAGTACAAAGTCAAGAAAGAAGACTAATCCAAAAGGAAGAAAATTTGGAGAGAAAGATTGAAAAAATCGAAAACAAGGAAAAAGATTTAGAAAGCCAAGAAAAAGAAATAGTAGAAAGAAAGCAAACTTTAAATGAAACTATAGAAAAACAACTTAAAGAATTGCAGAGAATTTCTGGTTTAAGTAAAGACGAAGCAAAACAAATTTTACTTTCTGAAATGGACAAAAAACTTACTGCTGAAAAAGCTCAATTGGTAAGAGAAAGAGAGAGCGAGTTTAAGGAAGAATCTGAAAAGAAAGCAAGAGAATTAATTGGTTATGCTATTCAAAAATGTGCAGCAGACCATACTTCTGAAACAACTGTATCAATAGTTGCTCTTCCAAATGATGAAATGAAAGGAAGAATTATTGGTAGAGAGGGAAGAAACATAAAAGCTTTAGAAACATTAACAGGAATAGACTTAATTATAGACGATACACCAGAAGCAGTAGTTATTTCTGGCTTTGACCCATTAAGAAGAGAAGTAGCTAAAATTGCACTTGAAAAGCTTATTGAAGATGGTAGAATACATCCTGCAAAAATTGAAGAAATGGTAGAAAAGGCAAAAGAAGAAGTTTCTGAAAGTATAAAAGAAGCAGGAGAAAGAGCAATAATGGAAACTGGAGTTATAGGACTTCATCCAGATATTATAAAATTGCTTGGTAAATTAAAATATAGGACAAGTTATGGTCAAAATGTATTAAACCATTCTATAGAGGTATCTAACCTTGCTAGAATAATGGCAGAAGAGTTAGGATTAGATCCAAAATTAGCTAGACGTGCAGGTCTTTTACACGATATAGGAAAAGCTCTAGACCATGACATGGAAGGAACACATGTTGAAATTGGTGTGGAAGTTCTTAAGAAATATAAAGAAAATCCAAATGTTATAAATGCTGTAGAAGCACACCATGGAGATGTTGAACCACAAACAATAGAAGCTGTTTTAGTACAAGCAGCAGATGCAATATCTGCATCAAGACCAGGGGCTAGAAGAGAAACTCTAGAAACATACATTAAGAGACTAGAAGAGTTAGAGAAAATTGCAGATTCATTTGAAGGTGTAGAAAAATCATTTGCAATACAAGCAGGTAGAGAAATAAGAATAATTGTTAAACCTGACAAAATTTCAGATGATAAAATGACACTTCTAGCAAAAGATGTAGCAAAGAGTGTTGAAGATGAAATGGAATATCCAGGTCAAATAAAAATAAACTTAATAAGAGAAACTAGAGTAGTAGATTATGCAAAATAATTTGAAAGTTTAAGGAATTATAAAGCAAAAGATATAAATAGACAATATAAAAAAATATATTGTCTATTTTTTTATGCAAAAATATAAAAATAATTTTTTACATTTCTAATTTTGTAAAAATAATATTGTTTAATTAAAAAAAATATAGTATTATAATTATTAGGTGATATAAATGAAGTTTGGTTTATCAGATGATATATATGAAAAAATTAAAAAAATAGCAGATAAATATAATAAATATAAATTTAAAATATTCGGTTCTAGAGCCAGAGGAGATTACAGAAGTAATTCAGATATAGATATTGCAATAGAGGGAAATATTGATAAAAAAGATAAGTTTAATATAGTAAATGAATTTGATATGATAGATATGGTGTATACAATGGATATAGTTTTTATAGAAGATATAACTAAAAAGGAATTTTTAGATTCTATATTAAAGGAGGGAATTAATTTATGAATAGATTTGTTCAAAGAAAAAATGATTATGAAAATGCTCTTAAAAGATTAAAAGAAGCATTGATAGAAGATGAAAGTGAAATAGTCATAGATGGCGTTTTACATAGATATGAATTTACTTTTGGACTTGCTTGGAAATGTATGAAAGACTATTTGGAATATTTGGGTTTAGAAAATAAAACAGGAAGTCCAAGAGAAGTTATACAGTTATCATATAAACAAAATATTATAGAAGATGGTGAATTATGGATTGAAATGATGCTTTCAAGAAATTCATTATCTCATTTATATGATGAGGGAACTTCTAGAGAAATTTACAATGATATAAAGGAAAGGTTTGTAAAAGAATTTGAAAAATTAGAAAATAAATTTAATGAGGTAAATATAGAACTATAAATATAAAGGAGGCTGTAAAGTTGAAAATCTTAGCTATAGGTGATATTGTAGGCGAAGGTGGACTTGATAAATTAAAAGAGGTTTTACCTAAAATAAAGGAAGAGGAAAATATAGATTTTGTTATAGTAAATGCAGAAAATTCTTCTGGAGGAATGGGACTTACAACAAAATGTTTTAATATATTACAAAAATTAAAAGTAGATGTAATAACAATGGGAAACCACACATGGGCAAAGAAGGATATTTTTGAGTTTATAAATAGTCAAATGATAATAAGACCTGCAAATTATTCTGAGGGAGTGCCAGGGCATGGTTATGGAATTTATGAGTGCAAAGGAAAGAAAATAGCAGTAATAGATTTAATTGGAAGAACAGACATGGGCGTATTATCCGAAAATCCATTTTTAGTAGTAAATAAAATAATAAATAAAATTTCAGAAAGAGTAGATATTATTATAGTAGACTTCCATGCAGAAGCAACTGCTGAAAAAATAGCTATGAAGCACCATTTAGATGGAAAAGTTAATTTTATTTTTGGTACTCATACACATGTTCAAACAGCAGATGAAGAAGTAACAGAAAAGGGAACAGCATATATAACTGATTTAGGAATGACCGGACCAAAAAATTCTGTTATAGGAATGGATGCAGAAGCATCTCTTAAAAGGTTTATTACTTCTCTTCCAGAAAGATATAAATTAGCAACTGGAGAATGTATTTTATGTGGTGTAATAGTAGATATTAATGACGAATGTTGTCGAACAGAAAGTATTCGTAGAATATATATGAAATAAATGACGAAAAAGCCTGAAAACACTCGACGAGAAGTGATTTGAATTTGATGAAAACTATAGACAATTTCCAATAAATGTAATATAAATATACTTGTAAACGAAATAAAAATAAAATCATAGGAGGCAAAAAATGGAAATTTTAAAAATCTCATCAAAATCAAATCCAAATTCTGTAGCAGGAGCTATTGCAGGATTGGTAAAAGAAGTGGACAGAGCGGAAATGCAAGCAATTGGTGCAGGAGCTCTTAATCAAGCAGTGAAGGCTGTTGCAATAGCAAGAGGGTTTGTAGCACCAGCAGGAGTTGATTTAGTATGTATACCAGCATTTGCAGAAGTTGAAGTAGAGGGGGAAGACAGAACAGGCATAAAATTAATAGTTGAATCTAGAAAATAAAATTTAATAAATTGGGGGCATGAAGAAATATTTTACATGCTCTTTTTTTGTATAAAATCTGCTTGAAAAAGTTATTATTATGTTATATTATATAAAAGTATTATGATTTGTAAGGGGTGGATTTATTGAAATCTAACATTATAAAATACATTTTTATAGCATTTGTCATAGGAATACTTATTTTTGCAGTATATTTTCTAAATAAAAATAAAAATGAAGAAACTGAAAATAGTCATAATAATAATGTACAATACGAAACAACACAGATGATAACAAATATAAGATTAGGAATATCAGATTTTGATAATATAAATCCAATAATAAGTCAAAACAGAGAGGTTATAAATTTATCGACATTAATATTAGAACCACTACTTATGTTAAATTCTAATTATAGAACACAGTATTGTTTGGCAAAAGAAATAGCAAAATCTGAGGCAACAACTTATGTGGTTAAATTAAATGAAAATACACACTGGAGTGATGGCTCTACATTAACTGCAAAAGATGTCCAATTTACAGTAGAAAAAATAAAAGAAAATAAGCAATCTGTGTATGCGGAAAATGTTGCTAGAATAAAGTCAATAGAAATAATAGATTATACAACATTAAAAATTATTTTAGATAAAGAAGTACCATTTTTTGAATATAATTTAACATTTCCTATAATTTCCTATAATCAATATAATGAGAAGAATTTAAAAGATGGAATTCCACTATGTACTGGTATGTATAAAATTACATCTGTAAATGGAGATAAAATAGAATTAGTAAAAAATGATAAATGGAAAAATATAAATACTGTAAATCCAAAGATAGATAAAATTACAATAAATCTATACAAATCTGCTGGAGAAATTTTTAATGCATTTAAATTAGGAAATATAGACTTAATAAATACAAATAAAATTAATATAGAAGATTATGTTGGCACAATGGGATATAATAAAAAACAGTATGAAGGCAGAGAATACGACTTTTTAGCTTTAAATTGTGAAGATACTATATTAAAATATAAAGAAGTAAGACAAGCTATAAACTATGCTATAGACAAAGAAAACATAGTTGCAAGTATATATAACAATAATTATTCAGTAGCAAATTTTCCTTTAGATTATGGACATTGGCTATATCCAGCAGATAGTGAAAAAATTCAACATAATAATGACAAAGCAAAAGAAGTTTTAGAAAATGCTGGTTGGACATATAAATATGGTGAGTGGAGAAAAACAGAAAATTATAGAACTAAAACAATTGACTTAACAATTGTAGTAGATAGTACAAATAAAAATAGAGTTAAAGTGGCAAAATTAATAGAAAAACAATTAGAAGGTATTGGAATAAATGTATATGTAAATGATGTTACTAAGTCAGGTTATGAAAGAAGATTAAAACAAAAAGACTATGAAATTATTCTAACAGGTGTATATAATGCATATAGTCCAGATTTAACATATTTTTATGGAGATAATAATTTAGCTAATTTTGAAAATATGGAAATGACGAATTTGTTAAATGAAGTAAAAAATATTTCAGATGAAGAAATGTTAAAAGAAAAATATAAAAATATAATAAGTATTTCTAGAGATGAAGCGGCGTATATAGGTTTATATAGAAACAAAAATACAGTTATTTCAGGGCAAGGATTAATGGGAGAAGTTGCACCAAATAATTATACATCTTATTACAATTTATATAATTGGTATAGACAATAATATTCATTAATTTTACAGTTTGATAGATAATCAATATTATTATGAATCAAAAGAAT
>FR901512.1:7462-9071 GCA_000438355.1 Clostridium sp. CAG:273
ATGAATCAAAAGAATAATAATTATATATAAATAAGAAAATTAAAACTTATAAATAAAAATAACGAATATAAAACTAAAAAGTTAGTGTATATAAATTCAAAAAAAAAGAAACAAAATAAATATAAAAAATGCTTGACAAATAAAAATATTAATGTATATAATATAGACAAACAAATGTTTATTATATGTAAATATAAATTAGGAGGAATAAAAATGAGTAACGAAAATCCAGAAAAGAAAAAGGCACTAGAAATGGCATTAGGTCAAATTGAGAAACAATTTGGAAAAGGAGCTGTAATGAAACTTGGAGACTTCACAGCAATGAATGTGGAAGCAATTCCAACAGGAGCATTAAGCTTAGATATAGCTTTAGGAATAGGAGGAATTCCAAGAGGAAGAATTATAGAAATATTTGGACCAGAATCATCAGGTAAAACAACTCTTGCATTACATATGATTGCAGAGGCTCAAAAATTAGGAGGAGAAGCAGCTTTTATAGATGCAGAGCATGCCTTAGACCCAGTATATGCTAAACATTTAGGAGTAGATATAGATAACTTAATTGTATCTCAGCCAGATACAGGAGAACAAGCACTAGAAATAGCAGAAGCTTTAGTTAGAAGTGGTGCAATAGATATAATTGTTATAGACTCTGTTGCAGCATTAGTACCAAAAGCAGAAATAGATGGAGACATGGGAGATTCTCATGTTGGTTTACAAGCAAGATTAATGTCTCAAGCACTAAGAAAATTAGCAAGT
Organism: Clostridium sp. CAG:273; assembly: GCA_000438355.1. Classification (GTDB taxonomy): domain Bacteria; phylum Bacillota; class Clostridia; order TANB77; family CAG-508; genus CAG-273. The sequence goes on from FR901512.1 coordinate 8,222, forward strand.
GTAATTAACAAATCAAAATCTGTTATAGTATTTATTAACCAATTAAGAGAGAAAATTGGAGTAATGTTTGGAAACCCTGAAACAACACCAGGTGGTAGAGCTTTAAAATTTTATTCATCTGTTAGATTAGATATAAGAAAAATAGAAACAATGAAACAAGATGGAGAAGTAGTTGGAAATAGGGCAAAAGTTAAAGTAGTTAAAAATAAAGTTGCTCCACCATTTAGAGAGGCAGAGTTTGACATTGTATATGGTAAAGGAATATCTAAAGTAGGAAATATTTTAGATTTAGGAGTTAACTTAGATATTGTAAATAAAAGTGGTGCATGGTTCTCTTATAATGGGGAAAGAATAGGTCAAGGTAGAGAAAATGCTAAAAAATATTTAGAAGAGCATCCAAATATAACAGCCGAAATTGAAAAAAGAGTAAGAGATAGTTTTTCAGAAGCTTTTGAAAAGAGTTTAGGTGACGAAGAAATAGACCCAGAGCAAGAAAAAGAGCCAGAAGATGAAGAATAAACATAAAAATATATAGTGAGAGTAAAAAAATGTCATACACAATACAAGAATTTGATAATATAAAAACAAAAATGTTGAAGTACATAATGTATAAGAAGAGAACTGAAAAAGAGGTAAGACAGAAGTTCTCTTCTTCTGTTGATGAAATTTTATTAGATGATGTTATAGAAAATTTGAAAGAATTAGGTTATATAAATGATTTAAGATATGTAGAAAGAGCTGTAAATGAATTTGTGGCAATTAATACACTTTCTATAAGAGAGATAGAATATAAATTATATTCTAAAGGAATTAGCAGTAATATAATAGAGCAGTATATAAATAATAACTT
>FR901512.1:9098-9648 GCA_000438355.1 Clostridium sp. CAG:273
CGTTGGAAGAATATGAGCAACAATGTGCACAAAAAATATATTACAAAAAACAAGCTTCAATGGAAAATGATGAAATAGTCAACTTCTTAAGAAAAAAAGGTTATTCTTCAGAAGCTATTAGAAATTTAGATACAAAATAGATATTAAAATATTTATTAAATAGATTTTAAAACATTATAGGAGACAATAAATGCAGAACATTTTAACATACGAATCAACTAAATATCCAATAAAAATAGAGAACTTCGAAGGTCCTCTTGATTTATTATGTCATTTAATAGATAAAAATAAAATGGATATATGTGACATAAAAATAAGTGAAATTGCAGACCAATATATAGATTATATAAATAAAATGGAAGAAATGAACTTAGAAATAGCAAGTGAATTTTTAATTATGGCGTCTGCACTTATATATTTAAAGTCAAAAAGTTTATTACCAAAGGAAAATGATGACGAAGAAGAACTTTCTGAAGAGGAACTACTAAGAAGAATTATTGAATATAAAAAATATAAGGAAATATCAACTAAAATTAGAGAATTATTTATA
>FR901513.1:0-101 GCA_000438355.1 Clostridium sp. CAG:273
GAGGGAATAAAGTTATGCATTTTGTCAAATACTAATAATAAAAGAAAAGTTGAAAATGTTGCAAGATACTTAGAAATTCCATACATTTATTTTGCAATGAA
>FR901513.1:247-15700 GCA_000438355.1 Clostridium sp. CAG:273
GTATTCTATTCTAGTTAAACCAATAAATGAAAAAGATATTTTAATTACAAGAATAAAAAGACCACTTGAGAAAAAAATTATGGATAAATATTTAAATAAAAAATAATAAATGCCTAATTAAGCTAAAATTTTTATTAAATAAAAGAATAAAATAAATATAAAAATAGAAAGTAAATAGAATAAAAAGTAAAGCATATAAAAAATCAAAAGAATAAATTAAGAAATGGGGAACTTTAGATGTATATAAATGATATTAACATATTATATTATTTAGGAATAGGTATAATAGGTCTTTTAGTAGGACAATTTATAGATTGGTGCAATAAAAGATTACCAGAATATAAAAAAGTTTTTTCAAAGGAATTTTTTACAGTATATTTTAAGGATGCAAAGCCAAAATATTTATTAATGGTATCAAATGCAGTAATGTATGTAGGACTTTTGTATTTTTTCGGATTTAGTATAGACACACTAAAGTTTATGTTTTTAGTGCCAATGCTTATAAGTGCATTTGTTATAGATTATAGACTTCAAATAATACCAAATAGACTAACACTTACAATCTTTGAAACAGGTTTAATTTTTACATTTGCAAGTGTTTTAATAAATACAAATGCCGGAATAAGTATATTTATGAATAATATGCTTGGAATGATTGTTGGTGGGGGAATTTTCTTAATTATTACACTTATAGGAGGTCTCATTGCTGGAAAAGATGCTATGGGATTTGGCGATGTTAAATTAATGGGGGCTTTAGGTTTATTTTTTGGATGGATGAATATAATTATGGTAGCAGTAATGGCATTTTTATTAGCTGCTGTAATAAGTATAATTATATTAGTTTCAAGAAAGAAAAAAGCAGATGAATATATTCCTTTTGGACCATTTATTGTTATAAGTGCAATAATAGCAATATTCGTACCAACCTCATTACTTTTAACAACATTATTTAAGATATTTACATTGGGATTATACAAAGGGTAATTTAAAAAAAGTTAAAAATGAATATCTATTTATTAAATAAGGGGTGATGTGTATGAATTCAAAGATAAAATGGCTAAGAGATAAAATAAGATTATCAAATATGGATGGAATTATTATATCAAATCCTGTTAATATTAAATATTTAACAGGTATTAATGCCGAGGGCACATTACTTGTAACCAGAAAAGAAAATTACTATATTACAGACTCAAGATATATAGAATATGCAAAATCTGTTATTACTATTAATGATGGAATTATAGTGTATAATATGTCAGACATAAGCAGAGAAGATTATGAAAATTTTTTCTTGTTTTGTGACAAAGTAGGATTTGAGGAAAATTATGTTACATATTTCATGTATAAACTCTATATGCAAAGATACAAAATAAACAATTTAGAAGAAACAGAAAATATTATAGAAAAACAAAGAATGATAAAAGACGAAGAAGAAATAGGCTATATAGAAAAAGCTTGTAAAATTACAGATGCCTGTTTTAGTCATTTATTAAATTTTATAAAAATAGGAATGACAGAAAAAGAAATTGCCTTTGAAATTGAAAAGTTTTTTATTCAAAATGGAGCAGATGGAGTAGCTTTTGAAACAATAGTTGCATCTGGTAAAAATTCATCTAAACCACATGCAGTTCCAACAAGTAAAAAAATAGAAGCAGGAGATGCAATAACGATAGATATGGGCTGCAAATATAAAGGATATTGTTCAGATATGACAAGGACAATATTTGCAGGATATATTCCAGTAAAAATAAGAGAAATATATGACCTAGTGTTAAAAAATCAAATTCAAGCTTTAAAAGAAATGTATGATGGTGCAAATGCAAAAATAGCAGCAAGAAATGTAAAAAATGATTTTAAACTACATAATTATGATTTAGTACATAGTTTAGGTCATGGAGTTGGTTTAGATATTCACGAAACACCTTTTATAAGTGATATTAGAGATTGGACTTTAAAAGAAAATATGGTGGTTACAGATGAACCTGGAATTTATTTAACAGGAACATATGGTGTTAGAATAGAAGATACAGTATTAATTACAAAATCTGGTTGTATAACTTTAACTAAATCTGACAAAAATTATATTATAGTAGATGAACAAGATATTACCCAGATAAAAGAAATTCAACAAGAAGAAAATGCTTAAAAGATTATATAATAAATTTTAAAGTTAATGAAAATGGTAAATTAAATGTAAAATTAAAACGAGGGTTGATTTTTAGCCAAATTTGTAGTAAAATAGGTAAGTCAATTAAAAAGAATAAATAAAGTAATAAAATTTGAAAGGGGTAAATAATATGGCAACAGTATATTCAGCAGGAGATTTTAGAAATGGTACTACATTTGAAATGGATGGAAATGTATTTAAGGTTGTAGAATTTCAACATGTAAAACCAGGAAAGGGCTCAGCTTTTGTAAGAACAAAATTAAAAAACGTAATTTCAGGAGCTGTTATAGAAAAAACATTTAACCCATCTGAAAAATATCCAGCAGCAGAAATAGAGAAAAAAGAAATGCAGTATTTATACAATGATGGAGGAATCTATTATTTTATGGATAACGAAACATATGAGCAATTACCTTTAAATGAAGAACAAATAGGTGATGGTTTAAAATTTCTAAAAGAAAATATGAATGTAAAAATATTATCTTATAAAGGAAATGTATTTTCAGTAGAACCACCAATGTTTGTTGAATTAGAGGTTACATATACAGAACCAGGATTTGCTGGAAATACAGCAACAACATCTGGAAAACCAGCAACATTAGAAAATGGCTATAAATTAACTGTACCTATGTTTGTTAATGTAGGTGATGTTGTAAGGATAGATACAAGAACTGGTGAATATATGGAAAGAGTATAATTGGAGGTAACTAGTACATGTCAGAAATTGGTATCGAATATAAAAAAATAATGGAAGAGATTGAAAATGCAATCTCTAATGAAAAAGAAAAGCAGTTTGTTAAAACAAAAATGGCAGAACTATCTATTTCTTTTGTAGATATAATAGATAGAATTACAAAAGCTACAGATATGAAAATTAAAGAAATGGAAAAAGCACAAAGTGCTATAGAACATAAAATTTCTAATATAGAAACAATTGTAGATAATATAGAAGGCGATATTTATGAAGATGATGAACAAGATGAAGACTACGAATTTGAAGTGGTTTGCCCATATTGTAATTATGAATTTTCAGTAGATATGGATAATATAGAAAAAGATGAAATAGAATGTCCAGAATGCCATAATGTAATAGAATTAGACTGGAATGAAGAACATTGTTCAGGAAGTTGTTCACATTGTATGGAAAATTGTGTACAAGAAGATGATGAAACATACAATACAAATGAAAAAGATACCAAGAAAAAGGAAGATAAAGAAAATAAAGATAATAATGAAGACGATGAGGACATGTAATTTTAGATATTGAATAGTCTAATAGTAGGTAGGATAATAGAATTCTAATAGTATTGAATGTAATAGAAAATATGTTGGAAAATGTATTACTATAAAAAATAAAAGAATACTTGCAAAGTATTCTTTTTTGATATAAAATACAAATTAGTTAAATTATATGAAAAGGTGAGATTAAATATATGGAAAAAAGAAGTTCACAACAAGTTTATAGAACAATAATGTTAGTTATTATAACAGTGTTAATTACATCATTAGTTACAACTATAGTAATATATAATTTTGTAATTAAATCTGGAAAAATTGCAATAAAAAGTGATGATAATAGTAGTTTAGGTGGATTAGAGGCAACCTTAGCAAGCTTTAGAAGTGTACTAGAAGAAAAATATATGGGGGAAATTGATGACGAAACACTAATAGAAGGAGCAATAAAAGGTTATGTTAGTGCATTAGGAGATCCATATACTACATATTATACTAAAGAAGAAATGGATGAACTTATGGAAGAAACAACTGGAAATTATGTTGGGATTGGTATATATATGACATTAGATTTAGAAAACAATGCTATATATGTGGTAAAACCAATGGAAGGATCGCCAGCAGAGGAAGCAGGGATTAAAGCAGGAGATTTAATTACAAAGGTAGACGGAATAGAATATTCTGGAGAAGAGTTGGACCAAGCATCTAATGCAATAAAAGGTAAAGAGGGAACTAAAGTGAAATTAGAAATATTAAGTAATGGGCAAACAAGAGAAATAGAAGTAGAAAGAAGAAAAATAATTGTTTCGCATATTGTAGAAAAGAAGTTTGATAATATTGGATATTTATTAATAGAAGATTTTGATGGTGGATGTGCAGACGAGTTTGAAGAAAAATATAAAGAGTTAGAAAAACAAGGAATAGATAGATTAATTATAGATCTTAGAAACAATGGAGGAGGAGTTGTTAACGAAGCTGTAGATATTGCAGATATGTTATTAGAAAAAGACAAAACTATATTAATTACAAAAGACAAAAAAGGTAATGAAGAGGTAAAAAAATGTGATAACGAAGCAAGTATAACGATGCCTGTTGTAGTTCTTACAAATGGATATTCTGCAAGTGCTTCTGAAATATTGGTTGGAGCTCTAAAAGATAATGAAAGAGCTACAATAGTAGGAACAAAGACATATGGAAAAGGTGTAATTCAAGAAGTAGATAGATTAAATGATGGAAGTGGATTAAAAATTACAATAGAAGAATATTATACTCCAAATAGAGACAAAATAAATAAAGTTGGAATAAAGCCAGATGAAGAAATAGAGTTATCAAGTGAGATAATAGAAAAAGGAACATATACAGATGAAGAAGATAACCAATTGCAAAAGGCAATTGAGATTATAAAAAGAAAATAGGGGGAAATAATTATGTCTGAAGCAAAAAATAATCCTAATAGACTAAATGTATTAACAGAATTTTTAAGAAATTGTAAATTAATAGAAAAATCTATTAGAATATTAAAATCGAGTTATGATAAAAATAGGGAAAAAACTATTAGTATTATAAGTAGTGCTGGATGGACCATGGAAACTATTGAAGAATTACAGGAAAAATATAATTTGTATCCTAATGGGAAATTACCTGTTTCTACAAAAGATGTAGAAGAAGCTCAACAAATTTTAGAATTACTAGAGAATATGTGTAAAATAGTTGTATACGATGATACTAGAGAGAACAAAAGTGCATATATAGAAAATGATAGCGATACCAAACATACAGATACAAGTATTGCAATACCAGATATAGAACATGTAGAAGCCGAAGTTGTAACAGCGGAAGAATTTGAAGAAATTAGAAGAAGAGAGCAAGAAAAAAGAGAAGAAAGAGAAACAGAAGCTTTGTTTAGAGTTATAAATGAAAATTCAGAAAGAGGACAAAGAAGGAGACAGTTTGAAGATAGTGCTAGCAGAGTAGAATATAGTAGAGTAAGTGGTATGGAATATGGAAGAACGAAAACTGATGCAAGCATTAGTAGTTTTGATGTAGGATCAAGTGCTAGGTCAACAAAACAAAAAGATTTTAGAAGAAAAATGGCAGACATGGCAAGAGGTTCAGAAGGTACTACTATGCCTATAAGCGAAATGAATCAAGAAAGAACTAGTGGCAGACAAACTAGAGATAGTGATAGAACAAGAGGAAAAAGAGAAAGTATTAGATATGATAGACAAGAAAATTATGGTGAAACAGTAAGACAAAGAAGCAATAGCAATAGAGGTGGAAGAAGACTTACAAGTGAAAGAACAACTTCTTCAAATAAATCAAGAAATGGAAAACGTGTACCAAAAAGAAATATAAGAAACAAAGCAAAAACACTAGATACAAGAGGGCTAATAAGAAGAATTGCAGCAGGAGCTTTAGCTGCATCGCTTTTAATGGGTGCTAATGCTATTCATAAAAATAAAGAATATAAAGAAGATGTAGAAAATAGAATACAATATGTTGACAATATAATTGACAAAAACGGAACAATTGAGGACTATTCATCTTATTTTGACTTAGATTTCACAGACGAAGAAATGAATGAATTTTTAGAAGTAGAAGAGAAAATAGATAGTTATCAAGGAAAAGAATCAACACAATTAAATGTTGTTGATGTAATTACAACTGCTAATGAATTTAAAGATATTTATAGAGAAATCATAAGAGAGCGCTTAGAAGAAGGAGTTGGTTATAGAATAGAAGATTACGAAATACAAGTAGTAAGAGAAAGAGACGATTTAGACGGACATCCAGGAGAATTAAATGAAAAAGGACATATAAGTAAAATTGGATATATGAATATTCATAAAAAGAGCATTCCAGAAGAATTAAGAGATGCAATTATTACAGCATATGGTGAAGAAGGAATAGAAAAACCTACTATGACTGTTGAACAATTAATATATAAATTAGATAATCAGGAAATAACTAAAGCTGAGGCTAGCGAATATTTAGGATTTATGTTAGAAGATGCAAAAGAATTGATGACAAGAAGATATGAAGAAAAAGAATATAGTAAATTAGAAGAGATAGATTCAACATATACAACAGTAAAAGAAAGAGAAGAAGAACGTGCAAAAGCACAAAATGAAGATGAAATAGATAGATAATTAGGCATATATAAAAATTGCAAAAAATTTTGGTAAGTTGAAAAGTGAAATGCAACTTTGAAAAAGTAAATGCAATTTACCTATAAAAATAAAAAAATTATAAAAAATAAAAAAAATTACAAAAAAAGCTTGCTATTTCTAAAATGTTGTATTACAATTTAAGTGAAGTGGAGAAAAGTGGTGGAAAGTGCCACAAAAAGATAGCGAGGTGAAACAAAGTGCTAATCGGTGAATTTGAGCATTCTCTAGACATAAAAGGCAGATTAATTTTACCATCAAAAATTAGAGAAGACTTAGGAGAAAAATTCATATTAACAAAGGGCTTAGATGGCTGTTTGTTTGGATTTTCTAAAACCGAATGGGCAAACTTTGAAGAAAAGCTAAAAACACTTCCACTTACTAATAAAAATGCAAGAGATTTTGTAAGATTTTTCTTATCTGGTGCAACAGAATGCGAGATGGACAAGCAAGGTAGATTTTTAATAGCAAGTAATCTAAGAGATTATGCTACATTAGAAAAAGAAGCTGTTATTATTGGTGTTGGTACTAGAATTGAAATTTGGAATAAAGACAAATGGAAAGATTACAATAGTGATGAAAACATTTCAGCAGATCAAATTGCAGAAAATATGACAATGTTAGGAATATAAAAAAGGGTAATTACTAATTAATTTGTTATATAACTTTAAAAAGTTTATATAAATTTAAACTAAAGAAAATTAGAGAAAAACAAAAGATAGCTAAAACAAAAGAAAAGAAATAAGATACAAAAGATAAAATTATTTGAGTATTTACAAAAGATAATCAAATAATTTACAAAAGTATTAAGTATCACCAAAGAAGGTTAAAGGCCTACTAAAGAAAAATATATAAAAATACGAAAGTATCAAACGAAAGATAAGAGAAAAAAATACACATAAGAAAAATTATTTGTTTCTTAAAGTTTATAATATCTACACAAAAGAAAAAGCCAAACAAAAGATAAAGAAAATAGGAAGCATATAACAGTTGGTATTTTTATACCAACTGCTTGTGCTATAATATTTTAGTATTTTAGAAACAATGTTAAAGGTGGTATTACAATTGGAATTTAAACATGAACCAGTTTTACTAGAAGAATGCATAAAAGCACTTAATATAAATCCAGATGGAATTTATATTGATGGAACATTAGGTGGAGCTGGGCATAGCTTAGAAATTGCAAAAAAACTATCACCAAAAGGTCTATTAATAGGAATAGATAGAGATACAGAAGCTTTAAGAGCTGCAAAAGATAAATTAAAAAATTATACAAATGTAAAATATATTCATGATAACCATGATAATATAAAACAAATTTTAGAAGAATTACAAATAAATGGCGTAGATGGAATTTTATTAGACTTAGGAGTTTCTTCATACCAGCTAGATGAAAAGAGTAGGGGATTTAGCTATATAGCTGATGCTGAGTTAGATATGAGAATGGATAAAGAACAAAAGCTAACAGCTAGAGAAATAGTAAATACTTATTCAGAAGAAAAATTAGCAAATATAATATGGGAGTATGGAGAAGAGAGATTTTCTAGACAAATTGCAAGAAATATTTGTAAATCTAGAGAACAAAAGAAAATAGAAACAACAGGAGAATTGGTAGAAATTATAAAAAAATCAATACCACTTTCAAAACAAAAAGATGGGCATCCTGCTAAAAGAACATTTCAAGCCATTAGAATAGAAGTTAATAATGAAATTCAACCATTATATAATACTATTTTAGATTGCATAAATTGTTTAAATAAAAATGGTAGATTAGCTGTATTAACATTTCACTCTCTAGAAGATAGAGCAGTAAAAAAAGCATACAATGAAGCAGAAGGAAAATGTACTTGCCCAAGTGACTTACCATATTGTGTATGTGGAGCAATATCACAGGGAAAAATAATAAATAAAAAACCAATAGAAGCGACTAAAGAAGAAACAGAAAGAAATTCAAGAGCTAAAAGTGCGAAGTTAAGAATTTTTGAAAAAAGATAAAAACAAAGGAGGTGAGATAACTTATGGCAAGCTATAGAAATGCTGGATATCAATATGAGACAAGTCCACGAAAAATAGCTCCAGAATATAGCCCAAGGAAAGAACAAACAGTAAATAAGACTAAAAAAGTAAATACCAAAAATAAAGGTAGAGCAAAAACTAAACCAAAATTAAAACCACATGCAAAAACAATATTATATGTGTTCTTTGGGTTTGCGTTGTTATTTGCCCTAAGTTATCAAAACTCATTAATAAACGAAAGTTTTGACCAAAAAGAAGACTTAAAAAAAGAATTAGCAACATTAGAAAAGGAAAATGAGCAAGCAAGGGTTAATATTCAAAACAGCTTAAATTTGTCTAATGTAGAGAAATCTGCAAAAGATATGCTAGGAATGAAAAAATTAGATGCTTCTCAAAAAGTATATGTAAGTTTACCAAAGAAAGATTATGTAGAACCTGCAACAGAAAAGGTAATTATAAATGCAGAAGAAACATGGTGGCAAAAAATACTAAATTCAATAATAGATTTTATAGGATAAAATAAAAATTTTAAAATAAGATTTATAATAAAATTTTTAATAAATGTTATTAAAAAAAGGCGTTTTAAAAGACGTCTTTTTTGATAATTAATAATATTGCTGATTTTATTGTTATAAGTATTAATTTATTAAATTAATACTTATAACAATTTTTTTTATTTATTATAAGAAGAGTTATAAAAGTAAATATTAAAAGTAAAATACAGTAATTATTATATTGCGAAATGCTTAAAATTGCAGTATAATAATATCGATTAGATAAGAAAAGAGGAGAACAATTATGAATTATAAGGATTTAGCAGATTTACTTTTTCCAGATGCAAAGCCAATAGCATATTACGAGGAAAAATATCCAGCGAGAAATTTAAAAGAAGGAGCAGCTGTAGTTAGGTTTGCACCAAGCCCAACAGGATTTGTTCATATTGGTGGACTTTATCAAAGTATTATAAACAGAAAATTAGCAGACCAAACAGGTGGTGTGTTTATATTAAGAATAGAAGATACTGACCAAAAAAGGCAGATAGAAAATGGTGTTGTACAAATAGTAGATTCTTTAAAGGACTTTGATATAATACCAGATGAGGGAATGACAGGAGAAAACATAGAAAAAGGAATATATGGACCATATAAACAAAGTGCTAGAAAGGATATATATCAAGCATTTGCAAAATATTTAATAGAGCAGGGAAGAGCTTATCCTTGTTTTGCAACATCAGAAGAATTAGAAGAAATGAGAGCAAAACAAGAATCTGCAAAAATTAGACCTGGATATTATGGAATTTGGGCAAAATATAGAACTTTATCTGTAGATGAGGCAATACAAAAGGTAAAAGCAGGAATTCCATGGGTTGTACGTTTTAAATCAATGGGTCAAGAGGATAGAAAAATTAAGCATCATGATTTAATTAAAGGAAACATAGAGTTTCCAGAAAATGACCAAGATATAGTTATAATAAAAGCAGATGGACTTCCAACATATCATTTTGCACATGCTGTTGATGATCACTTAATGAGAGTAACACATGTTATTCGTGCAGATGAGTGGTTATCTTCTGTACCATTACATTTAGAACTATTTAAAACATTAGGATTTAAAACACCAAAATATGCACATACAGCATCTATAATGAAAGAGGATGATGGTAAAAAGCGTAAGATTAGTAAAAGAAAAGACCCGGAGGCAGCAGTTAGTTATTATCATGAAGAGGGAATTCCATCACAAGCTGTATATGAGTATTTATTAAATATTGCTAATTCGAATTTTGAAGGATGGAGAAAGGCAAATCCAGATAAGGATATTTCAGAATTTAAATTTGAGCTTGGAAAAATGAGCGTAAGTGGTGCGGTTTTTGATATGGTAAAACTTTTAGATGTATCAAAAAATGTTATATCTAAATATACTAAAGAAAGATTGTATGATGAAGTCTTAACATGGGCGAAGAGATATGATTCTGAATTGGAAGAAATGTTAAATGATAAAGAATATTCTTTAAATGTATTTGGAATAGAAAGAGGAAATACAAAGGCTAGAAAAGACATTGCTAAATGGAGTGATGTAAAAGAAAGTATTATATATATGTATAATAATAAATTTGCAGATACAAATGTGGAATATCAATTTGGAAAAATAGACAATAAAGAAGAAATAAATAAAATTTTAACATCATATATAGAAAAACATTTTAGTATTTCAGATGATAAGCAAACTTGGTTTGACAAAATGAAAGATTTAGCAGAAGAATATGGGTATGCAAGAGAAGTAAAAGAATATAAGCAAAATCCAGAAAATTATAAAGGACATGTTGGAGATATAAGTACAGTAATAAGAGTTGCTTTAACTGGAAGACAAAACACACCAGATTTATATGAAATAATGCAAGTTTTAGGAGAGAATAGCATTAGGGAGAGAATAGAAAAGGTTATAGGAAAATAAAATATATTAAAAATGCAAAAATATATTTTTATACTATATTATACCAATATATTTGACAATATAGTATAAAATATATTGATATATAAATATTGAAACCCATTTTTATGAAAAATATTATATAGCAAAAGAGGCAGGTGTTTTAACATCTGCCTCTTATTTGACCAATTACTAAAAAGTAATCAGAATGGGGTGAAACACATAATCTTGCGGCGAGCATATGCGCTGTTTTCAGACATAGCGCGAATGTCAGCCAGTGCGGATTTGGGAGCCCAAATACATACCGTCACATCCGAAAGGGTGAATTTACAGTCCGGAAAACTTGAGGTAAGACCTAAGGTAAAGGCCTCAGCCCGTTCGTCGGTTGCAAACTCCATGCGGATATCTTCTTTGGGTGTTTTAGTTTTTTTCTTTTTCTGTCCCATAATGTCACACTCCAGTTGGGTTATTTGTTCAACTGAACAAACCGTGATAAACGTTCATTGAACATAATAATATTATAATACGAAAAACGTGTTAAGTCAATTAAATTATGTAAATTTAAAATATTGTAGATTAAAAATGACTAATTATATATCTATATATTCACATATTTTATTCCAAACATCTTCGGTATATATTTTTCTTTCACTAGAAAATGGAAGAAAAATAAAATCACGCATAGGATTTAACTCATCTTGTAATCTTTTTACAGAATCTGCTACTTTTGTAATAGCAATTTTGTCTGCTTTATTTGCTATTACAATACAAGGCAGATTGCAATGAACAATGTAGTCATACATAATTTTATCATTAGCTCCAGGAGAATGTCTAATGTCAATTAAAAATACAACTAAGGCTATATTTTTAGATTTTTTTAAGTATTCATCTATAAAAAGATTTACTTTTGCTTGCTCTTGTTTAGACATTTTACTAAATCCATACCCAGGTAAATCAACAAAATAAAATCTATTATCCATATTATAAAAATTAATTTGTCTAGTTTTTCCAGGTTCACTACTTGTTCTGGCAAGTTTTTTTCTGTTTACCATTGTGTTAATAAATGATGACTTTCCAACATTTGATTTACCAACAAGAACAATTTGGGGTAAATTGTTTTGTGGATATTGTTTTGGATTAACAGCAGAAATTTCAAACTGAGGATTTTTTATAATCATATGATATTCAATTCCTTTTTAATATATTATTTTTTAGGTACTAGTTTTTCTGTACCACCCATATAAGGCCATAATACTTTTGGAATAGATATAGTTCCATCTTCATTGTAGTTGTTTTCTAATAAAGCAATTAACATACGAGGTGGGGCAACTACTGTATTATTTAATGTATGTGCATAGTAATTTCCTTTTTCGCCTTTTATACGTATTCCTAAACGTCTAGCTTGAGCATCTGTTAAGTTAGAGCAACTTCCTACTTCAAAGTATTTCTTTTGTCTTGGGCTCCATGCTTCAACATCACAGCTTTTTGCTTTTAAATCTGCTAAGTCACCACTACAACATTCAAGTGTACGAACAGGAATATCCATGCTTCTAAATAGTTCTACAGTATAAGACCATAATTTATCATACCAATTCCAACTGTCTTCTGGTTCACAGACAACAATCATTTCTTGTTTTTCAAATTGATGTATACGGTAAACTCCACGTTCTTCTATTCCATGTGCACCTTTTTCTTTTCTAAAACATGGAGAATATGATGTCATTGTGTAAGGAACTTCATTCTTAGGAAGTAATTGACCTTTAAATTTTCCTATCATAGAATGCTCGCTTGTACCAATTAAGTATAAATCTTCGCCTTCTATTTTATACATCATAGCATCCATTTCTTCGAAGCTCATAACTCCGTTTACAACATCACTTCTTATCATAAATGGAGGGATACAATAAGTAAATCCTTTGTTTATCATAAAATCTCTAGCATATGATATAACAGCAGAATGTAATCTTGCGATATCTCCTACTAAATAATAGAATCCATTTCCTGCAACCCTACGTGCCGAGTCCAAATCTATACCAGATAAAGATTCCATAATATCTGTATGATATGGAACTTCATAAGGAGGTACAACTGGATCTCCAAATTTTTCTATCTCAACATTTTTGCTGTCATCTTCTCCAAGGGGAACAGATTCATGCATAATGTTAGGAATTTTCATCATTCTTTCTTTTATTTCTGAATTATATTTTTCTTCAAGCTTTTCATTTTCCTCAAGTTTTGAATTTATTTTTTGAACTTTCTTTTTTATTTCTTCAGCTTCGGACTTTTTATTTTCTTTCATTAAGACACCTATTTGACTGCTTAATGAATTTCTTTGCATTCTAAGTTCGTCACCTTTTAATTTTACTTCGCGGTTTTTTTCGTCTAAATCTCTTACTTCGTCTACTAAGACTAGTTTATGGTCTTGAAATTTCTTCTTGATATTTTCTTTTACAATATCGGGATTTTCTCTAATTAGTTTAATATCAATCATGAACATTACCTCTTTTCTTAAAATAGTGATATTATTCTATCATAAAAGTATGGTATAATCAAGTTTTGCATATTAAAGTTTAACTAATTTGTATAGACCATAAACTAAAAAGTTAAATATAATTTTGTAAATATTAAATTGTATTTAATTTTTTATTTCATGTAATTTGTATAAAATTAAGTAGATTGACATATAATAGTAATATTAACATATTAATGAAAAATGAAAGACGTAAATATAATTAAATTTTTAATATTTCTAGTATTTAAAATGTTAAAAAAATTAGTGTGTTTTGCATTTTTAAAGCTTTAAAAAACTTAAAAGTTATTTGCAACATTATTGTTTTTCTAAGTATAAAGATAATATAGAAAGGGAATGAAAAATAATGGAAGATAAATATATTCAAGATGGAAAAAAAGTTAAAGATAAGACAGAAGAGCAAAAAAATATAGAACTTGTTGTTAGTATACTCAAAACTAAAAGAGATTTAGATATGGCTAATCACAATTTTGAATTTGCTGAAAGGGAACTAATAGATTATTATGCATATCAAATTAAAGCTAATAAAAGTAAATTAGATTATTTAATGAAAAAAGCAAAAGAACAGGGAATAGCACTAGACATGACTAATGAAATATATTTAAGAAAAAATGAAGTAGTATAGTAATAATTGTCCAAGAAATCTCATAATATTAATTAAAGAGGTGAGATTTCTTGGACAATAATATTTTAATAACATTTGCAGTATGTGTTATATCAATTTTTATATTAGGAAGAATATTTGCTTGGCCATTAAAAGGAATATTAAAGTTAATAGGAAATTCTATTGTTGGAGGAATTATTATATTTTTAATAAACCTAATAGGTGCAAATTTTGGTTTTCATATAGGTTTAAATATAGGTACTGCATTAGTTGTAGGAATATTAGGTATTCCAGGAGCAATTTTATTAATTATATTAACACTATTTTTATTATAAAATTATAAAATTTATGTATAGATGATTGAAATATAGTACTAAATTGGGTTTACATGTAATATATGGATAAAAATAGTATTAAACTGGATTTACATGAATTATCGATAAATAAACACTTGGTAATTTATTTATCTTTTTTTCCAAGCTATCAGCTATTTTATGGCTTTCAAAAGTAGACATATTTCCATCTAAATCTATTGAGATAGAAATTAAATATTGGTATCCAACAGGAGTAGATGTAAAATGCTTTGCTCCTTTAATTTCTTTATATGTACTTATAATTTCGAAGATTTCTTCTTTTGTTGTATTATCAATTGCTTTATCCATTAAAACATTATAACTTTCTATAAAAATTTTAATACCTGTTATACAAATCCATATAGAAATTCCAATACCAACAACACTATCAAACCAATAAATATTTATTATACTAAGAAGAACAGAAATTAAAGTAAATGTAGTAATTATACAATCATTTCTGTGGTCTTTCATATTTGCTTTTAATAATAAATTATTGTTTATTTTGTACAATTTAAGTGTATACAAAAATAGTGATAATTTAGTAATTATTGTAATGAAACAAACTAAAACTAATATCCATGAAAATGTGAATTTTGTGCCTAAAATTAAGTTTGTTGTTGAATCATATAATAATTTAAAAGCAATAATAATCATAGAAAGACTTATTAAAAGCGAAAAAATATATTCTGCCTTTCCATGACCAAAGTTATGGTCATCATCTTGTGGTGCGCTTGCAATTTTACTACCAATAGAAGTCATTGCAGATGCAAAGATATCTCCAAAACTATTGGCTGCATCAGCAATCATTGCTTGACTATGGGTAAAAAATCCTATAGCTCCTTTAATAATTAACAAAAATATATTTCCTAGTATTCCTATAATTCCAGCTTTTTGAGAACTTTCGTATCTTTCTTCCATTTTTTATACCTCTTATAAAATGATATAATAAA
>FR901514.1:0-213 GCA_000438355.1 Clostridium sp. CAG:273
GTGGAGTTAGAATAGGCTTTGAAGGTGGTCAAACACCATTATATAGAAGATTACCAAAAAGAGGATTTAATAATAAATTTGCTAAAAATTATACAGAGGTAACTTTAACAATGTTAAATAAAAGCAAAGCTACAGAAGTAACTGCTCAAACTCTTCAAGAAGAAGGAATAATAAATAAAATAAACGATGGTATAGTAATACTTGCTACTGGAA
>FR901514.1:251-10849 GCA_000438355.1 Clostridium sp. CAG:273
AAATTATCAGTTAAAGCAACAAAATTTACTAAAGCTGCAAAAGAAAAAATTGAAGCTTTAGGAGGAAAGGCCGAGGTGATTTAGTTGTTTAAAGTAATTAAAAATGCTATAAAAACACCAGAAGTCAGAAAAAAAATACTATTTACATTATTGTTAATTGTTATATTTAGACTAGGTTGCTATATAACAGTTCCAGGAGTAGATACATTTGCACTAAATGACATGATGCAAAGTTCTAGCAATAGCCTTACAGGGATGATAGATTTAATCTCTGGAGGCGCATTTTCTAGATTATCTATTTTTGCAATGTCAATAAGCCCATACATTACAGCTTCAATTGTTATCCAATTATTATCATTAGTTATACCTGCTTTAGAAAGGTTAACTAAAGAAGGTGGAGAAGCTGGAAGAGCTAAAATAAATAAATATACAAAAATATTAACAGTTGTTTTAGCTTTAATAGAAGGTTTAGGAATTTTCTTATCTTATAAATCATCAGGAATATTTATAGGAGAAGGTTTCTTAACAGGATTTATGGTAGTATTGTCATTAATGACAGGTACTGCACTTCTTATGTGGCTTGGAGAACAAATTACTACAAAAGGAATAGGAAATGGTATTTCAATATTAATCTTTGTAGGTATTATAGCAGGATTACCAAAGTCTGTAACTGCAATTATAGGATTAATATTTGCTAATGGTGCATTTAGCACAACAGGATTAC
Organism: Clostridium sp. CAG:273; assembly: GCA_000438355.1. Lineage (GTDB taxonomy): Bacteria > Bacillota > Clostridia > TANB77 > CAG-508 > CAG-273. Next base: position 976 of record FR901514.1, read on the forward strand.
TAACAGCTTTAGGAATAACTATTGGAGCAATAGTTTTAATTACTGCTGTTGTATTCGTACAACAAGCAGAAAGAAGAATTCCAGTACAATATGCTAAAAAAGTAGTTGGAAGAAAGATGGTTGGTGCTCAAAATACACATATTCCATTAAAACTTGCTATGGCAGGAGTTATGCCTATTATATTTGCATCTGCATTTATGACATTCCCTGCAATGATAATACAAATATTTGTGCCAGACATTGCTACACAAGCAGGTTTCTGGTCAGTTATATATAAGTTTTCAATTGCAACTTCTTCATCAGCAGTTCCAATTGGATACACAATAGCAAATGCATTAGTTTACTTATTGTTAATAGTTGGATTTACATTCTTCTATTCATATGCAACATTTAATCCAGCAGACATATCAAGTACAATAAAGAGAAATGGTGGATTTATACCTGGAATTAGAGCAGGAAAACCAACAACTGAATATTTATCATCTGTTATGTCTAAACTATTATGGTTTGGTGGATTATTCTTAGCAGTTATTGCAATAATCCCTATGTTAGCGAGATTCCTACCAATAGATTTAGCATTTGGAGGAACATCAATATTAATCGTAGTAGGTGTTGCATTAGAAATGATACAACAATTAGAATCACAACTTGCAGTAAGACATTATAAAGGATTCTTAGAGTAATAATAATTTAGGCGTATTTTAATAATACGTCTAAAATTGATTTATATTAAAATTTATAAATTATATTATTAAATACAAAATACAATAAATTAAACAGAAAATGTAAATACTTTTGTAGCAATAATTAATAAATACTGAACAATATATAAAGTAATATAAATTAGGAGAGTGGATATTATGTATATAATAATGTTAGGCGCACCTGGAAGTGGAAAAGGTACTTTAGCAAAAGAATTATCAAAAGAGTATAGTTTAGTACATATTTCAACAGGAGATATTTTTAGAGAAAATATAAAAAATGAAACAGAACTAGGGAAAAAAGCAAATGAATATATATCAAAAGGACAACTAGTACCAGATGAACTTACTATAGACTTAGTAAAAAATAGATTATCTCAAGATGATGTTAAAAATGGAGCTATTTTAGATGGTTTTCCAAGAACAGCACATCAAGCAGAAGAATTAGAAAAATTTATTAAAAATAACAATCAAATGGATACTGTTGCAGTTTTGTTAGATATTCCAGATGAAGATTTAGTAAAAAGAGTTGTAAATAGAGTTATATGCTCAAATAAAAGTTGTGGAGCTATTTATAATACAGAATTTAGAAAACCAAAGGTAGATGGAATTTGTGATATATGTGGTTCTAAACTTGAAAAGAGGGCAGATGATAATGAAAAAACTGTAAGAGATAGGCTAAATGTATACCATAATAATTCAAAAGAAATTATAGAATATTATAATGAAGAAAATGTTTTATTTACATTAAATCCAAATATATATTCAGAAACAGTTTTAGAAGATAATTTGTCTAAAGTAAATGAACATTTAAAAAGCAAGATGAATTAAAATAAGATAAATTAAAAGAAAGAAGAAAGTTTAATGATAACAATTAAGTCTGAGAAAGAAATTGAATTAATGAGAGAAGCATGCAGAATAGCAAATTTAGCTCAAAAAGCAATTGAAGCAGAAATAAAGCCAGGAATGACAACTTTAGATTTAGATAGAATAGCAGAAAAAGCAATGAGAGATAATGGTGCTATACCTGCTGAAAAAGGATATCCAAGTGGAATTAAGGGAGTTATGGACTTTCCTGGTTCTATTTGTGCTTCTGTAAATGATGAAGTAATACATGGTATTCCATCTAAAAAAGTAGTTTTAAAAGATGGTGACATTGTAAGTGTCGATTTAGTAGCATATAAAAATGGATTTAATGGAGATTGCTGTAGAACATATTTAGTGGGAAATGTGGATGAAAAGAAAAGAAAACTAGTAGAAGTTACAAAACAGGCATTTTTTGAAGGAATTAAATATGCAAAAAAAGGATATCGTTTGGGAGATATTTGTCATGCTATAGGAGAATATGTAGAAAGTAATGGATATTCAGTTGTAAGAGAATTTCAAGGACATGGTATAGGTAGAGAAATGCATGAAGATCCAGGTATACCAAACTATGGAAAAGCAGGTCATGGAATAAAATTAGAGCCTGGAATGACTTTAGCAATAGAACCTATGGTTATTATGGGGAAAAGAAACATCTTACAATTAGACGATGGATGGACAATAGTTTCAGAAGATGGTACTCCAGCAGCACACTATGAAAATACAATTTTAATTACAGAAAAAGAGCCAGAGATATTGACATTATAATAATTTTAATATATAATATTAATGTTATTACGTCGAATTGGCAACTTTAAATAAATTCGACATTAAAAAATTGGAGGGAAAAATGGCAAAAGAGGATGTTATAGAAGTAGAGGGAACTGTTATAGAGTCATTACCTAATACAAATTTTAAGGTAGAACTAGAAAATGGCTATGTTGTATTAGCACATATTTCAGGAAAACTTAGAATGAACTATATAAAAATTCTTCCAGGAGATAAAGTAAAAGTAGAATTATCTCCATACGACTTAACAAAAGGAAGGATTACATGGAGAGCTAAATAATAGTTAACTTAAAAATCCTAATAAAAGTTTATAATTTTAATAAATTTAGTTAATGTAAAAAATCTATAAAATAGATATAAACATTATTAAAAATTAAGGAGAGGTGAATAGAAATGAAAGTAAGACCATCAGTAAAGCCAATTTGTGACAAATGCAAAGTTATAAAAAGAAAAGGCGTTATAAGAGTAATCTGTGAAAACCCTAAACACAAACAAAGACAGGGCTAGTTATAATCTTTTGATATTAACACATATATAAAATTAGCGGCTGTTCTTTATATTTGTGTTTAATATATATTTGTCTTAATAAATATTATTGATTGGTTTTATACCAATGCATTTCACCTTTAATATTTAAAAGACTACTAAAAACAAAATAAATAAAATAATTAATAAAATATTTGGAGGTGCAATAAATGGCTCGTTTAGCAGGAATTGATTTACCTAAGGAAAAAAGAGTAGAAATAGGACTAACTTATATATATGGTATAGGTTTAACTAGTTCACAAAAAATCTTAAAAGAAGCTGGGGTAAATCCAGATATAAGAGTTAAAGACTTGACAGACGACCAAGTACAAGCAATAAGAAAAGCTATGGAAGGTTACAAAGTTGAGGGAGACTTAAGAAGAGAAGTAGCTCTTAACATTAAAAGACTTACAGAAATCGGATGCTACAGAGGTTTAAGACATAGAAGAGGACTTCCAGTTAGAGGACAAAGAACAAAAACAAATGCTCGTACAAGAAAAGGTCCAAGAAAACTAGTAAGTAAAAGTAAAAAATAGAGGAGGGAAAATTAAGAAATGGCTACAAAAAATGTAACAAAAAGAACAACTAGAAGAAGAGACAGAAAAAATATAGATAAAGGTATGGCTCATATTCATTCTAGTTTTAATAATACAATAGTTACAATTACTGACGTACAAGGAAATGCTATTTCTTGGGCAAGTGCTGGAGAATTAGGTTTCAAAGGTTCAAGAAAGAGCACACCATTTGCAGCAGGAGAAGCTGCAGAAACTGCAGCAAAAGCAGCAATGGAACATGGATTAAAATCTGTAGAAGTTTTTGTAAAAGGTCCAGGTTCAGGACGTGAAGCAGCAATAAGAGCTTTACAAACAGCAGGATTGGAAATTAGTAGCATTAAAGATGTTACACCAATACCACATAATGGGTGCAGACCACCAAAAAGAAGAAGAGTTTAATTAAAGGAAGGTGAAAGTTAAAAATGGCAAGATATAAAGATGAACAATGCCGTATTTGCCGTAGAGAAGGTCAAAAATTGTTCTTAAAAGGTTCAAGATGCTATACAGATAAATGTAGTATATCTAGAAGAAATTATGCACCTGGACAAAATGGACAAAAAAGAAAAAAATTATCTGAATACGGTACTCAATTAAGAGAAAAACAAAAAACAAAATCTTTCTATGGAGTAGGAGAAAAACAATTTAGAAAGTATTTTGATATAGCTTCTAACACAAAAGGAAAGACTGGTGAAGTTTTACTTCAATTACTAGAAAGCAGATTAGATAATGTTGTATATAGATTAGGATTTGGTTCTTCAAGAGCACAAGCTAGAATGCTTGTAACACATGGTACTTTTGAAGTTAATGGTAAAAAAGTAGACATAGCTTCTTACTTAGTAAAACCAGGAGATGTTATAGCAGTAAGAGAAATAAGAAAAGACAATGGAACTATAAAAAATAACATCGAAGAAAATGCTTCAAGACCAGTTCCAGAATGGTTAGAGAAAGATGCTGAAAAATTAAGTGGAAAAGTAGTAAGATTAGCTGCTAGAGAAGATATAGATCTTCCAGTTGAGGAACATTTAATAGTAGAGCTTTACTCTAAATAATAGTATATAAATTTAATTAAGAGATTGCTTGTCTCTAAAATTATTGGGAGGTAAAAATGATAGAATTTGAAAAGCCAAATATTAAATGCTTAGAATTGGACGAAGTAAAAAACTATGCTAAATTTGTATGTGAACCATTGGAAAGAGGTTATGGAATAACAATAGGAAATTCATTAAGAAGAATATTGTTATCTTCTTTACCAGGAAGTGCTATCACTAGCGTTAAAATAGATGGTGTATTACATGAATTTACCACTATACCAGATGTAGTAGAGGATGTTTCTGATATTATTCTTAATCTAAAAATGGTTAGATTAAAATTAGACAAAAACGAAGAAAAAGTTTTAAGAATAAATGTAAAAGGACCTGCAGATGTAAAAGCTGGAGATATTGTAACAGATGGAACGGTAGAGGTATTAAATCCAGATTTACATATTGCTACAGTTGCAGAAGGTGGACATTTAGTAATGGAAATGACTGCAGAAATGGGTAGAGGATATAACTCTGCAGAAAAAAATAAAAAACCAGATCAAGCACTAAATGTACTTCCTATAGATTCAATCTTTACACCTGTAAAGAAAGTTAACTATTCTGTTGAGAGCACTAGAGTTGGACAAATGATAGATTATGATAAATTAGTTATAGATGTTTGGACAGATGGTAGTTTAAAGCCATATGAGGCACTTAGTTTAGCTGCCAAAGTTATGACAGAACATTTAGAATTATTTATAGATTTATCTGAAACAGCTAAAAATACTCAAATAATGGTAGAAAAAGAAGAATCTAAAAAAGAGAAAGTTTTAGAAATGTCTATAGAAGACTTAGAATTATCTGTAAGATCATTCAATTGCTTAAAGAGAGCAGGTATATCTACAGTAGAAGATTTAACAAGCAAAACTATATCTGACATGATGAAAGTTAGAAACTTAGGTAAGAAATCTTTAGACGAAGTAACAAATAAATTACATGCATTAGGTTTAGACTTTATGACAGAGGAAGACTAATAGGAAAAGGAGGGTAATTTAACATGGCAAATAGAAAATTAGGTAAAACTACAGATATAAGAATGGCAATGCTAAAAACACAATTATCTGACTTAATTTTAAATGGTAAAATAAATACAACAGAAGCTAGAGCAAAAGAATTAAAATCATTAGCAGATAGTATTATAGCATTAGCAGTTAAAGAAAAAGACAACTTTGATATGGTAGAAGTAAAAGTTTCTAAAGCAAAATTAGATGCTAAAGGAAATAAAGTAACAGAAATAGCAAAAAGCAAAAATGGTAAAGAATACTTAAAAGTTGTTAGAGAAGAAAAGACAGAAAAAAGACAAAAAGATCAACCAACAAGATTAAATGCAAGAAGAAAAATGATGAAAATGCTAAATAAAGTTAAAGATAGTGAAGGTAATGTAGTAGACTTACCATCTAAATTATTTAATGAAATAGCTCCTAAATATGCAGATAGAGTTGGAGGATATACAAGAATTCTAAAAACAGAGCAAAGAAGAGGAGACGCAGCAGAAATGGTAATATTACAATTAGTGTAATAAAATGCTGAAATTTTATAACATATAAAAAGTCATATAGAAATTCTATATGATTTTTTTAGTTTCATTTAAAATATTTGACTAAATATCAATATTATGATAAAATATGCATATAATATTAGAGGAGGTGCTTAAAATGCCTGTTATTAGACCAAGTTCGGATTTGAGAAATAATTATAATGAAATTTCTACTATATGCCATCAAACGAAAAAACCTGTTTATATTACAAAAAATGGCGCAGGAGATTTGGCAGTAATGAGTATTGAATTATATGAATTTCTAACAGATAAATATGAACTATATAAAGAGTTAGAAAAAGGAATAAATTCATTAGAAAAAGGAGAAAAATATTCCTCAAAAGAAGTTTTAGAAGAGTTAGACAAAATTTAAATAGAAAGAGGTTTTACTTTTGAAAAAATACAATATAGAATATTCAAAAGAAGCGAAAGAAGATTTAATTGAAATAAAGAGTTATATTAAGTATAACTTACAAGAATCTAATATAGCACAAAAATTGATTTCAAAAATAATAAAGGAAATAAATAATTTAGAAAGTAATCCCGAAATATATACAATTATAGACGATGATATAATAAGAAAACTTAATATAAGGAAATTTATTGTAGATAATTATATTATTTTTTATAGAATTAAAGATATTAATATACAAATTGTTAGAATATTGTATAAAAGAAGAAATTGGATAGATTTATTATAAAAGCTTGTATAAAAATTATACAGGCTTTTATAAATCACTTAAATTTTAACAAATTCATATAATATATAAAAAATATAGGAGGCTTATTATGTCAGACTTTATATTAAATGGAATTCTATGGGTACTTGCACTTTATGGTTTATTTGAAATTATAAAAACAATTATTTATACATATACATACACAAGTTTAAAATCTGATGGAATATATGTAATTATTGCCGCTAAAAATCAAGAAAAGAGAATAGAAGGATTTTTAAGAAGTATATTATTTAGATTTTTATATGGAAAAGAAGAATATATAAAAGATATAATTGTTACAGATTTAAATTCAACAGATGACACTAAAAAAATTATTAATAATATTGGAAAAGATTATGATTGTATAAAAGTAGCTGAGTGGAGAGAATGTAAAGATGTTATTGATAGTATAGATGAAGTGAAAAAATAGAACTATAATTTTATATATAAATATTAAATAAATTTATTGATACAACCTAAATTTTATTAAATAAGTTGCAAAAATTACTTAAAAATTATACAATAATAAAAAATAACAAAAAGAGGTTTTTTAGTTTGGAAATTAAAGGAGAAGTAACAGAAATAATATATAAAAATGAGGTAAATGGGTACTGTATAGCCGTTTTTGAAACAGCAGAAGAGTCTACTACAATAGTAGGCTATTTGCCTTTTGTAAATAAAAACGATACACTAGAAGTAATAGGAAAATTTGTTGAGCATCAAGAATATGGTAGGCAATTTAAAGTAGAAACATTTAAAAAAGTAATGCCAGAAACATTGGACTCATTAGAAAGATATTTAGCAAATGGATTAATAAAAGGAATAGGTCCAGCAACTGCAAAAAAAATAGTAGATACATTTGGAAAAGAAACTATAAATGTATTTAAGTTAGAACCAGAAAGATTATCACAAATAAAAGGAATTTCCAAAGATAAAGCTTTGGAAATAGCACAAGAGTTTGTAGAAAATTGGGAATTATGGCAGTTAGTAAGTTATTTAGAAAAATTCGGTCTTGGACCACAGAGTGCTCAAGGAATATATAAGAAATTAGGAGAAAATGCAATAGAAAAAATAGAGGCAGATCCATATGTTCTAGTAGAATTATCAAATAAAGTAGATTTTGTGCAAATAGATAAAATGGCACTTAAAATAGGAATGGAGTATGACAATGAAAAAAGAATAAGAAGTGGAATAAAATATGCACTTCTTAGAGTAACTTATAATGGTAACTGTGCAGTTTTGTATGAGAATCTAGTAGACTTTGCAAGAGAATTATTAGGGGTAAGTGAGGATGCAATAGATAGTTCTTTAATTAATATGAAGGCAAAAGAAGAAATATATATAGAAGAAAGAGGAAACGAAGATTGGATTTATTTATCTACATATTATAAAGCTGAAAAAAACATTGCAGAAAAGTTAATAGAATTAAGAGAATATAAAAATATAAATGCAGTAGAAAATTTAGATAGAAAGTTAAAGAAAATAGAAAAAACACAGAAAATAGAATTATCAGATAAACAAAAAGAAGCTGTAAAACTTGTAAATGATAATAATGTTTGTGTTATAACTGGTGGACCAGGTACAGGAAAAACAACAATAATAAAAAGTATAATAGATATATATAAAGAAGAGGAATTAAAAATAACTTTGTGTGCTCCAACTGGACGAGCTGCTAAGAGAATGACAGAAGCAACTGGCGAAGAAGCAAAAACACTACATAGAGTATTGGAAATAGGAAAATTTGCTTCAGAAGATGAAATAAACCCAGATTTATTAGTTACACCGATAGATGCAAATGTGGTAATAATTGACGAAGCATCTATGATAGATTTATTTTTAATGAATTATTTAATGAAAGCTTTATATAGTGGTACAAAATTAATATTAGTAGGAGACGAAAATCAGCTTCCATCTGTTGGACCAGGTAATGTATTAAAAGATATTATTGCATCAGAAAAAGTTCCTGTTGTAACATTAAATAAAATTTTTAGACAAGCTGCAAAAAGTAAAATAATATTAAATAGCCATAAAGTAAATGAAGGAGAAAGTTTTATTGGTATAAAGCAAGAAAATGAGGAAGAGCTTTTACAAGACTTTTTCTTTATACAAGAAAATAATAAAGAAAATATAATAAAGCAAATTGTATCACTTTGTACAGGTAGACTAGAAAGATATGGTAATTATGACTTTATAAAAAATATTCAAGTAATTACACCAACTAAAAAAGGAAATTTAGGGACAAAAGAGTTAAACCAAGTAATACAAAGCAATGTAAATCCATTTGAAACAACCAAAAAAGAAAAGAAATTTGGAGATACAATATTTAGACAGGGAGACAGAATAATGCAAATAAAAAATAATTATGATATTTTTTGGGAAAGAGATGGAAAAACAAATGAGGCAGGTTCTGGTGTGTTTAATGGAGAGTTTGGAACAATTATAGATATAAATGAAATGGACAAAGAAATAGTAATAAAGTTTGATGATGATAAAAAGGCATGGTATTCATATGCAGATTTAGACCAAATAGAACATGCATATGCAATTACTGTGCATAAAGCACAGCGGAAGTGAGTTTGATGTTGTAATTATGCCAATTGCACAAGCAGCTCCTATGCTACTTACAAGAAATTTGCTATATACTGCAATGACTAGAGCCAAAAAAATGTTAATAATAATAGGAAACAAAAATGTTATAGATTTTATGATAAATAATACAGACAGTAAAAAAAGAAATACAGGGCTAGAATATAAATTAAGAAAACTATAATAAAAATAGTTTATTAATTCTACTAAATACTGGTTTATTTGGGATACTGTTTTTAACAAAATATGTCAAAACCAATATTTAGTAATTGTTAATTATTTGATGATATTAATAAAAAATGTAAAAATATAATTAATTTTGAGATAGAAGATAGAAAATAGAAAATAAAAAATAAAGAATAGAGAATAAAAAAATAACCGAAAGGAAGAACTATTTGTTTAATTTCATAGAAAAAATTTTAGATCTAATATTTCCGCCTGTTTGCGGTATTTGCAACAAAGAAATAAACACATATTTATGTAAAAATTGTGAAGAAGAGATAAATAAAATTACATGTGT
>FR901514.1:10864-26906 GCA_000438355.1 Clostridium sp. CAG:273
ATAAAATTACATGTGTGGGGGAAAATAAATACAGTAATAAAAATTTTTCTACACACATGTATTTGTTTAAATATGAAGGAATAATAAGAAGTAAAATTATTTCATATAAATTTGATGATAAACCATATTTATATAAAAGTTTTTGTGAAATTTTTGTAAAAAATAAAAAAGTTTGTGAATTTTTAAAAAACTATGATATAATAATTTCAGTTCCAATGTATAAAAAGAAGAAAAATCAAAGAGGATACAACCAAAGTGAACTTATTGCAAGAGAAATAGCAAAAAAAGTAAAAAATATAGAATACAGAAGTGATATTTTATTAAAAATAAAAAATACAGCAAATCAAAGTTTATTAAATAAGGAGCAAAGGCAAGAAAATTTAAAAAATGCTTACGAAGTGAAAAATAAAGAGTATATTAGCAATAAAAATATACTTATTTTTGATGATATATACACTACAGGAAGTACTGCTAACGAGTGTTCAAAGATGTTAGTTGAAGCGGGAGCAAGAAGCATTGGAATATTAACAATTGCAAAAGATTAATTTGAAAATATATAGCATATATTTCAAATTTAAAAATACATACTTATTTCTAATTTTTACAAGAGAAAGGGATGAAAAAATGGAAGATTTAATAGAAAGCATATTAGACTATATTAGATCAGATTATACAGATTATGCAATTATGATAAATGGTGAATGGGGAAGCGGAAAAACATATTTCTGGAATAATAAAATTAGACCTAAAATAGAAAATATGTCTGTAAATGGTAGAAGGCTTACACCTATATATATGTCATTATATGGAATATCAAATTTAGAAGAAATTAGTAAGAAAATATTTATAGAAACTACACAATTAATGGATAAAAACTTAAAAAAATTTATGAATGCAAGTGGAGTAAATGCTATTCCAGAATATGCAAAAACTGGACTAGATATGGCAAATTTCTTTGGTGTTACTCAAAATGGTGATAGATTAGATTATGGACAATTTTTTTCAACAGACGACAAAGTATTATGTTTTGATGACTTGGAAAGAGCAAATGTTGACGTTATTGATATTTTAGGTTATATAAATAACTTTGTAGAGCATGACCATATAAAGACAATTATAATTTGTAATGAAAAAGAGTTATCTACAAAATTAAAAAGCAATAATTTAGAGATGAAAACTTTTATAGCAACATACTTGTTAGATAAAGAAGGAAAACTAAACTTAAAAACAGACAAGCCAATGGTAGAAAGAATAAGAGATACTATTGAATATGTATTTGATAAAGCAAATGATTATGAAAGAATAAAAGAAAAGCTTATAGGGGAAACTTTTGAGTATGCTCCAGAATTTAATTATATAATAAATGGAATTCTAATGCGTTATGAAAAATATCCAGAGCTAATAAGGTTTTTAAGAGAAAATACAAACTTAATTATATCAACATTTAACAAAAGTGGCACAAGAAACTTACGTATTTTAAAACATTCTTTAAACAACTTTAAAAAAATATTTGATATGGTTAATAAATCATATCCAAATACAAACAATAGAATTTTACAGACAATGTTAATATTTACAATAGCTGTTTCGTTTGAAATAAAAGCAGGAAAAATTACAAAGGATAAATTTATAAATATTAATAGCAACGAAGAATATAAATCAATTTTGGTTTCTTCAAGGGTATTTATGGATAATAGACAATTTTATATTAAAGAGTTTGATAACAATTATTATTACAACTTTAAAGCAGAATATCGTTTCTTCAAATTTATAGAATTATATGTTCGTACAAGAATTTTTGACATGAGAATATTTAAAGAAAACATGGAAGTAATAAGAAATACAATAGATACAAGTCAATTACCAGGTTACAAAAGGTTACTTACAGAAGAATATTGGAAAATTCCAGATGACCAATTTGAAGGTGTAATAACAGAAACTTTAGAAGATGTGAAAAATGGAAAAATTGAACTTATAGATATTGTAAAATTATTTGCATATTTTGCATATTTTATAAAAAAAGAACTAATAGACTATGACATGAGAACTATAAAAAGTGTATTCTTTAACGGAATGAATATTTCTTCACTTACATCTAAATATTGTGAAAATGTAGATGAAGAGCTTTCGCAGATAGCAGTAAATGACGAAGAAACTTCAGAAATGGAAGATATATTACAACACTTTAATGAAATAAATTTACAATTAAAAGACAAAATGCTTAAAGAAAAAGCAGAAGAAGTATTTAAATGTATACCAATGAAAATGGAATTATTCTATGATAAATTTGACAAAGAGTGTATGAAAGTTCCAATATTTAAATATTATGATTGTTTCCAAATGTTTCAAAGAATATCTTGTGCTAGCAATGAAGATATAGTTACAATAAAAGAAAAACTAGCAGATAGAGCAAAATTGTACAAAAAGGAATTAGCTCCAGAGCTTGCAAATATTAAAAAATTGAAAAATATTATGGATGATTATATAGATGGAAAACAGCCAAGTATTAAACTTGTTATATTGCATGACTTTGCAAATGAGCTTGCAAATATTTTGGCATTATATGAGTCTACAAATGATGATAAAGTATTTGTAGATGAGGAAAAAAATAGTTTATAACTAAAAAGCTATAACAAATCTAATAACAAGATTTATTATAGCTTTTATTTACATAAAATTATAAAATTTTATAAAAATGTATAAAAAAGAATTAAAAAGGAATAATAACAATATCATGAAAAAAGGAGGGAGATTTTTGAAAGCAACAGGTGTAGTAAGAAGAATTGATGATTTAGGTAGAGTTGTTATTCCAAAAGAAATAAGAAAAACACTTAGAATAAAAGAAGGAGATCCTTTAGAAATTTTTACAGATAAAGAGGGAGAAGTAATACTTAAAAAATATTCTCCAATAGGTGAGTTGTCTGAATTTGCAACAGGTTATGCAGAAACTTTAGCAAGAACTACAGGACATATAGCATGCATAACAGATAAAGATACTGTAATAGCTGTTTCTGGAGGCTCTAAAAAAGAGTTTTTAGAACAAGATGTAAGTCCAGAACTGGAAAGTATAATGGACGAAAAAGAAAGTTATACAAGTCAAGAAAATAACGGTGTATCTATTCCAATAACTAAAAATGATAACAAAGAAAGAAAATATAATGCACAAGTTGTATATCCTATTATATCTGATGGAGACGTTATAGGAAGTGTTATATTGTTATCAAAAGAAAGTAAAACAAAAATGACAGAAGTAGAACAAAAAGTAGCACAATCTGCAGCAAACTTTTTAGGAACACAAATGCAAATTTAATATGTAATGTTATTGTAATATTTTAATAATGAAAATGTAAAAACAAATATAGAAAAATAGCTTGTAAAAATAATATAATTGTAATATAAATTAAAATTTGGAAGTTGTAAAGAAGCAAAAGACTGAAAAACTTTGAAGTAAAAAAGTTTTCAGTCTTTAATTGTATAACAACTAAAATATTAGCATAAAATATTGAAATGGATGCAAAATAATGATAAAATTATGATAGCAAAGTTTTAAGGAGGAATCAATATGATTAATATTAGACCAGTATCAGATTTAAGAAATAAATATCCAGAAATTGAGGAATTAGTTTTAAAAGAAGATGAGGCTGTATATTTAACAAAAAATGGATATGGCTCTATGGTAGTAATGAGTATAGAAAAATATTCAAAATTAATGAGTGATGCAGAATATAATGAGTATATTGAAAATGCACTAGATGAAGCAGATAAAGAAGCAGAAGATCCAAATACAAAATACTATACTCATGAAGAAGTTTTTGGAAAAATAAGGAGGAAAATTAATGGAGAAAAAATATAAAATAAAATATCTTCCTTTATTTTACAATGATTTAGATCAAATTACAGATTATATTATGTATAAATTAAATAATGAAATAGCAGCAAATGAATTCGTTAATAAATTAGAAAATGAAATAAATAAAAGAGCATATAATCCAGATGCTTACGAAAAATATATATCCACTAGAAAAAGACAATATACATATTACAAAATTTATGTAAAAAATTATATTGTACTTTATACTGTAAAAGATAATATTATGGAAGTACGAAGAATTTTGTATTCAAGAAGAAATTTTGATAAATTAGTTTAAAAATAAAAATTACTAGTAGTTAAGTAATAAAAGAATCAAACTTTTTAGGAACACAAATGCAAATTTAATATGTAATGTTATTGTAATATTTTAATAATGAAAATGTAAAAACAAATATAGAAAAATAGCTTGTAAAAATAATATAATTGTAGTATAAATAATGTAGTGTTGAAGAATAACGAAGGAGGACTATAAAATGGAAAAGAGATTTGAAGTAAGTAATTTACCAACAGAAGTATCTGTGTGGACAAAAATAAAGAATTTTCTATTTCATGAAGTAAAACTAGAATTAACACCAAAGCAAGAAAAGGTATTTAGAGAAGTTCATGACTTCTGGAATCAAGAAATTACAGGAGAGAAAGTTCATGATTTTCTATTTTATGAAATAACAGGGGAAAAAGTAAAGAACTTTTTATTTCAAGATATAAAAGTAGTAGATAATATTAGACTATAATTATATTTAAATAACTGAACAAATACAAAAAACAATTAAAGAATTATCTTTAATTGTTTTTTGTATTTTAAATGTTTAGTAATAATAAAACTAAATAAAAAAATGAAACTTTTTATTATAAAAGATAAGTCTTATAAGTATATCAAGTTTGCAAACAGGATAGGAGGAAAAGAAATGGAGGAACTTATAGAAAAGGCTCAGAAACGGAGATGAGAAAGCATTTACAGAATTAATATTGCTATTTAAAGAAGAATTATATAAAATAGCAAAAGCAAGGCTAAAAAGAGATGAAGATGTATTTGATGCAATACAAGAGACTATGATTGTTACATTCAAAAATATAAAAAAATTAAAAGAACCTTCAAGTTTTAAATCTTGGCTAATAAAAATTTTAATTAGTAAAAGTAATGATATTTATAGAAAAGAAAATAAAAGAAATGTTATTTCTTTAGAAGAAATTCAAAACTATAATAAAAGTGATTGCTTAGATATACAAACCACTGAAGATACTCTTGATTTTAGTTTTATGTGTAAACAATTAAAATACGAAGAAAGAATAATTATAATGTTATTTTATATGGAAAAATTCACAGATAAAGAAATTGGAGAAATTCTAAATTTAAATACGAATACAGTAAAAACTAAAAGAACAAGAACAATTAAAGAAATTAAAAAAATAATAGAGAGAGGAGAAAAAAGATATGGATGATATAGAAAGAAAATTATATCATGATTTAAGCTTAAAAACAGAGATTCCAGAAAAGTGTGAAGAAATTATAAAAAATGGATTGAATAAAAAGAAGAAACATTATTCATGGGCAAAGATTATTGTAGTTTCTTGTGCAAGTTTTATGATTACAGCTGGGGTAGTATATGCAGGTACAAAAGTAATAGAATCTATATGGAAAGAGCCAAAAAAAATAGAGGGGTATATGGTAGAAGAAACTATTACAAAGGAAGAAAAGAAAGACTTAATTTCAGAAATAGAGGCTAAAAACAAAGCAAAAGAGATATTAAAAAAATTTGATTATAAAAATGAAGAAATTAAGATGATTGAACTAGATAAAAACATGACTAATTATAAAATTAATTGGTGTGTAGAAACTGACAATGGTATTACATTAGACTTTGATGCAAATGGAGGAAAAAGTTTAGCTTTATTTAATGATTCAATATTAGAAAAAGATATTGAAAAATATCATACAACAAAAGAAGAAGCAGAAAATATTGCAAGGAATTTATGCAAGAATTTTGGATATAATTTAGACGATTATGCTTATGTAGAAATTGATACAAATAAAGAGAAAATAGAAGAATCTTATATTTGGTATGTGAATTTTTATAAAAAATATAATGAATTAGTAGATAGATATAATGGAATTAGTATAGCTTTTATTCCAGAAATAAATGAGATATACTATTTTATAGTATATGAAGAAAATTATGAAAATAATCCTGTTGAAGTAGCAGAAGAAAAAGCAAAAGAAATAGCTTTAAATGAAGAAAAAAAGACAGAATTGGGATATGAAATAAAAAATACAGAAACAGAATTGGCTATTGTTTCAATGAATGGAGAAGCATATGCCAGAACAAATAATTATAAGCAATTTTGCGAACAAAGAAATATTATAGATTATCCAGAAGAAAAGTATATAGAATATCGCACAGATAAGCACATAAGGAAAGCTTGGAAGGTGACAATAGAATATAAGTTATCGGGAAAAAATTTATTTAAAGAAAATTTTAATAATCAAGATTTGGGATATGTTTATTATATTGATGCTACAACCGGAGAAGTAATAGGTGGAGAAGACTATAGTAACCCAGTGATTCAATAAAAAAAAGGGGTATAAGTTTTAAAACTTATACCTTTTTTGACATTACAATATAATGCAAATTAATCCGCCACTGCCTTCATTAACTATTTTTTCAAGTGTTTCCTGTAACTTCTCTTGTGCATCTTCTGGCATTCTAGAAAGCTTATTTTGTAAACCTTCATTTACAAGTTCATGTAAGCTTTTTCCGAAAATGTTAGATTCCCATATTTTTTTAGGGTCAGACTCAAACTCAGAAAGTAGGTAATTTACTAATTCTTCAGATTGTTTTTCACTACCAACTATAGGAGAAACTTCGGTTTCTATGTTGGCTTTTATCATATGTATACTAGGAGCTTTAGCTTTTAATTTAACACCAAATTTAGAACCTTGTTTTACCATTTCTGGTTCTTCTAATTCTAGCTCATCCATTGTTGGAGTAACAATTCCATAACCTTTGGCATTTACTTCATCCATAGCATATGCTATTTTGTCATACTTTTTCTTAGTTTGAGAAAATTCACTAATTGTTGCAAAAAGATCACCTTCGTTTGCAATTGTAACACCAGAAATTTCTGTTAAAATCTTGTAGAATAAATCTTCCATAAGATTTATAGAAATGTTAACACTGCCTTCTCCAAGCCTTATTTCACTTATAATACTAGAACTTATTATTTCTGTGTGCTGTATTGTAGCCAAACAAGAATCTACTTGCTTTAAAATTTTTACATCTTTAAATGCAGTTTTTATCTCAGAAAATAGTTCTTTTTTTAGCCAATGGTCATTAGAAAGTCTATCAACCCAGCGAGGAAATGTAATGTTTACAGTCTCAATAGGAAATTCATATAAAATTTTTCCAAATATATTATTAATGTCGTCTATATTAAGGTTAGCGCAATCTGTTGGTATAACTGGAGTTTGATATTTATCTTCTAGCTTTTTAGCTAGGCTATTGGTATATTCAGAATATGGGTCATCTGTATTTAAAACAATAACAAAAGGTTTATTAATTTCTTTTAACTCATTTACAACTCGCTCTTCTGCACTTATGTAGTCTTCTCTTGGAATGTCTGTAATACTTCCATCAGATGTTACTAAAATTCCAATTGTAGAATGTTCTTTAATTACTTTACGAGTTCCAATTTCAGCTGCTTCTTCAAAAGGAATTTCATCTTCAAACCAAGGTGTTTTTACCATCCTAGGCATATCATCTTCTAAATAACCAATTGCATTATTTACTAAATATCCAACACAATCTACAAGTCTAACTTTTAAATTTAGATTAGCTCCTACAGTAATGTCTACAGCTTCATTTGGAATAAATTTAGGTTCTGTTGTCATTATGGTTCTACCACCAGCACTTTGAGGAAGCTCATCTCGAGCACGTTCTTTTTTATATTCATTGTTAATGTTTGGAATAACTAATAAATCCATAAAATTCTTTATAAAAGTAGATTTACCAGTTCTTACAGGACCAACTACACCTACATAAATATCACCATCTGTGCGGTTAGCTATATCTTGATACAATTTTAAGTTTTCTTCCATTAACTTATTAACCCCCTTAAGAAAAATGTTTGTACTAAACTTTATTTAATGTATATTAAGTAAGTTGAAACTTATGACTAAAAATTAAAAAAAGTTGTAAAAATAAATACTTTGTGATACAATAGCTAAAGCATTTTATATATGTAAATATATTCTTAAGCTTTGTTATGTATGCACTACAAAAAATATTTTGCATAACATATATAAAAATCTTTTATTTAGAAAGGAAGAATTTAGATGGAAAATGATATTATTGCTATAGTAATGGCAGCAGGAAAAGGAACAAGAATGAAATCTAAAAATTCAAAATTAGTTCAAAAAATATATGGAAAAGAAATTGTAAAAAGAGCAGTTGAAAATGCTGAAAAAGCAGGAGTAAAAGATATAGTAGCAGTAGTTGGCTACAAAAAAGAAGAAGTTATGAAAGTGCTAGGAGATAACATAAAATATGCATTCCAAGATGAAATGCTTGGAACAGGTCATGCAGTAATGCAAGCTAAAGAATATTTAAAAGGTAAAAAAGGTAAAGTTTTAGTTTTAAATGGAGATGTTCCATTAATTAGACCAGAAACTTTAAACAAATTAATAGAAAAAAGTATAGAAAACAAAGAATATGCAACACTACTTACAGCTATATATGATGATCCAACAGGTTATGGAAGAATAGTAAGAGACGAAGGCGGAAACATAGAAGGAATAGTAGAAGAAAAAGATACAACAGAAGAGCAAAAGAAAATTACAGAAATAAATGCAGGTATTTATTGTTTCGATATAGAAGCTTTATTAGAAGCATTAGAAAAAATTACACCAAACAATAAACAAGGAGAATATTACATAACAGATGTTATTCAAATAATGAATAATAGAGGACTAAAAACAGGAGCTGTTATAGTAGAAGATAATACAGAAATATTAGGTATAAACGATAGAATTCAACTAGGAATTCTAACAAAAGTATTACAAATGCGTATAAATACAGAGCTTATGAAACATGGGGTAACAATAGAAGATACAAATACTACATATATTTATGATGATGTAGAAATAGGTATGGACACAGTAATTCATCCAAATACAACTATAAAATCAGGAGTTATAATTGGAGAAGACTGTGAAATAGGGCCAAACTCATATATACGTGAAGGATGTAAATTAGCAAACAAAGTAAAAATAGGTAGCTTTGTAGAAATTAAAAAAGCAATAATAGGAGAAGGAACAAAAGTACCACATTTATCATATATGGGAGACTGTGAAATAGGAGAAAAATGTAATATTGGATGTGGAACAATTACATGTAATTATGACGGATTTAACAAGAGTAAAACTATAATAGGAAATCATTCATTTATAGGTTCAAACACAAATTTAGTAGCACCAGTAACATTGGGGGACAATACTTTTATTGCTGCAGGTTCTACAATAACAGATGATGTACCAGAGTATGCTTTAGCAATTGCAAGAGAGCGCCAAACAAACAAAGAAAATTGGAATAAAAAATAAAAAATTTGTCCCAAGTTTTTAAGCTTGTGCATATTATGTATTAATAGTGTTTAGATAAAAACAAAATTAGTATAAAAGATAAATACTAGATAATGTAAAGTAATCTATGTAAAAGATAAATTATGAAGACATTATAACAAAAATGTAAAACACTATTGGGAGGTGTATAATATGTACGATGATAACAAATATTCAAATTGCTATGATAATAATTGTAATAATATGTGTGATAACAAAAAAAATCCATGTAAATATGAATGTAAGCAAAGAAAAAATAATTGTATAGACTTAATAATTGCAATATTATCTATAATACTTGCTTTAACAATAGGGCTAATACTAGGAGCAGCTCCAGCAATTAACCCAATAATATTTTTAATATTACCAGCTTTAATTATATTAGTAATAGTATTAATAATATTAATTGCAATAAAGATAATAGAAAAAGTATGTAATAAGAAAAAAGATAAATGCTGCTAAAGTATTTTTAGAATATTAAAAAATAATAGTAAAATAATCGTGCAGACCTTAATTTTATTTTAAAACTCATATTGTTTTGAAATAAGTAGAAGGTAGCAAAAAGAACTAAAAATTAATATAAAAACAAATGAAAAATTAAAATATATAATAATATTAGAAGAGGAGAAGTATTTCTCCTCTTTTAATGTTTTACTACATTGTTTGATTTCCTGGTAAGAAGTAGTCTACAACTCCATAGACTAAAGCTCCTATAATAGCAGCCATCCAAGATACAGCGTATCCTGCAACAAAATATTGAGTAACATATAAAACTACGGCAGATAATATAAATCCTACAAAACCTTTACCAAAAGGTGTTGCATGTAAACCGGTAAATTTTACAATAAGATAATCAATAAGTGTAAGGACTATTGCTGCTGCCGCTAATGCCCAAAAGCTATTAATTTGAAAGCCTGGTGTAAAGAAAGCTGTTATACCAAGAACAATTGCAGCTGTTACTAGTCTTCCAACTATTTGCCATACGGTGCTTTTGCCATTTTCTTTAGATCTACTATTTACATCCTCTGACATACAAAAACCTCCTTATTTTCTATAACATAAAAAATGTTATTGGGTTCAATTTGTATTATGTACATATAAAAAAATATTATTCATTTCAAAATTATTATTTATAAAAATTAAAAATTTATGCGTATTTTGAATAAAAAAAATAAAAATGATAAAAATAAAAATATAGTTAAAACAAAACTAAAATAATGCACAAAATATTAAACTATATTTAATTAAAAAATGAAATTTTTTTTATGGAAAAATTAGAAAAAATAAAAATACATATACAAAAACAGATATAGAAGATAGTTATATGAATATAGAAAAATATATATTTAAAAGAAAATATGAAAGGAATAATGATATATTAAGAATAAATAATAGATAATAAACAATAAATGATGAGTAATAAATAAAATTACTATTTCATAAATTACTTTATTATTAATATATCATTAAAAAAGAGTATGTTAATTGTTTTTTTAAGAAGTATTGTTTTATACATAATAGTTTTAATAGTTATGAGATTAATGGGAAAAAGAGAAATAGGGCAACTGCAACCTTTTGAGTTAGCAATTGCAATAATGATAGCAGATTTAGCGGCAGTTCCAATGGCAGAAACAGGGATTCCTATAAGTAATGGGATAATACCAATATTAGGATTATTAGTTATGCATTTAATTATATCTTTTTTAAACTTAAAAAGTATGAAAATAAGAGAGATACTTTGTGGAAAACCAGCAATTTTAATATATAGAGGAAAAATTGACGAAAAGGTACTAAAAAAAGAAAGATTTACTTTAAACGAGTTACAAGAAAGACTAAGAAGTAGTAATGTAGTTAATTTAGGGGATGTAGAATATGCAATATTGGAAACAAGTGGACAAGTAACTGTAATACAAAAACCAGATAAAAGAACAACAATACCAAAGGATTTTAATATTACTCCAGAATATGAAGGAATACCATATGACTTAGTAGTAGATGGAAAAGTAATGTATAAAAATTTAAAAACAATAGGAAAGGACTATAATTGGTTAAAAAAACAAGTAAATAAATTTAATATGGAGCCAGAAGAAGCTTTAATTGTTACATTTGATGGCGGAAGCCAAATGTTTTGCCAGAAAAAGCTTGAAAAATAGAAGAACAAAACCTAAGCAAACTATATTGTGTTAATGAAAGAGTGAGACAAGCTACATTTTGTCAATTAAACAAAAATAGAGCAAATTATATTAAAAAAAACAAGCAAAAGAACAAAATGTTCTTATTAAAAACAAAAGGAGGAAATAAATGTGCAGAAAGAGTTAGTTATTTGCATAATAATTGTTATTACAATTATAGTTGGCAATGTATTAACACATAATAATACAAAAAATGCTGTAGCAGAAATGAATAAAAGTTTACAAGATGTTAGTAGTAGCATAAATAATATTAAGAACGTAAATAAAGAGATAAAAGAATTAATTACAAAGAGTAACGAAATTTGGGATAAAGAATATCAAAAACTTGCATATTATATAGAACATGACGAATTAGANNTTATATAGAACATGACGAATTAGAGAAGGTCACAGAGGCATTGATAAGAGCTAAGTCAAATATAAATGCAGAAGAATATAATACAGCTATTGAAAATATAGATGGATGTATATTCTTACTGCAACATATAGAAGAAAAAGATAAATTTTCATTAAAAAATATTTTCTAATTTTTTTAAGTTATTAAATTAAAAGAAATTTAAATTAAGTCATTCATCGTATAAAATCCAGCAGGTTTATTTATAATAAACTTTGCCGCTTTTAATGCGCCTTTCGCATAAACTGCTCTAGAATATGCAATATGTTTTACTTCTAAGCTTTCATCATCGCTAAAAAATAGTACACTATGTTCTCCAACAATGTTACCACCTCTAATAGAAGAAAAGCCAATTTCATTTTTAGAACGTTTTTGCCTGTTTTCATGTCTATTAAAAATGTAGGTATATTTATTGCCAGATTTTCTATTTATACTATCAGCAAGCATCATAGCAGTTCCACTTGGAGAATCTAATTTACTATTATGATGTGTTTCTACAATTTCTATGTCATCATCTGTAAGTAAAGTTGCTAAGTTTGCAACAGTATTTTTCATAATATTTATATCAAAAGACATATTTGCAGATTGAAAAATAGGTATATTTTTACTACATTCATTAATAAGCTTTTGATTATCATTTGAGAATCCTGTAGTTGCAATTACAATAGGAATTTTAATGTTTTTAGCATAACTAAGTACAGCTAAGCTGGCATCGGGTACAGAAAAATCTACAATTACATCAGGTTTATCATTTAGATGTTTTAAATCTGTTATAGAAGAATATATTCTATAATTTAAATTATCTTTTTTACATTTATCTAAACCACCAAATAAGTAAAATTCGCTACTTTTAGAAATTAATTTAATAACTTCCTGACCCATTTTACCGTTTGACCCATTTACAAGTACACGTATCATAAACAACCTCCAAGCAAAAAAAATAGGTAAAAGAAAAATCTTTTACCTAAATATATGCTACTAAACTTTAAAAAATTCTAAATATAAAAAGACAAAGGAAAACATATGCGTACCTGTAAATTCTAGAATTAGTTATTTTATTTCTACAATTTGTATATGTTTCGGCAGTTGCGCTATATTTATCCATACAAGAAACTATAAATGCTTCCTTTGTTTTAGGAAATTTAATAGTAACTGGCCACATATGATTTTTAATTATGTCTTGTTCAGTTTTATTTAAATTAAAAATTTTTGTTGCATTTTTTAAAGCAATTCTAGGATGTGCCCATGCATGAGCTCCCTTTTCATTTATGTCAGAAGGAGATGTAGTGTGCCAGTCATATAAGAATAGATCATGTAACATTGCACCACGTGCAGCCGATTTATAGTCTAATTTTAACTTTTTACAAATTAAATAAGTATAATAAGCTACATAATAACAATGTGAATAACAAGATATTTCGCCATGTTGAATGTATTTATTCATCTCCTGTACGGTTTCATTATATAATATATCATTTAAAATTTCGTTAAATTCTTTGCATTTTTCTATGTTTTTGTTAAGATTATCCCTGCTCATCTTTTGCTCCTTTTTTATATATTAAATTATAGCATAATTTTTTTATATAGGCTAAAATTTAATAAAATATTAATTTTTTTTAATAAATTATTTAGAAGATGCCTTAATTTAAATATATTATTTGATAATATAAAACATAACTTTTTTGCTAAGTTTATATAATTAATAACTAATTTGTAGTTTTTGCAAATTTTTCGATAGCCTGTTTTAGTTTTACTTTTGCTGTTTCAGACATTTCTACGAGAGGAAGTCTTGGGTTACCAAAATTAAAGCCTAGTATATTAAGGGCTTCTTTTACAGGAATAGGATTTACTTCGCTAAATAAAGTATTAATTAATTCTAAACTATTTAATTGAGCAGAAAGTGCAGCATTATGTTTGCCATTTAAGTAATTTATTACCATGTTGTGAACAAATTTAGGATAAATATTAGATAAAACAGAGATTACACCTAAACCACCAAGAGATAGAATAGGTATTACTTGATCATCATTACCAGAATATATATTTAAATTGTCTCCACATAATTGTGCAATTTTAGCAACTTGCGAAATATCACCACTTGCTTCTTTAACAGCAACAATATTATTTATTTTAGATAGCTTAGCATAAGTTTCTGGTAGAATATTCATACCAGTTCTGCTTGGAACATTATATAAAATAATTGGCAAATTAACAGCACCTGCTATGGCAGAGTAGTGAGCTATTAAGCCTTGTTGAGTAGTTTTATTATAATATGGAGTAACCAAAAGAAGTCCATCTGCTCCAACACTTTCTGCATATTTAGAAAGCTCTATAGAGTTTGCGGTATTGTTACTTCCAGTACCTGCAATAACAGGAACTCGCTTATCTACAATATCTACTGTAAATTTTATTAAATCTTCTTTTTCATTTGTAGACATAGTTGCAGATTCACCAGTTGTACCACATACAATAATTGCGTCTGTACCTTGTATTATTTGAAACTCAACTAATTTTTTAAATTCTTCAAAATTTATACCACTTTCATCAAAAGGGGTAGATATAGCAGTGCCGTACACCTTTAAAAATTATTTTCTTAGACATAAAAATTCCTTCCTTTCTAATTTTATTTAGAGAGATATATAGCTATAAAAAATATATTTAAAACTATTAATATAAAATAAAACAATTTTTATTAATTAATTTGTTACTAGATAATTTTTTTGACATAAAGAACATTATTAAGTAACATTAAATTAAAACAAATATTAAATATATAGTAATAAATAGCCAAAAGTAGAATAATGTTTATTTTAAACAAATTAAGTCTTTTAAAATTTGTACAGCATTGGTTGCAGCACCTTTTCTAATGTTATCTGCTACTACCCATAAATTTAAACCATTTTTTATGCTGTTGTCACGTCTAATTCTTCCAACGAAAACATCGTTATAGCCGGAAACATTAATAGGCATAGGAAAATGAGGAGTATTTAATACTTTTACACCAATAGAAGTACTTAAAATATCTATAACATCTCTTAAATAAAATGTATTTTCAAACTCAATATTTATACTTTCTCCGTGACAATTATTAACAGGAACTCTTACAGCTGTGGCAGTTATATTTAAATCGGGCTTATTTAAAATCTTTCTTGTTTCATTAATCATTTTCATTTCTTCTTTTGTATATAAGTTATCTTCAAAAGTATCAATTTGAGGTATACAATTGTCGAAAATATCATAGTCAAATTTTTCTAAGTCATATTTATGAAGAGGATTTAAGTGTTTTTTTATACCATTTTTATAATCATTTAAAGCTTTTAAACCTGCTCCAGAGACAGCCTGATAAGTAGAATAAACAATTCTTTTAATTTTATATGCATCATCTAAAGGTTTTAGCACAACAACAGCTTGAATTGTAGAACAGTTAGGATTAGAAATTATACCTCTATTTTTTAAAATTTCCTCAGGATTAACTTCTGGAACTACAAGAGGAACATTATTATCCATCCTAAAAGCACTGCTATTGTCTATTACTATGCAACCAGTAGAAGCGGCTATAGGAGCAAACTTTTTAGAAGTAGAACCTCCAGCACAAAAAATAGCAAAATCAAAATGTTCATTTTTAAAAGAATTTTCAGTTAATTCCTTTACTATGTAGTCTTTATCTTGAAAATGTAGCTTGCTTCCAGCAGATTTGCTAGATGAAAAAAAAGTATAATTAGAAATTGGTAAATTAAATTCTTCTAAAACTTTTAAAGCAGTTCTACCAACTAAGCCTGTTGCACCAACTAGTGCCAATTTACAATCTTTCATATAATCACCTAATTAATAGTATGATAGATTAATAAAATGGTTACAAGAAAAAATCTATTAATAGTATTTTAATAGATTTTTTCTATCATAGCTGAAATTTCCATAAATAGATTTTACTATAGAATTAGGTTAAATAATTTTATTATTTAAATTTTGTTTTT
>FR901515.1:0-12355 GCA_000438355.1 Clostridium sp. CAG:273
ATTATGCTTTTAAAATTCACGCACAAAAGCATATATTTATTTTTTATAAATACATTATAATTTTTTATATTAACCCGCACAAAATAAAACTAACTATTATTTTTCTCAATTAAAAATAAATAATATATAAATCTCTTCTTTACCATCTCTTGGTAACAACTGGTATTATTATACTATATATCTAATTATTTGTCAAATTAAGAAAAATATACGATAGTGTCAAATTTTTTTCGGGGAAATTTATTTAAAAATTTTTTACTCTCAAAATTGCATTTAATTTTTTTACTTGAGGTTTATTATAAAATACCTTTAACCTTTCATTTAACGTTTATTTATGAAAATTCTATCCTAATTTATTGTTGCCCCAATTATTCCTGCATCATTTCCAAGCATAGCAAGCTTTATCTCTGTTTTTATATCTTTGTTAAAATAATATTTTTTCTTATTAAATTCACTTACTAACTTATCATAAAAGATGTCTCTAAAATATACAAAACTTCCTCCAAGTGATATTGCTTCTGGCTCAAACATATCTATTAAATTAGAAAATCCTATAATTAAATTTTCTATATACTCATCTACTAGAACTTTAACTTCTTCTTCATCTTTTCTTTTTTCTATAATATTAAGCAACTCTACTGAAGATATTTCTGAATTTATTTTCAAAATTTCCTTTGCATTATCCTTAAATCTTTTCATTGAGCAATATGTTTCAAAACATCCAATTTTTCCGCAATTACACCTTATTCCATTTTTATTTATAACCATATGACCTATTTCAAAACCAGGAGCTCTTTTTGTCTCTAAAAGCTTACCATTTAAAAATATTCCTGCTCCTATACCTGTTCCTAAGCATAAAAATATACAGTCATCATAGTTTTTTAAACTTCCAAACTCTTTTTCTGCTAAAGCTGAGCATTTTCCATCATTGCGTATACTTATTGGAATATTATAGTATTTTTGTATCATTTTTGCTATATCTAATTCACTAATTCCTAAATTGTACATAGAAAATATCTTTCCATCTTTAGGTGTACCTGGAGATGCAATTCCAATTAATTCTATTTCGTTTTGTGGTACCATATTATGAATATTTTTCATAATATATTTTTCGATAAATATTTCTACATTTTCTATATCTTCTATGTCTGTTTCATTTTTTTCTATAATCTTTCCTTCTGCATTTACTAAAGCAATAGCAATATGACTTCCACCTATATCTATACCTATTTTCATAAACTCTCCTCTTATAATTAATATCTACTTTATTATATATATTTCTATTTTTATTTTATATAATGTATTATTTTCAATTATATTATATCATAAGTTTTGCATATCCTAAAACTAAATTTAATAGTATTACATTAAATTAAAAATAGTATTTAACTTTTTAATGACTCTTCTTAAATTTAAACTTTTTTAATTTTTATATAGTTTTTATAAAAGTCTACAAATAATATATCCCCCAAATTTTAGACAAATCTATCATTTAGGGGATATATTATTTATAATTATTTATAAATTTAAAGTCATTTTTACACTCCCATTGCGTCTATTAACCAGTTACCCATATACAATTGGATACATGGAACTAACACTACAACTACTAAGAAAATTAATATTGCTCCGACAAATGCATATGAAATTTCTGGTAATACTTTCATTATCTTTTGCATCTTGTTGTCTATATCTATATCCATATAGTCTAGCAATTTTGCCATCATTTCAGACAAGTCTGTTTGCATACCTATTTTTAACATCTCTGTTTCCATTGCAGATGATAAACCAGAATTTTCAAATGGTTCTATCCATGAGCCACCTATTAAAATATTATTTATAGATGATTCTATTATAGATAGCATAACATAATTTTTTACTACAGACTTAGAAACCTCTAGTGACTCTTGTATTCTCATACCATTTTGTAAATTTAAAAGCATTGCTCTCATTAATCTTGAAAAGTCTATAGCATATATTAGTGAACCGAATATTGGCATCTTATATTTAAAATAGTCAAAATTATATCTCCCTCTTGGAGTATTTATATACCAGAATATACCTGCTGCAATCGCTGCTATAATTATTACTGGAACATACCAATATGCCATAATAATATCTACAAAATCCATAAACCATAATGTGATATCTGGAAGTTTCATACTTGAGCCAACTTGCTCAAATACATCTTGTATCAAAGGTAATACATAAATTGTACCTACAAATAGCAAAACTATAATTGCTATAAATTGAACTAAGTTTGGTATTAAAATTGCTTTTAATTTTCTATTCCTTGAACTTGTATCATCCAAATATTTTACAGCCTGTTGTAATGACTGAGTAAGAGATCCAGATAATTCCCCTACTTTTATCATATTAATATATATATATGGAAATACATCTGCATAATATTCCATTGTTGTATACATATATTCACCAGCCTCAACGCCTGCTAGAATATCTTCTAATACACCTCTAAAAGACATGTTTTCTGTACTTTGTATTAAAGTATTTAATGCATGTATGTTATTAAAATTAGCTTTCTTTAATAAGAAAAAGTTCTGTGTAAAAATTCTTACATCTCTTTCCGTTATTCTTTCTTCAAGAGATAAAGCAAGACTTACCTTTTCAGATAACTTTTGGTCTCTAGCTCTTCTACCTTGCATTACATCGGCTGAGTTTGCCATTTTCATAATATCATCTATATCTGTTACATTTCTCTTCTTACTTTTATGCTTTTTAGCACTCCTATAACCTACCTGCGAAACACTAATTGGTAGCAAATTATTACTTTTCAGTCTTTTTATTAATGTATTTTTACTTACATCTTCTACCCTATTTCTTACTATTTGTCCTTTTTCGGTTACAGCTCTATAAACATATTCTGGCATTTAAAAACCTCCTTTCTAGTTGTCATTTTGTTGCCTTCTATTTTCTTTTTTTATTTTCAATTGCATTATAGTCCTATTTAATACTTCTATATTCTTTTCTTCTATTTGAGCTTTAGCTTGCTCTAATGTAATTTTATCTTTTGTAAATAGCTCTGCTAACGAATTTATTAAACCAATACTGCCTTTTTCAGAATTACTTTGTATAGCATCTTCTATTTCAGAAACGCTTATTTTATCTTTTCTAATTATACCTGATACAATGTTATCTACAACCATTACTTCCGGAACTAGAACTAATTCTCCAGACCTTCCAGGTAATAATCTTTGAGATACAACCAATTTTAATAAAGAAGCTATTAAGAACTTTATAGTTTGTTGATCTCTTATGTCATAAAAGTTTATCATTCTGTCTATTGTTTCTGCACAAGATTTTGTATGAAGTGTTCCTATTACTAAATGACCTGCTTCGGCTGTTT
Organism: Clostridium sp. CAG:273; assembly: GCA_000438355.1. GTDB lineage: Bacteria > Bacillota > Clostridia > TANB77 > CAG-508 > CAG-273. The sequence continues at coordinate 3,368 of FR901515.1, forward strand.
CTATAGCTGCATCCATTGTTTCTTTATCACGAATCTCACCTATAACTAATATGTCACAGTCCTCTCTTAAAGAGTTCTTTACTCCACTGCTGTATGTTAAGCAGTCTTGTCCAACTCCAACTTCTTTTTGTACAATAATTGACTTTTTACATTTATGTTTATACTCTATTGGACTTTCTAATGTCAATATTTTTTTATTTTGATTTTCATTAATTTCATTAATTAAAGCATTTAAAGTTGTTGTCTTTCCAGAGTTAGTTTTACCAGTTACAAGTATAAGTCCTTGTGGTTGGTACATCATTCTTCTTACTATATCTGGTACTCCTAATGATTCATATGATGGTAATTGATTTTTTATAAGCCTTAGAGTTACTACAGGGATTTCATTTGAAAGTGAAATATTTACTCTTAAACGTATATCTGAAAATACAAAAGAAGAATCTAATCTTTTGGTTTCTTTAAATACTCTATCTTTATCAACATTTCCTCTAACAAAATAGTCATATATCTCCCACATATCTTCTTCTGTTAATATATCGAAATCTTCATAACTTATTAAATCTCTTCTCACTCTCATTACTGGTTTTATTCCAGCAATTAAGTGAATATCTGATGCATCCTTTTTCATTGCTAAATACATTATTTTGTCAATGTCTATCATTATTTTTCCCCCTATCTTTTGTTAATATATAACTAATTTGTTATTAAGCTCATCTAATGTTGTTATACCTGAAATAACTTTGCCTATTCCGTCTATAATTAAAGGTCTGTATCCTTCTTCTAATGCTGCTTTTCTTATTTCTATGCTTGATGCTCCTCTTGTAATTAATTCTCTTATTGTATCTGTTATAGATAATACTTCAAATATACCAATTCTTCCATAGTAACCTGTATTATTACACTTTTTACATCCTACTATGTCATATGTTTTTGCATTATCTAAATCAAATTTACAACCATATTTTTCTGCAAATTTATTTATAATCTCCTTCTCTCGTAGAGTAAACTCTCTTTCTCTTGCGCAGTTTGGGCATACTTTTCTTACTAATCTTTCAGAAACAGATGTTGCTAATGTACTAGATATATCATAATCCGAAACTCCCATTTTTCTTAGTCGTGTTATAACTTCTATTGCATCTATTGTATGAATTGTAGATAATACATAGTGACCTGTTTGACCTGCTTGCATTGCAATCTCTGCAGTTTCTCTATCTCTAATTTCTCCTACTAAAATTATATCTGGATCTTGTCTTAAAACTGTTCTTAAAGAATCTTGGAATGTTGTTTTGGCTTCTACCTCTATTTGATTTAATCCATCAATTCTTATTTCTACTGGGTCTTCAATAGTTGTAATATTTATTTCTGGTCTATTTAAATAATCTATAATACTATATAATGTTGTTGTTTTTCCCTCTCCTGTTGGAGCAGCAACAACTGTAATACTATTTTTCTTATTAAAACAGTCATTAACCAATTTCTCGTCATCTGGAAATCCAAGTTCAAATAACCTTTTTATATCCTCATTTTTCTTTAATAATCTTAAAACAAATTTTTCTCCATTAACATTTTTTTGTGAAGATACACGTATGTTGTAATCTGGATATGCTAAAATTCTACCATCTTGTGCTTCTTGCTTTTCCTGATGCATGTTAGAAATAGCTTTTAATCTACCTACTATTTGTGCTTGTTTTTCTTTATCTACTGTTGCTGCTGTAATTAGTTGTCCATCTATTCTATATCTAACTCTAACAAATTTCTCCATTGGCTCTATGTGTATATCACTTGCTCTCTTTTCCATAGCTGTTTTTATAATACTATCCACCATTCCAGAAACATCTGTATTTGTATTAATATCGTCAGAAACTACACCTTCTAGTGAATTTACTATATTATCTATATTGCTCTCAAAAGTAATATAGCGATCCATTACAAGTCCTTTATTTAAAAGTAATAGCCTTATTACATCTGTAGATTTTCTATTAGAAGTATCTGCAAAACATACTTTTACCCTACCAGAAACAATATCAAAAGGTATAGCCTTATTTTCTTTTATAATATCTAAAGACACATAATCTAAAACATTTATTTTTATATCATTTTCTTGCAAATATATTGCTCTTTCTTCTAATATTTCACCTATTGCATCTATTAATATATGTGGATCACACAATTTTAAAATATCTAATATATCACCAATCTTCTTTTTTGGGTGTCTTTTTTGATAGTCTAATGCTTTGTCTATATCTGCTTCTGTAACAATTCCTCTTCTTACTAATTCTATTCCTATTGGTTGGCTTCTTTTTACGTCCATAGGTTATCCTCCTCTTAAGTTTAGTCTTATAATAAATATTATACTATAAAATTTTAATTTTAAATATAAATATCGTATAACTCCATTAATTACCAATATTTTAATACATAATCTATATCTTTAGTAAATAAAGACCCTGCTTTTCCTATTGCTATATTGACATTTACTATATTCTTTGTAGTGTTTCTTATAGTTACTGTAGATGGTTTAAATACTGCAACTTGAATATTTTTTGCTATTGCTTTTCCATTTCTGTATATTGCTTTTTGGTCTGAATTAAAGTCATATCTTGTTCCATCTGCAAATTCAATTGTATTATTATTCACTGTTACATTTTTATTATTTTTAACATCCTGTATAAAAAACATATTAAATTTATTAAATTCAGGTGCATAATTTGCTTGCTCTTTTACAAAATTTACATTTGAAAAGAAAAAGCTAGATATTACTGATAAAATTGATATAACTATTGTAAAAACTATAATATAAATTACTAATGCAACTAATGTAACACCCTTTTGACTTTTCATCATGAATTCCATTCCTTTCTCCTTTGCTCAAAGGCACATATAGTTATGAAATATTTCCTTAAACTACCCTCATAATTTTAAGCTTCTTTAACTTTATATCTAGTTATTGCAAGTTCTTCATCTCTTCCTTTAAATTTATATTTTATTCTAAGTTCCACCCTTTTTGTAGGTTGTCCTGCAATAGTATAAGCAGAGTCTATTACATCTATTCTTATTGCAAAACCTGATGGTATTTGAAATTTAGTTCTATACAAATTCTCCATTCCATTTTGGATAAGGTCATAGTCTGTTTTATCTATATCTTCTAATATTTGTATAGCACAAACAGTTGCTTCAGCAGAAAGTTGTGTACTTAATTTTACCTCTGTAATTTGATACATTATAGTACCTATTGTTCCTGTAAAAAGCATAATTATAAATATGGCAATAGCTAAGTCTGTAAATGTAAAGCCACTTTCTGATTTTGTATTTACTTTCTTTAAATTTACATTATCCATTTTTACAAACATTCCTTCCTTAAAGCACAATTCGGTTGGAAAAATCATAATTATCTTCCAAGTTTTCCCTCAACTGCCTTATGCATAAAAGCTAATTGCATTTGTTATAATTAAAACTATTATATTTGAAACACACATGAAAAATCCAATAGGTAATTTTATATCTTTATTTTTCTTTGTTTTTATACTTTTTGCTTTTCTATTTTTAATTTTAGAAAATATTAGTACAAAAGCAATTGTAAGCAGTGTCATAGTGACTGTAATTGCATATTGTAATTCATATGTAAATGCTATCATTAATATTGATAATAGTAGCACTTCTACAGGATAATTATCTTTTACTTTTTTCCTTAAATAAAATATATCTATTAGCATAAGTATAAGAACGACAAATAAATATATAACATATCTATATATACTAGTATCATGCTCTACTATATATAGATAAATTATATATGCTGTAGTTAATATATATCCAAATAATAATACAGATTTTTCAATTCTTATTTTTTCTTTATCTATTCCTGCAATAATAAATAATGTTGATATATATAATAATCCAAATATTAAATATGTCATATTATTAATACTTAAATTATACATACTAAACTTTATAGACAATGCAAATAAAACAAATACTATTCCAGAAAATACTTCTAAGATTAAATATCTTATTCTTATTTTTTGTTTGCAGTATCTGCATTTTCCACCCAAAAATATATAACTTAAAATAGGTATCATATCTAAAAAGCTTAATTTATGGTTACAGTTTGGACAATAAGAACGCTCGTGTGTAATATCCTGTCCTATTGGAATTCTACTAACTGCTAATGTAAAAAAACTTCCAAAAACTGTTCCCATACAAAAAAGTAGTATATATAAAATAATGTCCATCTTTTTCTCCTAATTGTTATATTAAAAAATAAGGCATATACATTAACTTTGCATATGCCATATTATGCACTAATTATGGTACTACTGTAGAACTTGCAGCTTCTAATGTTGGATAACCATTATTATAAGCTGTAAAATTATAGCTTTGTCCACCTAATGTGAATGTAATTGTTCCTGTAACAGCTACTGTTGTATCAGCTTTAACTTTTACTGTTCCAGAACCACTATTTGTAATTCCTACTTTTGTAAGAGCAGCTTTTAAATCAGCTGTAATATCTTGTTCAGCATTTGATTGAAGTGCTTCCATTTGTTTAGATACTACATATCCTTGAATATTGTCTGCTATTGTTCCTTTATTTGATTCTTTAGCAGCTTCTTGAGCTTTTCCTACTACACCATTTTGTGCAAATACTAATGCTATTGTTATTCCTGCTAGTATTAATAATACTACGATTGTAACAACTAATGCTACTAATGTAATACCACTTTGTCCTTTTGTTTTCTTTAACATGTTGTATTCTCCCTTCTTATTTTAGATATATTAAAACAAACTATATATTTTATTTTAATTCTGGGTATCCTGTGTCATAACCACCAGCACTTAAAGTATAAGTTTGTTTATTTAATTCAAATGTTATATCTCCACTTATTGTTACTGTTGTATCTGCTGCAATACTAACTGTGTTGCTTGAAGCAGTTACAGTTATTCCAGCAGCTTGAAGTTTAGTTGTCATATCTTCTGTAACATTTCCAGGTGCTTGCCCTGTTTGAATTGCATCCATTTGTTTAGATACTATATATCCATTTGTTTAGATACTATATATCCTTGAATATTATCTGCTATTGTTCCTTTATTTGAACTAGCTGCAGCTTCTTGTGCTTTTCCTACCACACCATTTTGTGCAAATACTAATGCTATTGTTATTCCTGCTAGTATTAATAATACTACGATTGTAACAACTAATGCTACTAGTGTAATACCACCTTGTCCTTTTGTTTTTTCTAACATTTTACTTACTCCTTTCTCTTTAGATTTTTTGTATATATTTATATTTAATAAATATAACCGAAATTAATTATTTTTTCCCAGTTTCATTAAAGAAAGTTCCTGTTGAGTTTGGGTCTGAATTTGTATTTGTTTCTACAATTTCTTCATTATTATTATTTGTTCCTCCAGTTGAATTTCCAGTTGTTTGAGTAGATTCCATAGAAAATGGATCTCTTTTTCCTGGCACATAACTATTACTTTGTTTATATATATTTAAATCTGCATCTGTTACTTCATAAGTAATTTTAGTCTTATTAGCTTCTATTACTTCTTCATTTACTTCTTCTTGAATATTTTCTGGAGTTGAATATGCTATTTTACCTGGAACTACTTTATTACTTGGAATGTAATCATAAAATAATACCCCAAGTATTAATAATATAGCAACACATAACAATAACATAATAATAATTTCTTTAATTATTGATTTTACCATTTTATCCTCCTACATAAATTATGATTGTGTATTTGTTGTAGTTGTATTATCTACTGTAGTTTCTGTAGTATTTGTAGTTGTATTAGTTGTGTCTGTTGTCTGTGTTTGTGTAGTACTTGTAGTCGTCTTTTCATTTTTAATCCTTATATTTCTTACAACAAATGTAGCTGTTAGGTCATCTCCCCCTGGAACTACTTTAAAGTTTTCTATTCTAAATCCAAGTTTGCTGTCATTTTCTATTGCAGAAACAAAGTTTATAATTGCTATATAATGTCCTGTTATTGTAAAGTTAATATTATATAAGTTACTGTCTCCGGTATCTCCTGAAACTATTTCAAATTTAGCAATTACTCCTTCCTTTGTTGCATGGTTTCCCATTCTTGTCCATAAAAATTCAATTAAATAAGTTTCTTCTTGATTAGCTTCTTTTAGCTCTCCCTCTGTACTTACACTTGCTAAATCTAAATAAGTTTTCTTTGCATTCATCATAGTATCTGTTTCTCTTCCTAATTCTGATGTTTTAGATGGAAAAGTACTTACTCTTTGTGTTTCTATATCACTTATTTCTTGATCTAGTTTATCATTCTTTTCTTTTATTTGGCTTACACTTAATATTTGAAAATTTCCAATTGAAATTCCATTAAATATTGCAAAATATCCCAGCACACATAATAAAATTATAAGAATTATAATTAATAATTTCTTCATGGTAAATCTCCTTCTATTACAATTTTAACCATATTTCCATCTTTTGTTCCCATTGTTGATACAACTGTATCTGCTTTTAATATATTTTCATTAGCTATTTTGACTTTAAAGTAACCTAATTGTTCATATTTTTCAGATTGTGCATTTATAACAATATGGCTTCCTGTAGTATTTTCTACTGATGTAAGTTGTACTCCTTTAGGAATTATATACATTATCTCACTAAGCATTGTAGTTACTGCATTTTTGCTTTTTTGATCATCTTGTATTTTTTCACTTGTACTTCTTAAATTATCTGCTAATTGCAAATATTGATTTGTTTTAGCTTTTACAGAGTTTATATCTGAATTTACTGCTGCTAATTTTGTCATTGTATCTTGTCTTACTTCATTTGCTTCTAAAGTTTTTTGTTCGTATTGGTTATTAATTACTATTGTAAAACCTGTATATAGTAAAACAAGTATTAAAAATCCGCCTGCTACTCTTAATAACCATTTTTCTGTTGTATCTAACTTCGCTTTCCAATCTACTGAGAAAAATTCTTTTAGTCCATTTCCTATTTTACTATTAGCATTTGGACTTCCAAGGTCTATTGTCATCCATTCTGGAAGATTATCTGTAATACTATGCTTTTTAAAGTTCATGTCTTTAACACCATATCCAAGTCCTTGCATAGCCATAGCTATAGCTGAATTAACTTCCACATAGTCTTTTATATTCACTTTTATGGAATCTTTTATAAAAAATGGTTTTAAAATTTCACACTTTTCTGTGTTAAAAAACTCTTGAAAATATAAATCTATATTATTTACAACTGATAATGTACCTGTGATATATATTCTATCTATATCTATTGCTGAATTCTCTATTATCTTTTTTGAATTTTCTGCTATTTTATATAATGTTGGCATAATGTTATCTAAATACTCATTTTCTGTATCTTGTAATTCTTGTCCTTCCATTGTATAAATAGTAGAATTTTTACAAATTTCATAAGCTTTTGAATAAGAATTTTCTTTTGCATTTATTCCATCTAAAACTTGGCTTGAGCCATTTTCTATTGTATCTACACTATAAACTTTTTGATTTACAATTATAGTTACAGTTGTTTTGTCTTCCATATTTATAATTGCAATATTCTCTTTTTGTTTCATTTTAGCAATATTTGCAATTGTCATACCTATAGGAGAAATTGCTGCTATTTTATTTTCTGCAAGTTGCTGTTCTATTGCATTAAGGTTATTTTTGTTTGCTGCTACATGTATAACTTTAACCCTATCTTTATCACTTAAAGAATTGACAAGTGCATATCTTGTTTCTACAGCATTTTTATTTAGCCCTTTTTCTGTGCAATATGCTTCATATTCTGTTTCTATAGCCTTTTTCAAATCCTTTTTATTAAGCATACTAAACATATAAAAGTAGCTGTACACTTCGTCTGCTAAGTTTATACTTATAGGCACTTTAAAACTATATGTTTCTGAAATTATTTGCTTTATAGCATCTCCTAATTTGTCATAAAACTTTAAACCGAATGACTCTACTTTTAAGTTATCACGATCTTTTGAAATTTTCGCATATTTAATTACATTACTTTCTACGTATAATCCTAAGCAACTTGTCATTTCTTTCTCCTTCGTCTAAATAAACTTTTACACTAATATATTTCTCATAAACATAATAAAAATACTTGTATTTTTTTCTAAAGTTACAAATTCCCCTTTTTTTAGTCAAAATAACCTTATATTATTATTTAAATTTTATCGTTTTTATAGAAAAAGTCAATATTTGCTTTCAATTTTTAATGCAAATGTAATATCATTGTAACATATATGTAATATTATTTTCATATATCATATTTTTAATTTTTTTCGCACAAGCTTTTGCAGATATTTCTGCTGGAATGCCCAACTTCCATAAAAAATTTATATTATTTTTCATGGCATTTTCCTGATTAATTCCACCTGGTTTTGATGCAACATCTAGTATAAAAACATCTTTATTAAGGGAACAAATCTCTTTTTCATTTAAAATTATTCTTGGAATTGTATTAATAATTATTTCAAAATTGCCTAAAAATTTATGTAATTCTTTTTTAGCAATATTATCAACTTTTTTTAAATTTTTATTTAAATCATTAAAATTTTCTTCAAATATATAATTCACACAATTAGATTTTAACCATTCTAACTCTTCTTTACTGTTAGGCATACAATATATATTTTCTGTAAAACTTTTTAAAACATTACATAAAATTTTTCCTATTCTTCCATATCCTAAAACCAAAATTTTACTATTGAAAATTGTATCCTCTGTATTTTCTATTAAATACTTTATTATTCCTTCAACAGTAATTTTTGCATTAAAAATTATGTAGCTCTCATCTTTTAATAAATCCAAAACTTTTACATTATTTTCAGTTAAAACTTTGCTAAATTTGTCTGGAACCATGCCCGAAACTAAAAAGACATTTTTCAATTTCATAAAAAAATCTTCCAAACTTATTTTTAAATCCGTATATTCTCCTGTTAAAGTTAATTTATCTTTGCTAATTGGCACCGCCG
>FR901515.1:12389-20984 GCA_000438355.1 Clostridium sp. CAG:273
CAACTATATCACTTTTTATTATTGCTTCTTCTAAACTTTTATATTCTATAATTTCGCTTTTATATTCATTTATATAATTTTTATTATTTATCTCTTTTATTTTTAGGATATTATTATAAAATCTCTTTTTATCGTTACATAAATCTACGTTGTTATTTATTTTTTTTATAATATTTTTTAGTTCGTCATCTTCTATTTTTTTATTGGTTATTTCTTCTTTCATCTTTTCATTTGCAAAAATTGATATATTATTTTCTTTATCTTCCAAAAGAAATTTGGCAAGTTCCAAATTTCTTTTGTCTCCACCTATTAAACATATTTTTCTCATAAAAAAATCACCCATATATTATATGCAAATTTTGCAAACTTGATATATGGGCTTAATATTTAAAATTAATTTAATTCTCTTTGATCTTTTTCTTTACTTACTTTCCTCATATTTTCCATCATTTTTATGTCATTATTATTAAGTCTACCAACTAATATATATGTATTTTTCAAATGTTCTCTTGCTTTTTTCTCCTTTTCGTTCATTTTTGCTTCTAACTTTGTCTTTTCTAAATTTGGCTGTATTCTAGCTTTTATAGCAAAAAAGATAGGATCTTTTATTATTTTTTCATAAATTTCATAATCCATTTGTATTGCTAAATTAATATAATTTATAGCTTTTTCTTCCTCTCCTTTTAGCATAGCTATTTGTGCTAGATAATAATATGGTCCTGCTTCCTTTTCTTCACTTTGAACATTTTTCATAAAATATTTTTCCGCCTCTTCTAAGTCACCATATAGAAGTGCAATTTGTCCTAAACTAAAATTAGGATTATATAAAAGTGAGTTTAGTTCTGCCGCTTTTTCATAAAATTCCTTTGCTCTCTGAAAATCATTGAGCATTGTATATGCAATGCCTAAATTATAGTAAATGTCATAATTTGTAGCATTAAATTTTAAAGCATTCATATAAACATTAATGGCTTCTTTATACTTTTCTTGATCCATATAAATATTTGCTAATAAATCTACTGCTTTATAATTTTCTGGAACTATTTTTACTAAATCTGTTAATAAATCAACTGCTTCATTCTTCTTGTCATGCTCACTTAAAATTTTAGAAAGTATATATGTTGAGGCATAATCTCTTGAATTTATACTAATAACTTTCGTATATTCTGCAATTGCCCACTCATAATTTCCCTCTTCTTCATATATCTGTGCTATCATTTTGTGTGCCATATAACTTTCTTCGTTTTCTTCTATTATTTTTTCAAGATATTTTTTTGCTATTTCATTTTTATTTAGCTTTATACAAATTTTTGCTGTAATAAAGTTAAATAATTCTGGAAATTGTACTTTTTTTATTTTTTCTATAATAATTATTACAATTGGTATGATTATAGCCAATAGATATGATATTAATTTTATTATTGCATTTAGTTTTATAGAAAATATTAGTTCTGAAAAACTAATTAACATACCTATAAATTGCACCACTAATAAATAGACATATGTCGCATTATTTTTTCCTATCATTTTAAGAAAAAATATTGTAAAAAGTGCAATTGATAATACCCCAAATACTATTTTTTCTATTATCATATTATTCCTTCCTGAAACACATTTTTATATAGTTATTCTGTTATTTCTCAAAATTATTAATATAATCTTCTATTGATTTTTGTATTATTTTCTCTGCCTCATCTCTACCTAACATTTTATCCACAGTCGTTTGTTTTCCTTCCAATTGCTTGTACACTTCAAAAAAATGTTTTATCTCTGACAATAAATTTTGAGGCAATTCTGAAATATCTTTATAACAATTTAGAAATGGATCTTTTTTGCATATTGCTATAATCTTCTCATCCTGTTCATTATCGTCTGTCATTATTAAAACACCAATTGGATAAGTTTCTACCAAAGTCATAGGTGCAATTTCCTCCTGACATATAACCAAAACATCAAGTGGATCATTATCTCCTGCATAAGTTCTTGGAATAAAACCATAATTTGCAGGATAATGTGTAGATGTGTATAATATTCTATCCAATTTTAACATACCTGTCTCTTTATCTAATTCATATTTATTTCTGCAATTTTTATTTATCTCAATTACTGATACAAAATTATCTTTAGAAATTCTATCTTTATTTATATCATGCCATATATTCATAAATTTTATAAATAGTTATAAAACTATTATCTCCTTGTATAATAGATTTAGGTTTTTAAAAGGTTGCCCATAAACCTTTGTAAACAATTATTTTATAATATAATTATTATGTTGATATTTAAACTTTTACTACTTTCCTAATAATTTAATTATAATTTAACATTTTTATGTAATATAGTCAACATTTAATTTTTAAAATTGGAAGTTACTCATGATTTTTAAATTTAAAGATACAAATTAATAACAAATTGATTTTAGTTTAAAACAATAAGCTTTAAATTAAAAGTGCGCTTTTTATTTAACAAATCTATCCGACAAAAAAAACTTAAAATTATTAAGTTATTTTAAGTTTATTGCTTTCTGTAATATTTTTACAAATATAAAATACCCTAAATAGTAATTTAAAATATTTTTTAATAATTGTAAAATAATTCTATCTTACTATAAAAATTATATAAAGGTATTTTTTTATTTCTTTTTTATTTCTTTTAAAATGCTTTTACATAACTTATGAAACTTTGTTTTGGAAAGATAACCCATTGTCTCACTAGATAGATAATTATTTTTAAAAGCATACCTATTCCATTCTACTTCAGTAATAGTTTTCTTCTCTTGTTCTATATACTCTATTAGTGCTTTTAAACTTTTGTTGTAATAATCGTTATTTTCCATTTCTGCCATTACCATTTCACCCTATATAACTCGTTAATATCAACATTTAACGCCTTTGCCAATTTTACCATAACTAATAAACTAGGCGATTTTACGTTGTTTTCAATATCATTAATATGAGTTTTTGAAACCCCGCTTTTCTCAGCTAGCCTAGTTAAAGTCATTCCTTTTTTTTCTCTTACTTGCCCTAGTAATATTTCAATATGCATTTTCCCTCACCAAAAGATATATCTGTATTTTGTTCTATTTAAACACAGAAACTCTCCGCTGTGGCGGAAATTACATATTTTATTTCATTTAATTTTTCGTTTAATTTGTATAAATGAATTCCCATGCTAGTTTCAGAGCTTGGTATTAATTGTAAAGATATACAATTTTTTCTATTTAATTATGTAAAATGTATATTAACATAGTGATGTCTTTTTGTCAAACTTATTTTAATACAATTCTTGCATTAAATATTATCCTGCTGTATCTATTACGTTTTTCTTGTTTGAAAAAATAGTGTCCAAAAGTTTATCTGGATATTTCTTATCTAAATATGTATCTAATCTTGAATTTGCAGATATATTTTGTACTCTTTCCATTTGTCTTTGTCCTGCTAACATTGATATAGAAATATTATATACCATAAATATTGCTAAAAATGTAGTTGCAATTGTAAGTTTTTTCATATTCATTCTATTTGTTAAATTTTCAATATATGGATATAAATATTTAATAAATATTATTCCACCTATTCCCCAATATATACAATGTAAAAGACTAGTTCTACCATTTATGTTAAACGGTATATTGCTATAATCCCATGATATTGTTCCAAATAGCTTTTCTTGTCCATATGAAAATAAATATTCTGTTATTCCTCCTAAAACCATTGTGTTTAAAAATATTTTTATATTACTTATTTCTTTTGCATTTTCTGCTGTTGCACCTGTAATTAAAGGCACAAATATATAAAACAAAACAGCTCCTGCACCATAAACGGGTATAAAAGGTCCATATATAACACCTTGTCTTATTTCAAAATGACCCTTTTGTACTATACAGACAATAGTTTCTACAGCACATCCAATTATGCTAGCAATAATAAAAATCCAAAATAGTTTAATTATATAATCTTTGGTATTTTGCTTCATTTTTATCACATTTCCTTTTACATTTTTAATTTTTATTATTGTAGCATATGTTTATAAATATTTCCTCAAGATTTTATTAAGTTTTTATTAATTTGTCGAAAAATGACATTTTAAGTTCATTGCTGTTGCAATGTTACTGTAATTACACTACCTTCTTCAACAGAAGTACCATTAATAGGATCTTGTGTAAGTATCACTCCAGAAGAACCTTTTACATCTATATTAAGATTTTTTTCTTTAAGAATTTGTTTTGCTTGTGACAATGTTTTCATTTTTAAATCTGGTACTGTTACAGAAACTTTTGTCTCATCATCTGAAGTGTACAATTTAATTATAGAATTCTTTATTAAATTTGTTCCTTTCTTTGGAACTTGCTCTGTTATAATGTCCTCATTTGCGCCTTCTGTCTTTACTATAAAGCCAGCCTCCTCTAATATCTTTTTAGCTTCTCCAACCGTTTTATTTGTAACATCTGGCAAGCTTATCTTTTCTGTATTTGCTGAATAAGTGCTATCTGTAGGAACTTGCATATATGGAAGTACTTCATTTAATATTTGAGCAGCTATCGGCCCTGCAACTAGACTACCATCGTTATTGGCACCTTCTGGTCCATAAACAGTTACTAATACTACTAATTGTGGGCTTTCTACAGGTGATATTGCAGCAAATGATGCAACATTTCCTTGATCTTCAGCTCCTGGAGAAGGCTCAGAAGTTCCTGTCTTACCAGCTATTGAGTAACCTTTAACTTGAGCATACCTACCAGTTCCATCTGTAACAACAGATTCTAACATATCAAGCATTTCTTCAGATGTTTCTTTAGAAATAACTTGTCTAACAGATATAGGATTAATAGTTTGAACAGCACCTGTTGATGTATTTTTAATTTCTTTTACTATTCTAGGTTGCATTAAGTTACCACCATTTGCTACTGCAGAAACAGCTGTTATCATTTGGATAGGAGTAATATTAAATCTTTGACCAAATGACATTGTAGCAAGTTCTATTGGTCCAACATCATTTATATTCCAAAAATTACTTGAAGCCTCACCAACACTTGCAAAATTTGTTTTATCAAAAAATCCAAATGCATCATAATATTGATATAATGTTTTTACTCCAACTTTTTGTCCTATTTGCATAAATGCTGCATTGCAAGACTTTTGTAATGCTTGCCTTAAAGAAAGATTACCATGTACAGCACCATGAGAACAACTAATATTAATTCCGGAAACATTATATACACCAGTACATTTATAACTATTTGCTCCATCTGTTGTTGCTAAGTCTTCTTCTAAAGCTACTGCAGAAGTTATAATTTTAAATACAGAGCCAGGCTCATATGTGTCAGAAATTGCTCTGTTCTTATATAAAGAATATAGAGTATTTGATTGTGCTTCACTACTTAATTTATTCCACTCTTTTGAGTCAATGTGAGTAGGTGTATATGGTGAATTTAAGTTATAGTCTGGATATGTTGCCATTGCTAAAATGTCTCCAGTATTTGGATCCATAATTATTACATTTCCACCTCTACTAGCCTCATTTTCTATACATCCCTGTTTTAAATACTTTTCTGCAATAGATTGAATATTTGCATCTATTGTAAGTGTTAAATCACTACCATTTTGTGGAGCAATATATGTTTGGTTTTCGTCTGGTATAAGTCCGCTAATTGCATCTGTAGATGTAACTATCCTTCCTGATGTACCAGTAAGTGTACTATTCCAGTAATATTCCAAACCTTCACTACCTTGATTATCATCATTACAAAAACCAATTAAACTAGAAGCCAAATTATCATATGGATAATATCTTTTTGTGTCTTCATCAATATTTATTCCTGTATAAATTTCTTCTTTTTTCATCCACTCTCTTAATCTATCCACTTTATCTTTCTCAACTTTTTTAGCAATTATAACAAATGAATTATCACTAGAAATTTTATTTAAAGTATCTTCATATTCTAATTCAAAGATATCTGATAAACTTTTAGCCACTTTTTCTCTATAAGCTTTAGTTTTAAAATCATCTATATTTCCATCTTCATCTTTTTGAATAAAACTAGAAGGAGTAACACTAACAGTATCTACTTGTGCACTTATTGCAAGAGTTTTACCATTTGAGTCATATATAGCACCTCTTTTTGGGGTAAGAATTTCACTTTTAATTAATTGGTCATACATCATCTCTTTTAACTCTGAACCCTCTATAAATTGTAACCAACCAATACGAAATATAATAATTAAAAATATAACAATAACAGCAATTAATATCCCTCTTAATCTTTTATTAGTAGATGCTGCTTTTACTTTTTTATTCTTTGGTTTATACATTAAATCCTCCAATTATAAAAATAATGTTATTTTATAAAAAACATTTTATTATAATAAGTTATAAAAATCAATAAAAATAGACGAAAATTTACATAAGCTATTAATATTTTTTCTATATATAATAATAAAAAAGCCTTCTATAAAAAAATGTCTTCATTTAGTAATCTTAATATAAGTAATTTGCTAATCTAAGATTACTAAATGAAGTGTATTTATTTACAGAAAACTGCTTTCCAAGTTAAATTTTGTTATATATTTTTTACTTTAAAGATATAATTTAATAATTTAATCAAATAATAAATTAATAAGCTAAATCAATTACTTTACTGCTCTACATTTTACAATAAGCCTTTGTGTTCCATAATTTGCACATGTAATTAATGTAATTTCTTTTCTGCCATTTGTAAGTTGTGATGTACAACTTGTGTCTGTAGGTTCTACAATATATTTATCATAGACTTGATATTCTATAGTTCTACCAGAATTGTCTTTTATATATACCTTGTCTCCTCCATTTAATTTATGTAGGTTTCCAAAAAAAGCATCATTTCTATAGTTATGACCTACTATACAGTAATTACCTATTTCATTTGGGTTTGGTCCCCAATATTTATTCAAAGATACTTTTAAAAGTTCTACAGATGTTTCAGATAGTACAGGATATTGTATATCTAATTTAGGTATAGATAAAACAGCATCTGTTGTATATGTTTTTCCACTTTCAGCTGTATATGTTTTTGCATTTACATCATCATGCAAATTTTCATCCTCAACTTCTTGTACCGTATCATCTAAAACTAATACCATAATGTCATTTTCATCTTGAATTTTTATAGTATTATCTATGTTTGATAATATTTGTTGAGATACTTCTTCAGATTTATCTCTATCATAAGCTCCATAAATGTAAAGAGAAGATAAAAGGCATATTAAAAGAATAGATAGACAAAATTCTATCTTATATAATCTCTTTTTTCTTTTCAAATCTGGTGTAACATAAACTTTTTCTGTTACAAGTATTTGATTCATATGCTTCTCCCTTCTAACAAATATACATATACAATAATATTATAACATAGCAAATATCTTTTTTAAAGTATTTAATATAATTTTTTTCTTAAGAATAAATTAAGAAAGAACTATGCAATTTATTTTAGTGTTGTAAGCTATATTTTACTTTTTCAATTGACCTAAAAGTAAATTAATTTTATAAAATATATTGCATAAAATTAATTTATTTTATTACTTAAATTTGCAAATTGTTCTAATGTTAATTCTTCACCTCTAACATTTTCTTCCAATCCCATATTTTTTAATATTTCTATTGCTTTAGCTTTATTTTTTACTATTCCTCCATTTACCAAACCATTTGATAAGGTTTTTCTTCTCTGCATAAAACTTGCTTTTATAACATTAAAAAACAATTTTTCATTATCTATTTTTACTGGTGGACTTTTCCTAATATTTAGTTTTATAACTTCAGAATCCACCTCAGGTGATGGAATAAAGGATGTATTAGGTACTAATGCTATTTTCTCAGGTTCTGCATAATAATGCACACTATATGTAATAGCCCCAGATAATTTACTTCCTGGAGTAGCCACAATTCTTTCTGCAACCTCTTTTTGTATCATAATTGTTATGCTTTCGATTTTAAGCCTGTTTTCTAAGAGTTTCATTATTATTGGAGTTGTAATATAATAAGGTAGATTTGCAACAACTTTTATATTTTCAAATTCACTATTTTTCTCTATTAATGATGATAAATCTACTTTCAAAACATCTTCGTTAATTAATTCAAAATTATCATATAATAAAAATCTATCACCAAGAATTTTTATCATTCTATCATCTAATTCTATTGCAATAACTTTACCAGCTTTTTCTATTAACATTGATGTTAGAGTTCCAAGTCCTGGTCCTATTTCTATAACCATATCTTTTTTAGTAAGATTAGCAGATGCAACAATACTATTTATAGCTTCACTATCTACTAAAAAGTTTTGCCCTAATTTTTTATTTGCCGTTAAGTTATACTTTTTCATTAAAAATTTAGTTTCTTCATAAATGTTATTCATATTATATATATTTACCATAAAACTGGTAACCTTTCTTTTAATTAAAGCTAAATTAAATTTGCTTTGCAGTAATATTATAGCATAAGGTAACAAAAAAATAAATATATCATACAATATTACAAAGTATAAAAAATTTATTTTACTTTTTGAATTTACATTTAAAAAGTTATTTTATAAATATATATAATATTAAAAAATATATTTAA
>FR901515.1:21047-21306 GCA_000438355.1 Clostridium sp. CAG:273
TATTATAGAATTATAAATATATATAAGAATTTAGAAATATAAAAGTATAATATAAAATTAGGGAGGAATAGTAATTTATGGCTAGAATATTGGTATATAATAATGATGCAAACCGAATGGAAACATACTATAGGGGATTTTCAGAAGCAATGCCATATAATGCAAATAGAACATTAACAGTAAGAGAATTTAGAGGATCAAGTAGAAGTAATGTACTATGGACAGAAAAAAGGGTAATGCAAGCCTGGAATAGCCAAAG
>FR901515.1:21321-26895 GCA_000438355.1 Clostridium sp. CAG:273
AAAGATATATATTTGGCGCTCCAATAGATGTTGGGTTTGCATTTAAAAGACCATATGAAGGTCGGACATGGAAACCAAAGTCAGCACTATGCAGGAACTGCTTTTGATGTTGGTCAAAGACTTTCTAACAGTGAAAGAAACAGATTAAGAACTTCTGCTATAAATTCGGGAGTATGGGCTTATGTAGAACCTGCATCTTTAACTCCAACATGGGTACATTTCGATAAACGAAGAGGAACACCAGCATGTAGTACAGGTGGATATCCTCTTATAAAACAAGGTTCAAGAGGAGCTTATGTATGTATTGCACAAGATAATTTAAACACATTAGGTTATAGAACAGGTGGATTAGATGGAGTATTTGGTGCACAAACTAGAAATGCAACTATACAATATCAAAGAAAAGTTGGATTAGATGCAGATGGAATTATAGGTTGTAATACATGGAGGTCACTACAAGAGTCAGTGGTAGGAACTGGTAAAACATCTACAACGATTAATGAATAAATATAAACATATATTGTAAAACTTACACAAACTTTACTATATACTCTATTATTCTAAAGTATATAAACAAAAATATCTGAGATGTTTATACACCTCAGATATTTTTTATATTATCCATTTATTTGTTTTGCAACTTCTTCTGCAAAGTTTTCTTCTTTTTTAGCTAGTCCTTCACCTTTTTCAAATCTTGCAAATCCATTTAATTTAGCACCTTTAGATGCAACTAATTTTCCAACAGTTGTATCTGGATCTTTAACAAATTCTTGGTCTACTAAGCATATTTCTGAATAGAATTTTCCAATTCTTCCTTGTACTATTTTCTCTGCTATTGCTTCTGGTTTTCCTTCATTCATAGCTTGAGCTTTTAGTATTTCCATTTCTTTTTCTAATCTTTCAGCTGGAACAGCTTCTCTATCTAAATATTCTGGTTTAGCAGCAGCTATTTGCATACAAACATCTTTTGCTAAAGTTTCATCTCCACCTGTAATATCTAATAATACACCTATTTTTCCTTCTCCATGGATGTAGCTTTCTACCATTCCTTCTGTCTCAAATCTTTCAAATCTTCTAATAGACATATTTTCACCTATTGTTGCAATTTTATTTGTTAATACTTCTTGAACTGTTTTGTCTGGTTCAGCAATAGATGTTTGTGCTAATAAATCTTCTAAGTCTGCTGGATTTTTTTCTGCAACTTGTTTTACAACATCTGCAACAAATTGTTTAAATTCTTCATTTTTAGCAACAAAATCTGTTTCTGCATTAACTTCTACAACTGCTCCCACTTTTTTATCTTCAGATACATATGCTGCAACTAATCCTTCTGATGCTATTCTATCTGCCTTTTTAGCAGCTTTTGCTATTCCTCTTTCACGTAATAGCTCTATTGCTTTTTCTTCATCTCCATTTGTTTCTGTTAAAACCTTTTTGCAGTCCATCATACCTGCACCTGTTTTTTCTCTAAGTTCTTTAACTTGACTTGCTGTAATCATACTTAAACCTCCCAATTATTTATTCTTACTATTAATATAGCTTTTTTCCTTTTTATATAATTTTCATTCTATATCCAGGATAATTTTTTAAAATTAAATGTTCTTTAGCCCATTTAATTTTAAAAGGCATTCTTAACAAATTATACACTTTGAAACTATTGTTTCCCTAGCTAGAATTTGTTTTAAGAAATGCCTCCTTTATTATTAATTATTATTTATTATTTATTTTCTTCAGCTTCTGCTGCTACAACCTCTTCCATACTCTCTGGTTTAGCATCTTCTGCCATTTGTTCTTGTTCATCTACTTCTTGTTCCATAGACTCACCTTGTCTTCCTTCTATAACTGCATTTGCCATAACGTCCATTATTAATTTTACTGCACGAATAGCATCATCATTTCCTGGAATTGCGTAATCTACATCTTCTGGATTGCAGTTTGTATCTACTAGTCCTATAACTGGTATTCCTAATTTTCTAGCTTCTAATATAGCTATTTTTTCTTTATTAGGATCTACTACAAACATAACTCCTGGTATTTCTGTCATTTCTTTAATTCCACCAAGGTTCTTTTCAAGTTTTTCCATTTCTTTCTTTAAAAGAATTACTTCCTTTTTTGGTAAAACTTCAAAAGTTCCATCTTCTTGCATTTTTTCTATGTCTGTTAATCTTTTAATTCTATTTCTGATAGTTTTGAAGTTTGTTAAAGTTCCTCCTAACCATCTTTGATTAACATAGTACATACCACATTTTTCTGCAGCTTCTTTAGCACATTCTTGTGCTTGTTTTTTAGTTCCTACAAAAAGAACTGTTTTTCCTTCTTCAGCTTGATTTTTTAAGAAATCATAAGCCTCATCTAATTTTTTTGATGACTTTTGTAAGTCAATAATATGGATACCATTTCTAGCTTGGAATATATATTCAGCCATTTTAGGGTTCCATCTTCTTGTTTGATGTCCAAAATGAACACCAGCTTCTAGTAATTGTTTCATTGCAACTACTGACATTTTCTATTCCTCCTTTTAGTTATTTCCTCCATATAGCTTTATACACATAAACCAACTTGAGCTTTTCAAGCACTATTTTATGCTAACTATATGTGTGTATTTTCAACGCTTATTATTATAACACAAAAAGTGCTGCAATTGCAACACTTTTTCAAAATTTTTAATACTACTATAGAATAATTGCATTTACTTTTTCAAAATTGTATTTAACTTTTCAATTGACCCTATAGAATAATTAGTCAATAGTTTTACAATTTACCTTATAGAATAGTTTTTATTCAAATATAGAATAATTATTTATATTCCCTTAAATATTATTATATCTGTTTTTCCTATAATTCTTAAATTATGATAAATAACATCTACTTCAATTTCAACTACTATTTTATTTTCCAGTAACGTATAGCAATAATTATTGCTGAAATACTTAAAACACTAATTAATACTAATATTATATTCTTTACCCCTGTTTGTGGTATTGGCTTTTTAGCTATTGTATTGTCTACTGTATTATTTGTAATTACTGTAGTTGTTTCTTTATTTATTTTAAATATAAATGGTTCTGTTGTATCACTTAATGTTCCTACTTCATTTACTGTTCTAAATATTATTGTTGTCTTACCTTCTTCTGTTATTACAATTTTTCCATCTTCAACTTTATTCCATGTTTTTCCGCCATCTGTACTATATTCATGTTCTATATTACTTTCAGTTTGTCCTCCGATTACTTCTATTACTACATCTTCGTCTGTAGTGCCTCCATTATCAACATTAGCATCAATTGTTGGCTTATTTGGCTTAGAGTTATCTAAATAGAAAGCCTCACTTCTAATAATACTTTCATTTCCAATTTTGTCCTTTGCGTAAATCCATAAATATAACTTACCTGTGTTTTTATCATTTCTTATAGTATCTCCATTTTTGAATTTCTCTATGAATTTGTCTTTTTCTGGTGGTTCGGTTGAGTTTGTCCAAAAATACATTATACTTTCTTCATCTACTCCAGATGGGTCTTCTAATTTAACTTCTGTTTCTTGTATTTTTTCGTACTTTTTATTTCCATTTGGTGTAAATGTCGCAGTAGGTCCTGTTATATCTTTTTCTTTATTTTGTACTACAAAACTTATACTTGATATATTTCCTGCTTCATCTTTTACATTTATTTGATACATTCCGCTTTGCTTGAATGCTATTCTTTGTGTAAATGCCATTTTTTCTTCACTTAAATTATTATCACTTGAGTTATTCCTTATATTGCTTTCTTCATTTTCATTATTTTTTATATTTGAGTTACTTTCTGTATTTAAATTCTCTTTTACATTTTCGTTTTTTCCACTACTATATGTATTTCCATTATTATTTAAGTTTTCATCAACGACTGTACTATAAGCATATTCTCTTCCGTCTTTTAATACTTCTATTGTAACATTACTTGTTTTATCTTTTACTGTTACAATTACTTCTTCATAAGTTTTTCCCTCTTCTACACCTTCTATTGTTGGATTATCATTGTCTAAGTAAAATCCTTTACTTCTTTCTATTTTTACTTCGTTATCCACATTTTTTGCGATTATCCACAAATACC
Organism: Clostridium sp. CAG:273; assembly: GCA_000438355.1. GTDB lineage: Bacteria > Bacillota > Clostridia > TANB77 > CAG-508 > CAG-273. The sequence goes on from FR901515.1 coordinate 25,410, forward strand.
AAATTCCACTGTCTGTATTCTTTGTTAAAGTGTCACCATTTGTTAGTTTTTCTTTGATTTTTTCTTCTGTTATTCCTTCTTTTTCTGTTGTCCATAAGTAATATAAGCTATTTTCATCTATTCCTATACTACTTCTAACTCTTACTTTTGTAGATTGCTCATTTTCGTATTTATTATTTCCATTTGGTATAAATTGAATTAATGGAATTCTGGTTACTACTTCTATTATTTCCATATTTGTTGTTTTACCTTCTGTACCAACATTATTTACAGCTCTTGCTAAAAATTCATAATCTCCAATTTCATTTAATACTAATGTTTTTCCTTTTTCTAAATCGTTCCAAGTTTTTCCGTTATCTAAGCTATATTGATATTTTGCAATTCCACTTGGACTTGAGCTTCCACTAATATTAATATTTACCAAATCTTTTTCTGTGTCTACATCTTTTGTTACTATTGGTGCTTCTGGAATTTCATTGTCTAAATAAAATGCTCCGCTTCTTTGTAACACTTGTTTCCCTATATTGTCTTCTATGTATACCCATAAAAACCATGGTCCACTCTGTGTGTCTTTAGTTATAGTATTTCCACTTTCAAAATTCTCTGTAATTTCTTCTTTTGCAACACCTTCTTCTTTTTGGCTCCATAAGTATTTTGATACTTCTATTTCATTGTTTGTTTCTATTATTACTTTAGCTGACTGTGATTTTTTATACGTAGCATTTTCATTAGGTGTGATTGTAACATTTAGAGGTGATTTATCTATTGTTACCTCAAATGCAGTATCTGACACTCTTCCAATTGTACCTACATTGTTTACTGCTCTTGCCTTTATCTGATATCTTCCAGATTTTTCTATAACTACTTTTCCTGTCGGATCTGCATTATTCCAACTTATACCATTATCTAAACTATATTGATATCTTGCAATTCCACTTGGACTTGTACTTCCACTTAAGGTAAATTCTAATGATTCACTTATAACGCTTCCTGTTGCTGTATCTGAATGTATTGTAGGTGCATTTGGTATCTCATTATCTAAATTAAATCCTTCGCTTCTTACTATTTTATTTGCACCTGCTATATCTTTTGCATATATCCACAAATACCACATTCCGCTTCCTGTATTTTTAGTTACCATTTGATTGTTACTAAAACTTTGTAAAAACTCTTCTGTTGTAATTCCCTCTGCTTTTTGACTCCATAAATATTTTAACCCATCATTTGCTAATCCTACTACAGATTCCACTTTTACTAAACTACTCTGAATCTTCTTAAATGTTGTATTTCCATTTGGATTAAATGTTATTACTGGTCCTTCTTTATCCACTGTTACAACATAAGCTTCTTTTGTTATTTCTCCTTTTGTTTCAACATTATTAACAGCTCTAGCTATTATAGAATAAACCCCTGTTATGTCTAAAGTTACAGTTTCTCCTATATTGACATCTATCCACTTTTCTCCATTATTTAAACTATATTGATA
>FR901516.1:0-6400 GCA_000438355.1 Clostridium sp. CAG:273
ATTATATATTTTAAATAATAATATTTTTAACTTCATTTTGAATGGTATATTATTCTTAAATTTATCTATATTTTTCATGATATCAAAATATAATTTCATAACATCATGATTTGATAAATATTCATATATTTGTTTATTTTTCTTCTGTTTATATATACTTAATATTTTATTTAACATATCTATATCATTTTCTAATATAGATGGATACTTTTTTTTAATAAAAAGATATCTTTCTTTGCTAAGCTCATATTTATCTATATATAAAGAAGGTTTCTTATTATTGACAATACTATTTTCTCTTTTAAAATAGTAATATAATGTCTTGTTGCAAAACACAATTTTTTTTGAGGCATCAAATAGCTTATAAGTTGTTCCTATGTCTTCCATTTTTCTTCCAAAAGGATATAAAATTTCAGAGAACAATTTTGATTTATATAATTTATTCCAAGCATAATCCTGAAATTTTTCTTGTTTTATTAATTCTCGCATAGCCTCTTTTGTAGTATATACATATTCTTTATAATCTTTACTTTCAATAATGTTATCTTTTTCTGAAAATTTAGTATATCCACAAATTGATATATCAGCATCATTATTATCCATTATCTCTTTTAAATACTCATACATATTATCTGCTATATAATCATCACTATCTACAAAACCAATATATTCTCCAGTAGCTATTTCTATTCCCTTGTTTCTAGCGTCCGACAACCCCCCATTTTCTTTATGAATTACTCTAATTCTACTATCCTTTTGTGCATATTTATCGCACATATTCCCTGAATTATCATTTGATCCATCATCAACCAATATAATTTCTAAATTTTGATATGTTTGTTTTAAAATGGAATTTATGCACCTATCTAAGTATTTTTCAACATTATATACTGGTACTATAATACTAATTTTTTCACTTGCTCTCATTACTTCTTTTCAATCCTTTTTTCAATATCTTATAAAAATTTTGCATAACCATCAAATGTAGGTTTTGTTTCTTTAAATAATTTTGTAGTATTTTCTATATTTACTCCTAATTCATTTACTTAAAAAAAAGTATCTATTAGTCCTTTTTCCATTGGTTCAAATAACCAAAAAACTTCTTGAATATTTTTTGCATTTTATTAATCTCCTTATTCTTTCTTTTTTGTCATGTTTTTTACATTATCATACAATAAGAATAAAATATTATATAAAACATTAAAATATCTAATTAAAAAAAGTTGTAATTTTCTTTGTTTTGAGTTTCTCTTTTCTTTTTTTATAATTGGATAATACACCTTTATATCATTTTTTATCTTTTTCTTTAGTTCTCTAACATCTAGTCCTCTTTTTTTGCTTTTTAATATATTGTCATATACACCAATAATAGTGTAAATGTAATTCTTTATGGCAGAATTTAAAATATTAGGATATTTTTGCTCTACAAATTGGATTAAATTTTTAGCAGCTTGAATACAATCACTATTAATATTTTTACTATTTGTAATACTACCGCTCCTTTGTCTATAATAATATTTTGGAGTAGCATCATATACTATCCTATTAGCTTTATCAAATAACTTATAAGTAGTATACATATCTTCGTTAATTTTTCCCTTAGGATATCGTATATCTTTAAATAATTTAGCTTCATACAATTTAGTATATGCTGATACACCTATATATCCTATAGTACATAGCATTTCAATTGCTCTTTGACTATCCATAACTTCATAGCATTCTTTTTTTCCATATATTTCAATTTTATTTTCATATACTAAAAATCTATTACATCCTGAAATTTCTGCATTTTCTCGCTTTATATTTTGATATAAAAAGTCATACATATCTTTAGCAATATAATCATCGCTATCCACAAACCCAATATATTTTCCAGATGCAATTTCTATACCTGTGTTTCTTGCATCTGATAATCCTCCATTTTCTTTATGGATTACTTTAACTCTACTATCTTTCTTTAAATATTCATCACAAATTTTGCCAGAATTGTCAGTAGAACCGTCATCTATCAGAATTATTTCTATATTTTTGTATGTCTGAGATAAAATAGATTCTATACATTCTTTTAAATATTTTTCTACATTATAAACTGGTACTATAATGCTTATTTTATCTGTCATTACACATTAAACCTTTCTGTAAAAATTCAATTGATTTTGTTTTATTTTTCGCTATTATTGTTTCTGTAATATCATAATTCAATTGATTGGTTAATAATTCTTCACTAATTACTAATCTTTCTGATAAATCTAATTCATTCAATAAATCTACCATCCTAGAATTTTCTGTCCCGTTTTTTTTAAATTGATGAACTGGTTTATTATATATTATAGAAAATGATAAACCATGAAATGAATTTGTAACTACTTCTTGTGCATTTTTCACTAGATTAACAAAGTCATAAGGAGTAGCATTATAAAAATATTTATCCACATCTAAGAACTTATCTTCAAAATTAGTATTAATTGAATATAGTTTACAATTTCTAGCATTTGCTAACTTTCTAGCATATTTATATAAATCTTTTTGTTGTTTAAATCCATATGCTAATATATATTTTTCATTTTCTAATCTAAGTGTACTTTTTTGAGTTATTTTATTCCACTCTGCAACATCTAATAAATAAACAGGATCTAATACTTTTTCTACATTTTCAATTCCAATTTCTTTTAAAAGTTTAACCGCAGTTTTCTCTCTTACAGAAATAAAATTAAAATCTTTCAAATTTTCTCTAAATCTATCTTTTTGATTCTGTGGTATCTCATCCATAGAAATACTTGCTGCATAAGATATTTTTCTTTTATTTTCTGGAACAAATTTTAAAAAAAATGCATCATCTTTTCCATTTTCAATATTACAATTCCAAATTTGATCACTTCCTGTAATATAAGCATCAAAATCTGGAAGATTTTCTTTTAATTCTTCATATGTATAGTATCTTCTCTTTGTTAAAGAAACATCTTCATTTAGAAAATTTCCAAATACTTGGTTACTTTTTTTAAAATCATGATGCCTTAATATAGGTCTTATTATTCTTTTTAATATACTTTTATTATAACTTTTTCTAATATATTGTGGAGTATAATCAATAATTTCTACTTCACAACCATGATCTTTTAAATATTTTTGCAAAGCATAAGTTTGTAAAACCGCTCCATAATTAAATGCTCTATGACATGTAATAATTCCTACTTTCATAATGTTTTCCTTTCATTAATTCTTTTTTACTATTTTCTTTATTTTATTTTTAAAATCTTCATTTAAATTATTACTAATAATAAACTCTAATTTACTTTTTCTTCTAACATATTTTTTTATAGATTTTTCAAAGTCATCCGCTTCTTTCAATTTTTTAAAGAAATCATTTCTGTATTTTGAGAATTTTGATGGTTTATATAAATTTCCATTGTTTTTAATTGCTATATCTGAGTTTTCTTGAGTGATATCCATTTCTTCTAATAAATTTTTAATAATTTTTTCTCCATTATTACTATTCACAATGCATAATGAAATTCCATTATGAGCGTTTAATTTTTTATCTATATAATTAATTCCCCAAAAATCACCTATTGTAATATCAGAACACCTATCTATGCTAGAAAATGGACATTGTTCACAACATGGTCTATAATAAATACCATTAAAAAATCCTAGCATATATATATTATTAAATGAATATTCATTAAGTACTGTACCATTTTCAAATTCCACTTTAATTCCCAATGAATCTATTATATTTCCTATTTTATTTTTTTCTCTAAAACTAAATTTTTTAACTTTACTATTATGTTTTTTTTCTATACTTTTAATGTACTCATTAAAAACCTTTTGACTCGGAACCCCATGACATATTATATCAATTGTATATAAATTTTCTATGTTAACATCCTTTTTTATATTTAGAAATAACTTTAAGCCAGCTATTTGGCAAGGAGTTCCTGTAAAAATAACTACAAGTCCATCTTTTAAATTTTGATAAACTTTGGTGTATATGTTTCGTATATTGCTCTGTAAATATTTTGATTTTCTAAAAACTGAAATATCATTGATATCATCTACTTCAATATGTTTTGCAGTAAGGTTTTCATCAAATACACATCCATATATTCTATACGTTTTATCTTTATTATTTTCTATAATTGCTTGTGTTATTTCTGAAAAAGCACCACCAGATGAACTTTGTTCTATTATTTTTTTATTTTTTGAAATAAACTTGTAGAATTTATTTTCATTGCATTGTTTTACTTTTTCACTATTTAACATTGGACATACTTTTTTACAAAGTCCACATTCTATGCATTTTTCTTTATCTATTTCAGGATATAAATAACCTTCTTCATCTTCTACCATTTTTATACACTTTTTAGGGCAAATTTGTTCACAAGCACTACAACCACAACATTTAATCTTTTTCAATTTATAATCTCCTATCTATCAAAAATTGTTCTATATGGTAATACCTTATTTCCATTTTTCATTCCTACACTATATATAAAGTTAAATCCAAATGCCATATAATATCCCAAATATAATAATCTTCTTATATCTTTTCTCTTTTCTTTACTTAATAGCAATGGTATTGTTAAAATCTGTACATGATAAAAATTTACAAAAATTCTTGAAGCTAATGGAAAACTTCCTAATAGCAATGAACATATTAAAGCAAGAATATGTATATTTGTTAATATATTTAGTTCATCATCAAATTCTCCATTTTTTTTATCTTTTTGCTTATAATAATAACACAAGATTAACGTAGAGAAATTTATAAGTGGAGAAATCATACTACTTTCAGATACACTATATCTTCCTGTTATATAATTTTCATATTTTGTTCCCGCTGTAAATTTAACTATTAAATTATAAATTAATGGTTGTGCTATAACAACTACTATTGCTATAATAATTAATAATTTTGGTTTTATTTTAAAATATGATACAAAATAAACTGGTATAAATATAAGTGCTATTTTATGGATAAAAGATGCTAATATAATAATCATCATATATTTCATAACATTTCTTTCTTTTATATATCTTATACAATATATAAAAATTGCAATTACAATAGATTGTCTCATAACATTCATTGCATAAAAGAAAAAACAAGAGGCAAATAATATATAAAAACTTAATGTAATGTCTTTAGAGCTTCTCATTATTGCTTTATATATAAAAACACAAAAAATAGCTGAAGTGAGCATAAATATTCCTGCATAGTCATTCGTAAACAATAGTACTAGTTTATTTAATAAAACATATCCAAATTCCACATTGTTATATTCTCCAATTGCTTTTACTGTTTCAAATATAGGAACATATGTATATAAATAATCTTGCCCAACATCATATCTTAAAGACATTATTAAAAAAGGAATTAAAAATATCATTATCTTACATCCTAACTCTAACCCCTTATTCTCTAATTTTTTTGCTTTTTTTATTCCAGTCGTCATTATAACAGTAGATATTATCATGAAAACGTATACAATCATAAATTTCTCCTAATTTTCCTTCGTTTAAACTATTCTTTAATTATTTTTAAAAAATTAAAGTAATAATTATTTAAAGTTAATGTTTCGGTATTTTCTTTGCTTATTTCAGACATCTTTTTTCGTTTTTCTTTATGATTTAATAAATCTATAATAGCATTTTTTAGGTTATAAATCATATTCTCATCTCTTTTCAATATAACAGCACATCCATTTTTGGCATACTCTGGTATTCCACCTGAATTAGTCGTTATTATCGGTAAACCAGCTGCCATTGATTCTATTATTGTTAACGGTGCAGGGTCATCCCATATAGATGGTAAAACAGCTATATCTGCAATAGCATATAATTTATAAATTTCTTTATATTCTACAAAACCTGTAAAAATCACATTTTTATTTATTTTCTTTACAAGTTCTTCTATTTCTATTTCATATTTAGTTTTAACATTTATATTATTTAATGATGAGCCAACTACTAATAGCTTTAAATTTTTAATTTGAACCTTTGATAAAGCTTCTAATAATTCTTTTATTCCTTTTTCTTTGACAAGACGACCTGTAAATAATAATATTTTGTCATCATCGTTTATATTATATTTCTTCTTTATTTTTTGTTTTTCTATTTCATCTATTGTTATTGAAAATTTTTTTGTATCTATTCCATTTCTTAATACAACACATTTGTCCTTATCAATTTCTAATTTTTTTTCTAAGCTACTTTTTATAAAATTGCTTACACATATCATCTTTTTAGTATTTTTAATAATGGATTCGCATCCATATGTTCCTACAAATTCGTTATGGCAATGATAATAATATCTATTTTGATATTTCTTATAATTTTTTCTCCATTTTAATGCTAAATATTGAGTGGGATGGTTTTCAAGTAATACTTTATCATA
>FR901516.1:6475-9620 GCA_000438355.1 Clostridium sp. CAG:273
CGTTGAAATATGAACCTATAACTCTGACTATTTGATTTTTTTAAAATATTTTTTGCAATTAAAAAAACAATTTTGTCAATTTTTTCTATAATTTTAAGTGGTTTTATAAATATAAAATTAGCTTTTCTATATTTCTTAGAATCTTCTATTGCTTTTTCATCATATATGCTAAAAATATTAAATTCTAAGTCTGTTTCTCCTTCATTTTCTAATAATAAATTCATTAATAAGGTTTCAACAGCTCCTCCTTTAGAGGCTGGAACTGGTAAAAATCCAGATGTTATTACTGCTAATTTCATTTTCTTAATCCTCTTTTTCTTATAATTAAAACTAATTAATAATTTCGTTAAACAATTGCAAATTTTGTTGTACAATTTTTTGAATATCAAAATTACTTCTTCTAATTTTGTTTTTTGCTATAATTCTTTCTTTTAAGTTATTATCTGCATATAATTTATTAATATTTTCATATAACATTTTATAATTATCTTTTTCTGTTAATAGTCCATTTTCTTTATCTTTTATAATATCTGCAATTCCTCCAACATTACTAGCAACTATTGGTTTATTACATACCATATATTCTATTAATACTAACCCAAAGCCTTCCCATTTAGAAGGTAAAATTGCTATATCGAATGCAGGGATATATTTTTCAGTATCCTCTATCCAACCTGTTATCGTTACTAAATGTGTCAAATTATTTTCTTGTGCATATTTAATAACTTCTTTTTCTAAATCTCCTGAACCTACATACATAAGTCTAACATTTTTGTTTTCTTTATATATTTCATTAAAAGCTTTTATAGTAGTCATAGGATCTTTTTGCTCAGATAGTCTTCCAACTACACCTATTACTATTTCGTTGTCTTTTATATTGTATTTTTTTCTAGTTTCCTCTCTATATTTTTCGCACCCTTCAAACTTTTTAAAGTCAATACCATTTTCTATTATACACATTTTCTTTTCTGAAGCTATCTTGTATTTTAAAGCAGAGTCATATTCACTTTTAGAAATATTAATAATTTTATCTGTTTTAATAGCCAATATTTTTTCTATCAATGCTATTATTTTTTTCTTTTTTGGGCTCATATCAGCATTAAAATACCAACCATGTGCATTATATAAAATTTTAGTTTTGTGATTAAATAGCATTGCTATTCTTCCATATGCTCCAGCTTTACTACTATGCAAATATAATATATCTGGTTTAATTTTTTTCAACAATTTTCTTACTTCTAAAATAGACTTTATATCTTGTTTTAACTTAATTTCTCTTGTCATCGGAACAATATATATTTCTTTTACTATATTTCTAAATTTCTTTAAATTTTTTTCGTAGTCTTGCGAAACAATTAAAATATTTTCATAATCTTTATTTTTAAAATTCTTAAAGAACATATATAAATATTCTAGTACTCCCCCCGCACTTTGTGCTATATGTACTATTTTCTTCTTTGCCATTATATAGCTCCTTCTCTTAATATTACCTTCTTTATTGTCTTAAATAGTAGTTTTATATCTGTTTTTAAAGACCAATTATAGTAATATTCAATATCCATGTTCATTCTATCTTCAAAAGTTATTTCACTTCTTCCAGATACTTGCCACATTCCAGTAACTCCTGGTTTAAATTGAACTATAGTATGATATAATCTTCCCATATCTTTTTTCTCTATTGGTAAATATGGTCTTGGACCTACTAAGCTCATATCCCCTTTTAACACATTTATAAACTGTGGAAACTCATCTATGCTTGTGCTTCTAATAAAATGACCTACTTTTGTAATTCTTGGGTCATCTTTTAATTTTTTATATGTAGAATATTCTTCCCTAGCTTCAGCATTTTCTTCTAAGTATTTAGCTAATTTTTCATCGGCTCCAATTACCATAGACCTATATTTATATAATGTAAATTCTTTTCCATTTTTTCCAATTCTTTTTTGTTTGTAAAATAATGGTCCATAGTCTTTAGCTTTAATATTAGCTATTTTAATTCCTATTGACAATGGAATTAGAAGTATTATACCTATAATACTTCCTATAATGTCTATAAATCTTTTTAAAGCTTTTTCTATGTACAATAATGCTTTAGCTTTGTTATTGGCTTTAGCAATACTTTTATATTCATAGTTTTCTTCTATATTCCCAATATTCTCAACATATGCAAACTGTTCACTACTATTTGCACTCATTTTGTAACCCCCAAATATATTTTTATTTACAAAATAAATTATTATTTTCGTTAATTTGTATACCCTGTTTTACTTATTATAGCATCGTTTATACCTTTAACTATCTCTGATGGTGTATAATCCTCTTCTCCAAATATTTCTTTATGTAGTTGTTTTACGTTTTCTTCTAAAGTAACTGGCACCCCATACCATCTATCTGTAGTAATACCTCTTGTTTTATATGGCCAACCAATACTTTCTGACATTTTGTAAGATAGCATATTTGGTGCTAATGATATTACTTCATTAGGTTCTAAATTTGTATATACTTCTGGCAATATTTTATCTGCAAAACTATTTATTTCTCCTATGCTTTTATCTTTTAATTTTTTAAACATTGCCTCTATAACAGTTCTCATTCTTTCTGTTCTTCTGTAGTCTCCACCTTCTGTATATCTTACTCTTGAATATCCAACCGCTTGAACTCCATTTAAAGTTTGCATTCCTGCATTTTCTATATACTCAGCTTCAAGTCCAGTATGTTTTGCAGTATTTCTTATTGCTGAATTAATAGCAGATATTTCATCTTCTTCTATTCTTATATTTACTCCACCTAAGGCATCAACTGCATCTGCAACAGCATCGAAATTAACTGTAACAAATTCTTTTATATTTAAATCCAAATTTTTATTTAATGTTTTAATTGCAAGTTCAGGTCCGCCATAAGAATATGCGTGTGTTATTTTATCTAACCCATATCCGTCAATATCTACATAAGTATCCCTATATACAGAAACTAAATTTATTTCCTTAGTATCATTATTTATACTTGCTATAATAATACAATCACTTCTATTTCCCTTACCTAAGTCACTATCTCTACTATCTACTCCAAACAAAGCTATATTTCTATATCCTGTTAACTTTTCTTCAACTTGTGTTGCTACATTTAAATTATTTTCATCTATATT
>FR901516.1:9641-29505 GCA_000438355.1 Clostridium sp. CAG:273
TATTTACTTGTTTCATTTGACTTAATTTACTGTTTAAATAAAAATATCCAGTTAAAATTGCTGTAACTATAATAATTATAATTGCTAAAAATATTATTCCTATTATTTTTAACGCTTTTTTCATTTTTGTTCCCAACTTTCACATAATATACATATTTTATTATATAATATTTAAATATTATTTTACAACCTTTTTTCGATATTTTTTTCGTTTTTTACATTTATTTCTTCAATATAAAACATGTTATTCTATTTAAAAAAGCTCAATCTAATTATCTTCTATTTTTTTCTTCCTACTACAACAAATCTTCCATCTTCTGTATAATATGAACATGTGGTTAAAGTAATTAATTCATCTCCATATTCTGCTGTTGCATCAATACCATATATAGATGCTTTCTTTATGTTTTTTATAAAATTTTTATATTCTTTCTCATTTTTTGATTGTTGTATTCTTTTTCACTTTCTGAATTCATAAAATTGTAATACTTAAATACATCTTTATTGTTTTTATTATACACTTTTGCTCTAAATACTGCTATAATATCGTACTCAGCATCTTCATTTTCTGTTGTAAACCTTATAATTGGGTGTTCCTTATAATACTCTTCTTTCACATACTTTGTTAAATCTGTAAACATTTCATTATTAATCATGTAATGACCATATATCATTAAGTTATTTCCTTTAATATCCCAATTATAGTCACTATCTAAAAAAATTGCTCCTCTTTCTGCATTACCTCCTTTATAATTATGTGTCAAATAAAATTCATTATCTTTTCCTTGCACTACAGGATAACTTATATGTGTATCTTTTATTTCAATCCATCCTACTATATTTTTATATTCTTTTTTAAGTTTTGCAACTTGTGCCATCCTCTTAATAGATTCCGCTTCCTTTTCCTTTCTAATTTCTTCTGCACTTTTTTCCTGTGCTTTTTGATTTTCTTCATTATTTATGTTGTCTTCATTTTGAATTTTCTTATTATCGTTTTTTTGTTTTTCACTTTCATTGTTATTCCCATCATTTGTTTTACTGTTTTTGTATTTTTCTTCTATTTCTTTAGCATCTTCTATATCAATTGAGTTTAATAAATCTCTTTCATTTTCTGCTTCTTTTTTACTTATAAAACTTTTTGCTATATATACACTTGACAAAATTATTAATAATATAAAAATTAAATATAGTATTCTATTGAAAATTTTATTTTTATTAAATTTTTTCATTATAAACCTAATATTCCTTCCTTACATTTTTTAAGTGATTGTAGTCATAAATTTTAACACACACGTTCTACTTAACTTTATATTTGTTTTTTATGTAAATAAAGACTGTTAGCATATGTTATATATTTGCTAGCAGTCCTTTTATATTTCTAATATAATTAATTAATATCATTAATATTTCACAGAGATTTATTTTTCTTCTTTTTTCTTCATATAAACAATTCCAGCTGTTGATGCTATAATTGTTAAAATAGCAAGTCCTAAATAACTTTCAACACCAGTTTTTGGAACATCATCTTTTTCTTCTTCATTTACTTCTGGCTTTTCTGGTTCTACTGGTTTTTCGTTTTCTATTTTAGTTGTTCTTGCATAAATAGTTGTGTCAGTATCTAATTTTGCATTAAAATCAAATGCATTTGTATAGTTTTCATTTGTAAAGAATCCGTCTATTTCATAACCTTCTGGTACTTTTATATGAGACTTTAGCAATTCTGCTGTAACTGTTGCACCTTTGTCTACAGTTATTTTATTAGAATTTTCTCCTCTAATTAATGTTACAACAACCTTTTGAACATCTGTATTGGGTGTTGCACTTTCTGGTATAGCATTTTCTGAAATAACATTATTGTTTTTATCGGTTAATACAACTTTGTCACCAGCTATAACAACTTTATTTGTTGTATTTTCTGTATTTGTTACTGTAAACTCTGTAAGATGACCATTTGTAGCAGGACGAACTACGTTTTCATTTACATCAGATGTTAGTGTTCCATTCATAGTTAATGTCGGATTATTTGTAGCAGATGCACCTTTATCTATCTCTATACCATTATTAGTGTCTGCACCATTAAATCCTAAATGTAAGTCTATTACCTCTACATTACCACCATTTACTAAAACTCCACCATATCTAAAACCTACTATTGAGACATTATTTAATATAACAGTTGCGCCATCATATGCTTGTACACCATACTTTGGACCATTATTTAAATTTATGTCCTTTAATGTAAGTTTCCCTGCTGCCAATTGAGCTGTAAACATTGTTTGATTTCCAGATGTTGATGTCCACTCTGTAGAACCTGCAACAGTATAACCATTACCATCTATTGTAAGTGTTTTTTGAATTACAATTGGCTTTGTTACAGTTATGTTGTTTTGAATTTCAACTGTACCACCATCATCAACATTTTCTATTGCTGTAATTAAGCTCTCTTCGTCTGTGGCTGTTTCTGTACTAGCAGCATTACTAACAATTGGCATACAAAGTAATACTAGCATAGTTAATGTTAAAAATAACACTATTTTAATTGTGTTTTTCATTTTAAACCTCCTAAATTGTATTTTATAGTAACCTTATTAAAATTAGTTTTACTATATTTATAATTTATTTTGTCAATTTTTTTGTTTTTTATTTATCTTTTCAAAATTAAAATTTTCCAAATTAAATAGTATATCTTTTCCATAAAAAAGGAGATACTGTATTTGAAATGTACCATAAAGTTAAACTTTTTATCTAACTTTTTTTGGTTCAATTCAATTAGTATCTCTGTATCTCTTTTTAATTAATTTATTTAATATAACATTTCATGAGCACTCATTATACCAAATGTTCCAATTCCCACAGCAACAAATATTGCTATCATTATAATAACTAATAAAGCTACAATAAAATATGACCTAGCATAATTTTTTCTGTTAATGTTTGAATTGTCAAATGCATAAATAATTAAGAATATCCATCCTATAATTGGTATTGCAAAAAGGATGTTATAACCAAAGTATGCCCATGGTGAAAGTGGTCTATAGTATGGTGGAATACTTGGATCGTTTTTGTAATTATAGTTAGGATTTGGATTTTGGTTGAAATTACCATTTTGATTGTAATTTCCATTTGAAACATTGTTAGCATTATTATTTTGGTTCATATTTTTCTCCCCCTTTTATTATATCTATAATTATTGTTAGTTAATATAACAAATATTATCTAGGATTTTTAATTGCTGCTTGTGCTGCTGCTAAGCGTGCTATAGGAACTCTAAATGGTGAGCATGATACATAAGTTAATCCAACATTATGACAAAATTCTACTGTTGGTGGATTTCCTCCGTGTTCACCGCAAATACCAAGTTTTATATCTGGTCTTGTTTTCTTTCCTAAGTCAACTGCCATTTTAACTAATTTGCCTACACCTTTTTGGTCTATTTTTGCAAATGGATCGAATTCATAAATTTTCTTTTCATAATATGCATCTAAAAATTTTCCTGCATCATCACGGCTAAATCCAAATGTCATTTGTGTTAAATCATTTGTACCAAATGAGAAAAATTCAGCTTCTGTAGCAATTTCATCTGCTGTTAATGCTGCTCTAGGTATTTCTATCATTGTTCCTACATGATATTCTAATTCTACTCCTGCATTTGCAATTTCTTTATCTGCTGTTTCTGTAATTATATCTTTAACATATTTTAACTCTTTTAATTCTCCTGCAAGAGGTATCATAATTTCTGGAACTACATTCATTCCTTCTTTATTAACATTTATAGCAGCTTGAATAATAGCTTTAGTTTGCATAGCACCTATTTCTGGATATGTTACATCCAATCTGCATCCACGGTGTCCCATCATAGGGTTAAATTCATGTAATCCAACAACAATGTTTTTAAGCTCGTCAAATGTCATGCCCATGTCGTTTGCAAGTTGAGCAATTTCTTCGTCTGTATGTGGTAAAAATTCATGTAATGGAGGATCTAATAGTCTTATTGTTACAGGATATCCTTTCATTGATTTATATAACCCTTCAAAGTCTTCTCTTTGCATTGGTAGTAGCTTATCCAATGCTTTTTCTCTTTGTTCTACTGTTTTAGATACTATCATTTCTCTTATAGCTGCAATTCTTTCTGGTGCAAAAAACATATGCTCTGTTCTACATAAACCAATTCCTTCTGCTCCAAATTTATATGCTGTTACTGCATCTCTTGGAATATCTGCATTTGCTCTTACTCCCATTTGTCTATATTGGTCTGCCCAATTCATTAGCTTTTCAAAATTTCCTGAAATTGAAGGCTCTTCTGTTTCTATTCTTTCTCCATATACATTTCCTGTTGAGCCATCTAAAGAAATATAATCTCCTTCATGGTACACATTTCCTTCTGAATCTGTAAATATTTTTTCTTTTTCATTTATTGAAACTCCATCACATCCTGATACACAACATGTTCCCATTCCTCTTGCAACAACTGCTGCATGTGATGTCATACCACCTCTTAAAGTTAAAACACCGTGACATACATTCATTCCGTCTATATCTTCTGGTGATGTTTCAAGCCTTACCAAGATTAAATCTTTTTCTCCTTCGTCATGTTTTCTTACTGCATCTTCTGCTGTAAATACAATTTTACCTGTTGCAGCTCCTGGAGAAGCAGCTAATCCTTTTGCAAT
Source organism: Clostridium sp. CAG:273 (assembly GCA_000438355.1). Classification (GTDB taxonomy): domain Bacteria; phylum Bacillota; class Clostridia; order TANB77; family CAG-508; genus CAG-273. The sequence goes on from FR901516.1 coordinate 14,312, forward strand.
AACTTTTGCAGCTGTTAATTTTTCTTGATTAAATACTGGATGCAATAATTGTTCTAATTGATTTGGTTCTACTCTTAAAACAGCTTCTTTTTCTGTTACCATACCTTCGTTTACTAAGTCAACTGCAATTCTTAAAGCTGCTGTTGCTGTTCTTTTTCCATTTCTTGTTTGTAAGAAATATAATTTTCCTCTTTCTATTGTAAATTCCATATCTTGCATATCTTTATAATGCTCTTCTAATTTACGAGAATACATTACAAAGTCATCATATGCTTGTTTATTTACTTCTGCTAATGTTTCTATTGGCTGTGGAGTTCTAATTCCTGCAACAACATCTTCTCCTTGTGCATTCATTAAATATTCACCAAATAATTTATTTTCTCCTGTTGCTGGATTACGAGTAAATGCAACACCTGTTCCGCAGTCATCTCCCATATTCCCAAAAACCATTTCTTGTACATTTACTGCTGTTCCCCAATCTCCTGGTATATCATTTAATCTTCTATAAGTAATTGCTCTTGGATTATTCCATGAACGAAATACAGCTTTTACAGACTCTATTAATTGTGCTTGTGGCTCTTGTGGAAATTCCTCGTTTATGTGTGTTTTGTAAATTTCCTTAAATACACTAATTAACTGTTTTAAATCATTTGCATCTAATTCTGTATCTTGTTTAACACCCTTAGCTGCTTTTATCTTATCTATTTCTTCCTCAAATAATTTTTTTGGTACCTCTTTTACAACATCACTATACATTTGAATAAATCTTCTATAGCTATCATATGCAAATCTCTCATTTTTTTGCGCAATAGCTTCTACAACTTTATCATTTATACCTAAGTTTAATATTGTATCCATCATACCTGGCATAGATGCTCTAGCTCCTGAGCGAACTGAAACTAATAGTGGATTTTCTACATCTCCAAACTTTTTGCCAGAGATATTCTCTAGTTCTTTTAATGCTGAAAAAATTTGATTTAATACTTCATCTGATATTGTTTCTTTATCTTCATAATATTTTATACATGCTTCTGTTGTAACTGTAAATCCTTGAGGTATAGGAAGACCAAGGTTTGTCATCTCTGCTAAATTTGCACCTTTACCTCCTAATAGTTCTCTCATTGAAGCATTTCCTTCTTTAAATAAATATACATATTTTTTGTCCATTGTTTCCTCCTTAAATAAATTTAATATCTATACATAACATGCGTAAAAAAGCACATATTATACATACTATTTCATATGTTTCGGCTTATGATGTTTACCTAATTTATTGTTTTTATTTCTTCTTATTGATGATTTTCTTTTAATGTTCTCTAATTCTTCATTATTATCCTTGTCAAAATAAGATTTTGGTTTATTATTATCTTGTTCATAATATTCTTGTTCATCTAACAAATCTTTTTGATTATATTTTATCTTACATTCCTCTGGCTCTATAATTTTCGGTTCTATAAAGCCATCATCTTCTTCATAATCATTAAATTTTAAATTTTTATAAGTGATTATTTCACTTGTATCTTCTATTTTATTTTCGCTTATTCTATCTTCTTCTATTTTACTTATTTTATCTTTATTTGTTTTGCTTTCAGTTACTGTATTTTCATTTGTTTTATTTTCAATTACTTCATTTTCTTTTGAAACTATTTCGTTAAATTCTTGTTCATCATTTTCTTTTAATAAAGCATTTTCTGCATTACTATATAAATTGTGTTCACTAATATTTTCATTATTGTATAAATTTTGTTTATTATGTTTTTTAGTTTTATTTACTAATTCTTCAATATCTTCGGCCCTTATTCTATTATTATTGTCTAATGCTAGCTTAATTTCTGCAATATTTAGTGGCTGTGTATTTTCCATATTTATATTAGTTGAATTTATCATAGTTTCTCTTGTTTGATTTTCAATGTCTTTAGTATACAAATCTTGGAACGAAAAATCTGTATTTCTTAAAGTATCATTTTCTTGATTTTCCATTTCCTCGTTTTCCATATATTTGTTATTTGATGAATAGCTGCTTTCTTCTGCATAGCAATCTTCTTTATATATTCCTATTTTTACTAATATTGGATATACTTTACTTCCAAAAGGTATCATTAAAATGTCTTCTTTTTTTAACGATTTTGTTAATAATATCATAGCCACATAAATTAATGCACCACAAAGTATTGATATAATTGTTGCAATATTTCCATTAATTACTTTAGAAAGTCCTGCATTTATAAAATATACAAATACTCCCATTGTAACAGCTGCTATAATTGGTTTTACAATATTGTTTTTTAATTTCAAATTCAATCTTATACTTTTTCTTAAGCTTGTAAAACAAATTGTAAATGCTACAACTTGACATACAATTGAGCTTATTCCTGCCCCTATTATTCCCATGTTTGGGTTACTAATTAATACTATATTTAATATAAATTTAATTAATGCTCCAACTGCTAGAGCAATTGCAGGAGTTTTAGTTTTGTTTAATCCATATAGTCCTCCATTAATTGTTTGGCTTAATGCTATAAATATCATCGAAATAGAATATAGCATTAAAATATTCGCTCCATCAGAAGCTGTTGGATAAATTAAGTTTAATATTGGTTGCGCTAGTGCAATAAAACCTGCAGCACAAGGTAAAACTATTATAAGTGATGAAAATAGTGAAAAGCTTAATCTTTTAGAAGCTGTTTTATAATCTTTTTTTGCAATTGCTGCTGCAATAGCTGGAGTAAGTGCTGTAGAAAACGCCACATTTATTGCTACTGGAAGTCCTACTAAAGTATCCATTTTTGCCAGAATACCAGTCATATTCATTGCATATGCTTCCAGTGCCTCTTTTCCCCCTGTAATTATTGATGCAAATGCAGTTTGAATACATCTACTAACTGTTGAAGAATCTATTATTGGATTTACAACAGATATAACAGAACTAATTGTAATTGGTATAGACATTGCTAAGATTGCTTTTAATAATTGCCCATTTGTTTTATTTCTTTCTGGTGAAATTTGTTTTTTGCTTACTCTTATTTTTCTTCTCTTATAATACAAGATTAAATACATAAATGTAATTATAATAGCAAGAGTTGAAGATAAATTCCCTCCAGCTGCCATTATATAAGGTTCTTTACCTATTAATGCATATACAAATGTTATAGATAAAACACAATTAAAAAATTGCTCTAAAATCTGTGATGCACTTGTTGGTTTCATGTCATTTTGTCCTGCGAAATATCCTCTAAATACTGCAGATGCTGCTACAAATACTATTGCAGGTGCTAAAACTTGCATTACATATTTTACATCTGGTACATTAAATACTAGTGTTGCTATTGGCTCTGCTGCAAAAAACAATAATAAAGAGAATACTAATCCTAGACTTACAAAAAATGTCATACTTATTTTAAAAATTCTTTGTGCACCTTTATTGTCTCCTATTGCTATTCTCTCGGAAACCATTTTGGAAACAACACTTGGAATTCCTATAGATGAAAGCGCTAAAAGTAGCGAATAAATTTGATATCCAGTAGAATAATAACCAAGTCCAGTATTTCCAAAACCTTCTGCATTTGTAATTACAAGTCTATATATTAAACCTAATAATTTTACAGATATTTGCGCAAACATTAATATTAAAACGTTTTTCATAAATGAAGCGCCTTTTTGTTTTACTGCTTTTCTCAAAATTTTCTTCCTTTCGTATAATTATGCACTAAATTATATATAAGTTAATTCATATCCTAACATATATACAATAACTTACAATAATTGTTATTAATTCTTTATACTAAATTTAATAATTTAGTATATTTTTTATAATTTCAATAAATAAGATCTTATTTTTTCTCAAAATTAAATTTAGGCATCATACCAATTTTATCTGGTGTATGCTCTGGTAATTGATATATATCATGTCCAGGGAATTCATTACCTTCTACAAATAAAGGTCCATCTGGTGTAAATCCAACATCCCAACCAGCATATCCCATTTCTGGAACAACTTTTGCTGCTCTATCAACCATTTCTAACACTTTATCCCAATAAGGAAATTGAAAACCTTTTATTTTAGAACCTGTCTCAGGGTGTGTTACATAAGTATTTTTCATTTTATCAATAGCAACTTGTGTAACTACACCAGTTTTTTCGTCAACAGGCGCAACCATTCCGTTACTGTTAAAATTATCAACAAATCTTTTTCCTGTACCAATTCTAAAATATGCACATATTACATGTGTTACTAATTTTAAATTTTTTCTTTCATCCTTTGGAATTGTTAAAATTGACTTCCCATCTTCTGTAGTAACTATTGTAACCACTCTTACTGTATTTATAGCATGTGGATTAATTTTTGCTACGTCTTGATGTTGTTTTATAATTTCTTCTAATTCAAAATTAGAACTTCCTTCTGTTAGGTGGTCATATATTTCATCCAAAGTAGCATAATTTTTAATATTAATTTTTTCTATTCCTTTTCCACAACCTCCATCTATAGGTTTTGCCATAAATTCAGTATGTTTATTCATAAAATCTATAATCTTATCCTTTGGAGTTCCATTAACTTTTATCCAATCTCTTTTTAAATACTCATTAAAAATTGTATTAAATTCATCTTTATTTTGAAAAATGTGAAGATAATCTAAATCACAATATTTTGTAACTAAATCATTGTTTCTTCCTCTAGTAAGATATGTTTCTCTTTGTGCAGGTGTCAAATTATACATTTCAAACAAATCATAGTCCATATATCCTGCACCATATTTTCTAGCACATTTTTGCATATCCATAAAAATTCCAAATTTAGTTTTTCCTGTTTTATTATGAATAGAGTTTATTTTTTCTTTCATAGCTTTAGTATCCATTGATTTAAGCCTTTTTAATATATATTTAATATTTCCCAATTTTACAAATCTCCTTTATAATTTATACTTGTTAATTATATACTAAACGTTTCCTTAATTGCAACATATAAACACATTTTTTTAGTTAATTAGAACCAGACTAGTTTTTCTTAAATTAAGGAGAAAATAGTCTGGTTCTAATTTTTTAAGCTATTCATACCATTTAACTAGCACATTTTCATTAATTTTGCTTGCATCAAATCTATAATGCCCTATAACTTCCATATTATTATATTTGAAAAAGTCTTCTTCTCTATTTGGCTGCCCTCCATTATGGATTATATACGTCTGCCCTTTTGAATTTCTTTTGTCTGAAACAATTCCAATATGTTCTTCATTTCCAAATACTACAATATCTCCAGGTTGCCATTCTTCTATCTTATTAATATCTAATGTTAAAGATTGCGCATATTTTTTGAAAAATATATCTAAATTTCCCACTCTTCTAAAATCTATGTTTTTATCTCTTGTTTCTACATAAATATATTCTTCTAAATTGTTTTTTATATCATTATCTACCATATCTCTTAAACAATAACCTGCATTTTTAAAAGCTCTCCAAACTACATCAGTACAAACTCCTATATTATTTGGTGGATATCCTCCATTACCAAAATATTTACTATTATATGTCGGATGATTTTCTGCATCACTTCTAGCACCTAATAATATATCCTTGTAATCATCTATTCCATTGTTATTATAATCTATAGAACTTTTTATAGTATTAATGTTAAAATCTTTTGCTGTATATACTTTTTGTGGAATTACATTAAATTTATAAAGTTCATAAACTAATATAACTATTGTTATTGCTAAAATAATACATAAGATAATAAAAATAATTGGAAGTTTCTTTTTCATATATTCCCCTTCTTTATATATATTTTTTTGTTTCTATTCATTTTTTTATTTTTTATATTTTCTTTATAATGTTTTAATTTCTTTTAACATTTTATTTCCATGAATATTTTTATACTATATTCCAATATATTTAAATATAGTAAGATATATTGGAATATAATCTAATATATTAAAATATATCTAAATATTAATTGTTCTCCAATAATTTTAAAAATTTCTCATGAAATTGTGGTGCATACTTTTTTAAATTAATTGGTTTTAAATTTCTATCTGTAAAGCAATGTTTTGTTTCTCCTGTTAAAACTATGTTTCCATTTTTCTTGTCTGTAACTTCATATCCTATAGTCATCCTCACTCCAGTATACTCTTTTGCATATGTTTTGATTAAGATAGTATCTCCAAAAGTAACATGATATTTGTATGTACAGTTTACCCCTAATACAGGAATAGTTATTTTATTTTTTTCCAATAAATCAAATGGCATGTTCAATACTTCTAGCCATTCTGTTCTTGCCTCTTCCAAATATCTTATATAATTTGAGTGGTGTACTACTCCCATTCTATCTGTTTCATAATAATTAATTTTTCTTTCATATATAAATTCCATATATAATTTCCCTTCTTTTTTATATAATGCATATTAATTATATATCTTATAATTGTATTTTGTAAACATTTTTTATGTTCTCTTTCTTCATTATCTAAAACATGTATAAATCTTTCATACTCCATATTGGTCAATGCTGTTACTTTTTCTGTCTTTTTTAAGAATATTGACTTCTTTAAATTGTTCTATAATTACAAAAATAACTTTATTTTTTTTAGCAAATAATATTATAAAAATATTAAAATTATATTGACGTTATTATACCTTTTAAGGTATAATATATTAAGATAATATCAAAAGGAGTAATAAGTATAATGTTTGATATTGAATTTTACGAGGACAAAAACGGAAAAAGTGAAGTCTATGAATATATACAAAAACTAAATAAAACTAATGGAAAAGAAAACAGACAAAAGTTAAAGAAAATAAATATGTATATTGATTTATTATCTGAATGTGGTCTAACCCTTACTGAACCTTATATAAAAAAACTTGATAAAGAAATATGGGAACTAAGACCATTAAGGGATAGAATATTATTTGCTAGTTGGTGTAATAATAAATTTATATTGTTAAGCGTATTTATGAAGCAGACACAAAAAACGCCTCAAAGTGAAATAGAAAAAGCAAAAAGATTATTAGAAGATTATAAAAAAAGGAGTGATGAAAATGAGTAAATTTAAAAATTGGAAAGATGTAAAAAAAGAACTAGACTTTACACCTGAAGAAATAGAAGAAATGGAACTTGAAAAAGAAATTATAAAAGCTACTATTGAAGCAAGAAAAAAAGCTAATTTGACACAACAAGAGCTAAGCGAAAAAAGTGGTATTATACAACCTTCTATTGCAAAAATTGAAAACTTTGTACGTACTCCTCAATATACTACTTTAATGAAGATGTTATATGCTATGGGTTATACTTTATCAGTAGTGCCACTAGACGAAAAAATAAAAAAGGAAAATAAAGAAGCGGAAGTAAGACAATAAAACAGTTTCTTTAAGAAGTATTAAAAATGAACTATAATTCAAATAAACCAAATGAAAAAACAAGAACGAATGCACCAATAGTTGATATTGGTGCATTAATATTTGTAATATATAGTAAAAATCTAAAAAATACTTAGTATTGGTACCGATGGTGGGACTCGAACCCACATGGTTTCCCGCCAGATTTTGAGTCTGGTGCGTCTGCCAATTCCGCCACATCGGCATATACAAAATACTTATATATAATAACAAAAAATATTATAAATTTCAAGCAAAATTTATAATATTTTTTATTTCATATATAATAATATTTATCTATTATTTTAAAGCATCTAGGATTGGTGGTAACATTTGTTTCTTTCTTGAAACAACGTTTTCTAACATTGCTGTGTGGTTTTCTACTGGAACACCGAATGCTTTTTCTACTACTGGTGCATCTGTACCTAAAGAAATTATCTTAGAATTTGAATTTATAATATCTGTTGCTGCAAATACATAAAAGTCTAAGTTTTCTTTTTCTATGTTATTGTTTATAGCTTGTTCAAAATATACTTGATTTTTAAATATAGAGTCTAAATCTGCTGTATTTACTTGAGCAATTCTAAATTTCTTATTGTCTTTTTCAAATAATTTTGAATCTATATTTATTACTTGTTCTGGTGTAAAGTCACTAATATCTGTACCAGCTTTTAACATATCTACACCATAAACATTTATATCAAGCCCTGTTATCTCTTCTAGTTTTTTAACAACTTTTTTATCATATTCTGTTGTTGTTGGTGATTTTAAAACTAATGTATCTGATGCAATAGCACTAAGCATTAATGTAGCTATTTTTTTATCTATTTCTATATCGTTTTCTTTATATAATTTATATAATACAGTAGCTGTACATCCAACTGGTTCTGCTCTATAGTATAATGGATTTGATACTGAGAAGTTAACACAGTGGTGATCTACAACTTTTAATACTTTTGCATTTCCAATATTATCTACAGATTGTACTGGGTCATTATGGTCAACCAAAATAACTTCTTGATTATCTGGTATTTCTGAAACTAATTCTGGTGCATCCATTCCTAAATAATCTAGAATAAATTTTGTTTCTTTATTAACTTCACCTAGTCTTACAGCTTTAGCATTTACATTTCCTAATTTCTTTTCTAAATTTTCCATTATCATTGAAGACATTATTGTGTCTGTATCTGGGCTTTTATGTCCAAAAATTAAAACATTATTTTCCATATTAAATCTCCTTTTACTAATAGATTTATTTTATGTCACTCACAATAGTTATTATACCATAAATTGGGTAAATAGTCAACAATTTGCTTTTTATATTATGTCTACCTTTTTTTGTTACAAAAACATATGTATTTCTTACTTTTAATATTAATTATTTTTTATCTATGTAAACTCTATCTACCCTATTTGATATTCCACATAATATATCATGTACTATTGTATTACATTTACTTGCAACTTCTTCTAAAGTAATATTTTCATTATCCCAAATTGCTACATCATCACCTACTTTTATATCTGGAATTTTTGAAACATCAACCATAAAATTATCCATACATACTACGCCTATAATAGGTGCTTTTATACCATTTATACATACATACCCTTTGTTTGAAAGCTCTCTTCTTATTCCATCTGCATATCCAACAGGTACTGTAGCTATTTTGGTATATCCTTTTGTTACATATGTTCTACCATAACTTATTGATGTATTTTCTGGAACATTCTTTATATATGCTACTTTACTTAAAAGTTTAGTACATGGTTTTAAATTAAGCTTTTTTTGTTCTTTTCCTCTTGATGTGTGACCATACATTATAATACCTGGTCTTACCATGTTATAGCATGCATAAGTATAATCTGTTATTCCAGTACTTGCTAAAATATGTTTATACTTAATTTCTATATTTCTTTCTGATAGTTTAGTTAATAAATTATCAAATAGACTTATTTGTTTATTAGTATAATCTTTTTCTTCATCTGGTGATGCTAAATGGCTATAAATTCCTTCTATTTCAATATTATCTAATTTTTTTATATTTTCTATAGTTTCTATATCTTTTTCAAATTCACTACTATCTGTTGCTATTAATCCAACTCTTCCCATACCTGTGTCTATCTTAATATGTACTTTCACTGTTATTTTCCTATCTGCTGCACATTTATTAAGTTTTCTAGCTATTTCATATGTTGAAATTCCAGCAGTTAAATTATACTTTATTATATCCTCTACTTCATCTTCTAATATTTCATTAAGTACCATTATTGGCATTTTAAATCCATGATTTCTTAGTTCTATAGCTTCTTTTATCATAGCAACAGCTACATATTTAATGTTATTTCTTTCTAGTAAATCTTTTAAAGCAACAGCTCCTAGTCCATAAGCATTTGCTTTTATTACTGGTAAAAGTTCTATTTCTTTTCCCATACATTGCTTTATTTGTTTTAAATTATATTCAAGCTTATTTAAGTCTATTTCTAATCTATTTACGCTCATTTTATCTAAAGTTCTCCTCCTTTTTATTTTAAAAAACCCATTCATTAAAATTATATAAAATTTTAATTTTATACATCATATATCATATTTCATATTTTAATATTTTATATCTTATATCTTAGAAAACATATATAAGATATGTTTAACTATTTCATCTTTTCTTTCATTTTTAAAAGTGTATTTAGTGCATCTATTGGAGTTAATTGATTTAAATCTATTTTATCTATTTCATGTGCTATTTCTGCTAATTTATAATTATACATATCTAGTTGTCCTGCTGTTTCTTTTTTGTTTTCTTTTTCCAATTTCTTTTCATTTAATACATTTTTTCTTTCTATTGAGCGTAATACTTCGTTTGCTCTTGTTGTAACAGCCTTTGGTACACCTGCAAGTTTAGCAACATGCACACCATAACTTTCGTCTGTACCACCTGATATTATTTTTCTTAAAAAGATTATATCTTCACCTTTTTCTTTTACTGCAATTGAATAGTTTTTTACTCCTTCTAACTTTTCTTCTAACTGTATAAGTTCATGATAATGTGTTGCAAATAAAGTCTTTGCTCCACATTTTTCCTTATCTGATATATATTCTGCAACAGCCCAAGCAATTGAAAGTCCATCATATGTTGATGTTCCTCTTCCTATCTCATCTAATATTACTAGACTGTTTTGAGTTGCTTCTTTTAGTATTGTCGCAACTTCCATCATTTCTACCATAAAAGTACTTTGTCCCATACTTAAATCATCCGATGCGCCAACTCTTGTAAATATTTTATCTACGACTCCAATTTTAGCATAGCTCGCAGGAACAAAACTTCCACACTGTGCCATCAAAGTAATTAATGCTACCTGTCTCATATATGTAGATTTTCCTGCCATATTAGGTCCTGTTATAATAGATAGTCTATTCTCTCCTTTATCTAAATATGTATCATTTGGCACAAATTCACTTCCACCTATTATCTTTTCTATTACAGGATGTCTTCCGTCTTTTATATCTATAATTCCACTATTATCCACTGTTGGCATTACATAATTCATATCGTCTGCAACTGTTGCAAATGATGCTAAAACATCTAATATAGAAATTATATTAGCAGATTTTTGTACTCTTTGTACATTTTTTTCTATCTCATCTCTTATCTCAACAAAAGCATTGTATTCTAAATTAATTACTTTTTCTTCTGCACCTAAAATTTCATTTTCAAGTCTCTTTAAATCTTCTGTAATATATCTTTCACAATTTGCAAGTGTTTGTTTTCTTATATATCTGTCTGGAACTTGTGATAAATTTGATTTAGTAACTTCTATGAAATATCCAAATACTTTATTAAATCCTACTTTTAAACCTTTTATTCCAGTCTTTTCTCTTTCTTCTGCTTCTAATTTTAAAACCCAATTTTTTCCGTCTGTTGTAGCCGTTTTTAGTCTGTCTATTTCCTCGTCATATCCTAATTTTATAAGTCCTCCTTCTTTTACACTTATTGGAGGCTCATCTACAATTGCTTTGTCTATAATTGCATATATATCTTGTAACTCGTCTAATTCTCCATATAAATCTTTTAACATTTGAGATTTTGCTTTGCTTAAGATTGTTTTTATTCCTGGAAGTTGTGCTGTAGAATTTTTTAAAGATATTAAATCTCTTCCATTTGCACTCCCATAAGATATTTTACTTGCCAATCTTTCTATATCATAAACTTTTTTAAGTGAATCTACTATATCTCCTCTAAGAATTATATCTTCTTTAAGTTCCTTAACACTTTCCAATCTTCTATTTATATGACATTCATCTACTAGTGGGTCGTTTAGCCATCTTCTTAAAAGCCTTCCTCCCATTGATGTTGAAGTCTTATCTAAAACCCATAATAAAGTACCTTTTTTGCTTTTATCTCTTAATTTTTCTGTTATTTCTAAATTTCTTCTTGCATTTATATCTAAACTCATGTACTTTGATGTATTATACAATAATATTTTATTTAAATATTCTAAGTTGTTTTTTTGTGTATCTACTAAGTATGCAATTAATCCATTTGCAGCAGTTATTGCTAAAATATAGTCATCCAATTTTTCTATTTCTTTGTCATCCTCATTAACAATTCTACTTCTTTCTTTTATTTCATTAACATTTTGGCTAAAACCATTTGATTTAGAAATATATGTTTCAAATCTCTCTTTTATTTTTATGATTTCTTCTGTTGAGTTAAACATAAGCTCATTTACAACTATTTCAGACGGACTATATCTTGAAATTTCATCCATTAACATAGCAAAATTATTTGTATCGCGTATTTGTGTCATTCTAAAATCTCCTGTAGATAAATCACACACACTCATACCAAAATATATTCCATTTTTGTAAATTGCCATAATATAATTATTCTTTTTTTCTTCAAGAAGGTTACTTTCTATTACAGTTCCTGGTGTTACAACTCTTATAACATCTCTTTTCACAATTCCTTTTGCTGTTTTTGGGTCTTCTAGTTGCTCACATATAGCAACTTTATAACCTTTTGAAATTAACCTTGCTACATATGTTTCTGCTGCGTGATATGGAATTCCACACATTGGAGCTCTTTCTTCTTGACCACAATCTTTTCCTGTTAGTGTAAGTTCTAATTCTCTTGATGCTGTAATTGCATCATCAAAAAACATCTCATAGAAGTCACCTAATCTATAAAATAGAATACAATCTTTATAATCTTCTTTTGTTTTTAAATAGTTTTGCATCATAGGTGAAAATTTATCTATATCTTTATCCATTTACAATAGCTCCCTTCAAATACCACATATGTTCTGAGGTTATTTCTACATCCACTACTTTGCCTATATTTTCTTCTTTTCCTTCAAAAATTACTACCTTATTAGAATCTGTCCTTCCTGTATATGTATTTTCATTTGTTTTACTTCTTCCTTCTACAAGTATTTTTTGAATTGTACCTACATACTCTTTATTTCTTTTTTCTATTTGATTTTCAACTAAAGCTTTTAGTCTATCAAATCTTTTATGTTTTACATCATCTGGAACTTGATTTTCCATTTTGTCTCCAGGAGTTCCAGTTCTTCTAGAATAAATAAACATATAAACTTGTTCAAATTTAACCTTTCTTACAACATCCAAAGTATCTTCAAAATCCTCTTCTGTTTCTCCTGGGAAACCTACTATAATATCTGTAGAAATTGTTAAATTTGGTATATTATTTTTCATTTTTTCTACTAAATCCAAAAATTGTTCTTTTGAATATTTTCTATTCATAACTCTTAAAACATTTGTGCTTCCAGATTGGAGTGGAAGATGTACAAGTTTACAAACTTTATCGCAATCTTTTATTGCTTCAATAACATCATCTGTAAAGTCCTTTGGATGAGGAGACACAAATCTAATTCTTTCTATACCATCTATTTTGTTTACAGCTCTTAAAAGTGTTGCAAATGAGTTTACTCCTTCATATTTCTCATATTCTATATTTTTTTCATTTTCTACTCTTAGATATGAATTAACATTTTGCCCTAAAAGTGTAATTTCTTTATATCCTTGTTTTGCTAAACATCTTACTTCTTCTATTATATCTTTTGGAGTTCTACTTCTCTCTCTCCCTCTTACATATGGAACTATACAATAACTACAAAAATTATTGCAACCATTCATTATTGTAACAGATGCCTTTATTTGGTCATCTCTTTTTATTGGAAGCCCCTCAATTATTTCTCCGTCTATATCTAATATGTCTTCTAGTTTTTTATTAGTTGTAACTGCCTTATATAAATTTTCTGGAAATTTATGTAATGTATGTGTTCCAAACAAAACATCAACAAATGGATAACTTTCATGAATTTTTTTAATCATTTCTTTTTCTTGCATCATACATCCGCCAATTGCTATAATGCTACTTCTCTTTTCCTTCACTTTCTTTGCTTCTCCAAGTTTGCCAAATAGCTTGTCCTCAGCATTTTCTCTAATACAACATGTATTAAATATAATTAAGTCAGCACTACTCATTTCAGTTACTTGCGTATATCCCATTTTTTCCGCCATTCCGCATAACTTTTCAGAATCATTTTCATTTAATTGACATCCCATAGTTAAAATATAATATGTATAATTTTTTCCCTCATTTATTTTTGCCACTTTTTCTATATAAGATAATTGTTCTTCTATTTCTACTTTATTTGTCTCCATACTTCTCACGTTATTCCTCCAAATTTATTCTTCTCTTATAATACTTATGTATTATAACATATAACTTTACATTTTGCTTAACTTTTTTGTAATTTTTAAAATTTTGTTAATAGTATTTTATCTATAAAAAAAGAAGTCCACTAAAGTAGTTTCTATCTACTTACTTTTATCATATGAACTTCTTTCTTATATTAAATTATATTGTTTAAATCTTAATTTATTAAATTCCTAAATTATACGGATTATTTTGACTACCATCTCCACTCGTTATTTTAAGATTATTTTTTAAAGTAAACACTGGTCTAATTGAAAATGTGTTTTGAAACCAATCACTACCTCCACTAGGAGTTATAAAAAAACATTCTATTTCTCCTCTTGAACTACGTAATCTAAAAGAATCTCCACTAGTTAACCCAACAACTTCTCTAGATGCAAACCAGTATGGTGTATTGGTTGATGATATTTCCAATTTTTTCATTTGATTGCTATCTGTAATATAATTATTATCTTGATTTTTCATAGTATATCTATTGTAATAAGTTGTACTTCCGCCTTCATAGTATGGGCTAGTAGGATTACTTCCTACTGATCTAGCACTAGTTGCATACTGTGTATTTAAATATTTTTCAGCTGAACTATTTAATATCGCAATTGCATTATTATAATCATCATCACCTGTTATTGATATATTATCTATTGCATTTTCTGATATTATTTGTATTCCATAATTTGACGTAGGACCATATAATACTATACATTTGATAGTTCCGATTATTAGCTGTTATATAATTTACATAATTTCCTTCTTTAAGTGTATTTTGAACATTTCTTGTTATAGTTGTTCCATTTATAGTTTGACTTCCTTTATTTCCAGCTTTATCAAAAGTTTCAACTTTTATTGTATAAGTTGTTCCCTCCGCTAATCCTGAAAACGTATACACATTATTTTCACTTGTTTCTTTTTCTATTCCATTTAAATAATATTTATAAGTTCCGTTTGCTTGTAATCCACTTTCATTATCTATTGCTTGTACATTTACTGTTATACTATCATGTGTTATTGTTCCTCTGTTTACTGTTACTATTGGAGCTTTTATATCTTTTATATCTATATTCACTGTTTTACTTCCGTTTGTTCCAT
>FR901517.1 GCA_000438355.1 Clostridium sp. CAG:273
ATAATATTAATAAAGTAAAAATTTTACTTTATTAACAATTTAAAGATAAAATATGAATATAAAGATATAATTAAGAGTAATAAAATTTAGAAGAAGGGAGAAATAGTCTAATATTTTAATAATTAGATTAATGAAGGTATAATGGACTATTCAGTAAAGAATACTAATAAGGAACAAAGAAAAGATTTAGTAAAGAAAGCTTTGGCTATATCTATTTCAGGAGCAGATGTACCAACAAAAGAAACTATAGAATTAGCAAAGAAATATATAGATGGCTCAATAGAATTAGAAGATTTACAAAAACAAGTTATAGAAAAATATAGAAAATAAGGAAGGATTAATTTAAAATGAAAGACCCATACATACAAGAAAATGGAACCTTAAAGAATAAATTAGGAATTACAGAATATAAAGAACTAAATAATGCTGAAAAAGATATTGGATTTGTAAAATTGATAGATATAGATACAGCTTTAAAAAAAAGGTTTACTGCTGACGACTTAAAAGCAGCTCATAAACATATTTTTGAAGATATATTTGAATGGGCAGGAGAATTTAGAACTGTACCAGTATATAAAACAGAAGTTGTAATACCAGGATTAAGCCTACAATATTCAGAAGCTAAAAATATAGAAAGAGATTTAAAGATAGCCCTTGAAGAATTGAATAATACTAATTGGGAAGGAAAAACATTAGAACAAATATCAAGAGAATTTACTATAAAAATAGCAAAAGTTTGGAGAGTACATCCATTTAGAGATGGAAATACTAGAACAACTTTAGCATTTGCACAGAATTATGCTAGAGAACATGGATTTACATTAGATTTAGGAATATTGTTAGACAATTTATCTAGGATAACAGATAGTAATGGAAAAATAAAAAGGTATAGCATTAGAGATAAGTTTGTATTAGCTGCGCTAGATGAAAAAGATTATCCTGAACCAGAACATTTGGAAGCATTAATAAGACAATCTATTCAAGCAGGAATACAAAAACAACGCGATAAGCATATTGAAATGTTAGAAGAACAAGAAGAAAGATAGAAAATTAACCTTGACAAGGAATAAAAAAGGTAGTAGTATATATAATATTAATAAGATGTGATGAAGAAGAAAAAATATAGTAAAGCTTATGTAAAAGAGAGTTGGAAAAGGTGAGAGCCAACCATAAGAACTATATGGGGAGCTTTGGAGCATTATGAAATAAGGTGGATAAATTATTTTATCAATTAGGGTGGAACCGCGGAATATAACTTTCGTCCCTAGCTATTAAATTAGCTAGTGTCGAAAGTTTTTTTGATTATATAAATTTTTGGCACAGCAAGAAATAGGAGGTTTTATTATGGAAAATTTAACAATGGACAAAATTGTAGGATTATGTAAAAGTAGAGGATATGTATATCCTGGTTCTGAAATCTATGGAGGATTAGCAAATACTTGGGATTATGGACCTTTAGGAGTAGAATTAAAAAATAATATTAAAAAAGCATGGATGAAAAAGTTTGTACAAGAAAGCAAGTATAATGTTGGACTAGATGCAGCAATTTTAATGAATCCAGATGTATGGGTTGCATCAGGTCATGTTGGAAACTTTTCAGATCCATTAATAGATTGTAAAGAATGTAAAACAAGACACAGAGCAGATAAATTAATTGAAGAATGGGCGCATGAGCAAGGTAAAGACATGATTGCAGATGGAATGAGTGATGAACAATTAATTAATTTTATAAAAGAAAATCATATACCTTGCCCAAATTGTGGAAAAGAAAATTTTACAGATATTCGTAAGTTTAATTTAATGTTTAAAACATATCAAGGAGTTACAGAAGATAGCAAATCTGAAATATATTTAAGACCAGAAACTGCACAAGGAATATTTGTTAATTTTAAAAATGCAATGCGTACGACAAGAAGAAAATTACCTATGGGAATAGCACAAATAGGTAAAGCTTTTAGAAATGAGATAACACCTGGAAACTTTACATTTAGAACACGTGAGTTTGAACAAATGGAATTAGAGTTTTTCTGTAAGCCAGGTACAGATTTAGAATGGCATAAATACTGGAAAGAATTTTGCGAAAATTGGCTATTAAGTTTAGGAATGAAAAAAGAAAATATAAGATTAAGAGACCATTCACCAGAAGAATTATCACATTATAGTAATGGAACAACAGACATAGAATTTACATTTCCATTTGGTTGGGGAGAATTATGGGGAATTGCAGATAGAACAGACTATGATTTAAAACAACATATGGAACATTCTAAAGAAGATATGACATATTTAGACCCAGAAACAAACGAAAAATATATACCATATTGTATAGAACCATCACTTGGATGTGATAGAGTTGCTTTAGCATTTTTATGTAATGCATATGACGAAGAAGAAATAGCAGAAGGAGATGTAAGAACAGTATTACATTTGCATCCAGCATTGGCACCATATAAAGCAGCAGTGCTTCCATTATCAAAGAAATTAAGCGAAAAGGCAGAAGAAGTTTATACTAAACTATCAAAGAAATTTATGTGTGACTATGATGAAGCAGGAAGTATAGGAAAGCGTTATAGAAGAGAAGACGAAATAGGAACACCATATTGTATAACAATAGATTTTGATACATTAGAAGACGAGTCTGTAACAGTGCGTGATAGAGATACAATGGAGCAAATAAGAATAAAAATAGATGAGTTAGAAGCTTGGCTTCAAGAAAAAGTAGAGTTTTAATAGGTAAAATAGAGTAAAAAATGAAAAAATAAGAATTATATTTAAATTAGGAAATTTAGATATGGTTCTTATTTTTTTGTTTTTGATGCAACTAAAAATGCAATCAAATTGTAATATAAATGTAATGCAAAAGAAATACACAATGAAATTAAAAATGATATAATCGTTCTATATAAAAAATACAAAACAACACATTGTTCCATATTTATTAATTATATAAGATAAATTAATAGAATAAAACAGTAAAATATAAAAAGAAACAGGAAATAAATCAATAAAAGAGTATAAAAATAAAAAATGCAATAAAAATATGATTAATAAATAAATTTTTTGAAATAATAACAAAAGAAATAATAGGAGGAATAACATGAGAACAGAAATAAAAAAGAAAGAACAGACAAACTTAAATCACCAAATAGCAAGCAAA
>FR901518.1 GCA_000438355.1 Clostridium sp. CAG:273
TTGTTCCTATTGTTATTCCCGCTAGTATTAACAATACTACTATTGACACTACTAATGAAATTAATGTTATACCTTTGTTTTTCATAATATGCACTTCCTTTTTCTACTTAAAAACTTATATATTCAAAAATTAATAATAGATTTATTTTTTATTCTTGTTATAGTCTATAAAAAATTGTTCTAACAGTTTATTTTTACACGCAAAAATGACAGGCCATTTTTATAGTCTGTCATCTTTTTTATTAATATTTTTATATCATTAATAAAGGCTTTTTCGCCTTTTCTTATTTCTCTAAAACTATCTGTGTGTGTGTGTGTGTGTGTACTCCTGCAAGGGTTACAGCCTTTATCATAGTATTTTATTCCTTTCTTAAGTTATTTTATTATTTACCTTTAGTTTTATTTGTTTTTACACTTTTATACAATAGAACTATTTATTCTTTTTAACTAATTGTATAAAACAAATATATCATTTTGTTACCTCCTAGTCAATATTATCTTTATAATATTTATAGTACTTCAATATTTTTTGACTGCAATTAAATTTTATCATATACATTTTGTAAAATCAATAATTGCTGAAAATTAAACAGGACCAAAACTTTAGACTAAACCGTCAGTATTTTTCTTGACATTAATGCTAATTAATAATATACTTTTCTTGGAAAAGCATTAACAAAATAGCTTTTTATAATAAGGAGGTAGAAATTAATAAATGAACGATATGATTGAAATAAGATGGCATGGTAGAGGTGGCCAAGGTGCAAAAACAGCTTCTTTACTTTTAGCTGATGCTGCATTTAATACTGGCAAATACATTCAAGGTTTTCCTGAATATGGTCCAGAAAGAATGGGTGCACCTATAACAGCATACAATCGAATTAGTAATACCCCAATTAGAATACATAGCAATATATATGAACCTGACTATGTTGTTGTAGTTGATGATACTTTATTAGGTGTTGTAGATGTTACCGCTGGTTTAAAACCTAATGGTGCAATAGTAATTAATACTACTAAAGATATTGATTACTTAAGAAAAGTACTAAAAGGATATTCAGGTGCAATTTATACAATTGATGCTAGAAAAGTGTCTATGGAAACTTTAGGAAAATATTTTCCAAATACACCAATGTTAGCTGCTATAGTTAAAGTTGCAAACATAATGGAGGAAAATGATTTTCTAAAAGATATGGAAGGTTCTTTTAAGCATAAATTTGCCAAAAAGCCAGAAGTAATTGATGGTAATATGAAGGCATTAGAAGTTGCTTTAAAAGAGGTTAAAAAATTATCTTAATAATTACAAGGAGGTTAGAAATGTCTATCGGTGGAAATATATATAAAGCTGGTAATGCCAAAGAATTTAAGACAGGTGACTGGAGAAGTATTTGCCCTAAATACATTCCAGAAAAATGTAAACAATGTGGATTATGTTTTCCAGTTTGTCCAGAAGATGCTATACCAGTAAACAAAGAAGGTAAAAGAGAAGATTTTAATTTTGACTATTGTAAAGGATGTGGAATATGTGCAAAAGTATGCCCATTTGGTGCAATAGAAATGGTAGAGGAGGGAGAAGAGTAATGGGAATAAGAGAACGTTTAAGTGGAAATGAAGCTTCTGCAACAGCTATGAAACAAATAAATCCAGATGTTGTTGCTGCATTTCCTATAACACCATCAACAGAAATACCACAATATTTTTCTACATTTGTTGCTAATGGAACTGTTGATACAGAATTTGTTGCTGTAGAAAGTGAACATAGTGCAATGAGTGCATGTATTGGTGCAGAAGCTGCTGGTGCAAGAGCTATGACAGCTACATCTGCTAATGGTCTTTCTTTTATGTGGGAAATGATTTATATAGCTTCTAGTTTAAGGCTTCCTATAGTTATGTCTTTAGTAAACCGTGCTGTATCTGGTCCTTTAAATATACATTGTGACCATTCAGATGCAATGGGTGTACGTGACAGTGGTTGGATTATGCTATTTTCTGAAACAAACCAAGAAGCATATGATAACTTAATTATGGCTCATAGAATAGCAGAAAATAAAGACGTTATGCTACCACTTATGGTATGTCAAGATGGATTTATTACATCTCATTCAATTGAAAATATAGAATTAATAGAAGACGAAAAAGTTAAAGAATTTGTCGGTAAATATAATCCTGAACATTATTTGCTAAATGATAAAGAACCTATTTCTATAGGTCCTATGGATGTTCAAGCATATCTTTTTGAACATAAGCATGAACAAGCAGAAGCTATGAGAAACGCTAAAAATGTTATTTTAGAAGTTGCAAAAGACTTTGAAAAAATGACTGGTAGAAAATATGAATTATTTGAAAAATATAAAACAGATGATGCAGACATAGTTGTAGTTTGTATGAACTCAACAGCTGGAACATCTAAAGTTGTTGTAGATAAATTAAGAGAACAAGGAATTAAAGCAGGTTTATTAAAAGTACGCGTATTTAGACCATTTCCTGTAGACGAAATTGCAGAAGCTTTAGGAAATGCAAAAGCTATAGCAGTTTTAGACAGAGCAGATTCTTTAAATGGTGCTGGAGGTGCTTTATTTACAGATGTAGCATCTGCTATGTATGTAAACAAAAAGCAAGTTCCTGCTGTAAGTTATATTTATGGTATTGGTGGTAGAGATACAACTGAAACAGAAATTGCTTCTGTATATACAGATTTACAAGAGATTGTAAAAAGCGGAAAAGTAGAAAATCCTTACCGTTATCTTGGATTAAAGGAGGAAAAATAAATGGCATATAATTTAAAAGATGTAATTGTAAATACAAAATCTAGATTTACACCAGGTCATAGAATGTGTGCTGGCTGTGGAGCTCCACCAGTTGCAAGAATGGTTTTAAGAGCTGTAAATCCAGAAGACCATGTAGTTGTTTCAAATGCTACAGGGTGTATGGAAGTTTCTACATGTATATATCCATATACTGCTTGGACAGATTCATATATTCATACAGCATTTGAAAATGCTGCTGCAACTTGCTCAGGTGTAGAAGCTGCTTATAAATCAATGAAAAAGCAAGGAAAACTACCAGAGGATAAGACAACTAAATTTATTACTTTTGGTGGAGATGGTGGAACATATGATATAGGTATTCAAAGTTTATCTGGAGCTATGGAAAGAGGCCATGATATGACATATGTGTGCTATGATAATGGTGCATACATGAATACTGGTATTCAACGTTCTTCTGCTACACCACACTTTGCAGATACAACAACTTCTCCTGCTGGGAAAGTAATACCTGGTAAAATGCAAAAAAGAAAAGATTTAACAGAAATTATGGTATCACATCACTTACCATATGTTGCACAAACATTAGCAATGCTTAATTTTTCAGATTTATATGAAAAATCTAGAAAGGCCATATACACAGAAGGTCCAACTTTCTTAAATATATTGGCTCCATGTCCAAGAGGTTGGGGATACCCTACAGAAGATTTAATGAAAATAAATAAATTAGCTGCAGATACATGTTATTGGCCTTTATATGAAGTTGTTGATGGTAAATATAAAATAACATACAAACCAGCTAAAAAATTACCTATAGAAGAATTCTTAAAACCTCAAAAACGCTTTAAACACATGTTTAATCCTGGAAATGAGTGGATGATTGAAGAATTCCAAAAAGAAGTAGACGAAAGATGGAATGCACTTTTACAATTAGAAGCACTTGAAAATTAAATTTATTCAAAATAAATTATCTAAAAGATAATACTAAAAAATTTGTGTAAAATTTACACAAATTTTTTATATATTTATTTAAGTAAAAAGTGAATTTATCTTTTTATAAAAATATAACTATTAGATTTTTTATATATTCATAAAAAAAGGAAGCTATTAGATTAAGTTATCTTATAATAGCTTCTTTTTAAGTATTTCACAATAATATAAATATATTTATACTTTAATATATCTATATTAATATATGTTATTGATTTTTAAAAATAGTAATTGTTGACTAAACTAATTTTAATAATTTAATATAAAAAGTGTGTATCTACAATTTCTATTCTTCATCTGGTTCTGGTGCTTCTACTGGGCAAACGCCTGCACATGTTCCACAACTAATGCATTGGCTGGCATCTATTTCATATTTTCCATCACCTTCTGAGATGCAATTTACTGGACATTCTGCTGCACACGCACCACAACTAATACATCTATCTGTTATTTTATATGCCATTATTTTCACCACCTCTTCATTATTTAGGTTTTTTAAGGGATACCTATAAACCCATTAATATTAGATGTCATCTTCACTCGCTGCATTTTCCATTTTATCCAATTTTTCTAACTTTTCTAATTCTTTTAAGTTTTCTTGTTCTTCTTTATTAAGTTCTTTCGATTCAATGTTCTTTATTATCTTTACTTCTGATGCAGGATATTTTTTATAAAAAGTATCTTCCTCATCCCTAATTTTTACTCTAACAATTTCTTTTAATATCTCTACATTATCAACTGTGCCTTCCCCGTCTTCTGTTTTTACTATTGCTCCTACTTTAGGAAGTTTATTTAATTTCTCTTCATATGCTTCTTGCTCATATTTTAAACAACACATAAGTCTTCCACAATTACCGGAGATTTTGGCTGGATTTAATGCAATATTTTGTTCTTTTGCCATTTTTATAGACACTGTATCAAAATTATTTAAAAATGTACAACAACATAATTCTCTTCCACATACACCATTTCCACCAATTCTTCTTACTTGGTCTCTTACTCCTATTTGTCTTAATTCTATCCTTGTTTTGAATATCGAAGCTAAATCTTTTACAAGTTCTCTAAAGTCAATTCTACTATCTGCAGTAAAGTAAAATAATAATTTTGCATTATCAAAAGTATATGCTACATCTACTAAACTCATATTTAAATTATGACTTTTAATTTTTTCTTCACAGATTTTAAAAGCTTCTTTTTCCTTTTCTTTATTTTCTTGCAAATGTTTTAAATCTTTTCCAGTAGCTACTCTTACTATTGGCTTTAAAGATGTTTTAATCTTGTTATTTGCAAGATTTTTATTATTTATTATAACTTCTCCAATTTCTTGTCCCATAGCTGTTTCTACAATTACCTTATCTTTTACATTTACATCTATATTCCCAGCATCAAAAAAATATACTTTGCCTGGTCTTTTAAATCTAACCCCTATTATTTTGTTCATTAAATTCCTCCCATAACTTTAATAACAAATTATCTATACACATATTATAATTTGCATTTGCTAGCAAATTTTTTTTCGTCTGTTCTACAACATTTATGGAATTTATATATGCCATTTTATCTTTTTCTATTAACTTATTATACAATACAACATTTATATAATCTAAAAAATCTAAAATTTCATCCTGTGATTTATAAAGTAAATCTGCTGAATTCCAAACCTTAGCTATATCTACTTTGTCTAAATTATTTATAATTTTTTCTACTGTCTCATAGTCTTGTGCCTTGTCCCCAATTGTTAAAGCTTTTTTTAAACTACCATCACATTGTTCTAATAATGTATTAGACAGTTTACTTGCTCCACAACCTTGTAAATAATTGTTTATTTCTTCATTTGTCAATTTAGAAAACTCTATTTTTACACATCTTGATTTTACTGTGTTTAATAATTTACTTTCATTTGAAACAATTAAAATAATTATAACATACTCTGGTGGTTCTTCCAATGTTTTTAATAAGCAATTTTGTGCTTCTTTTGTCATAAGTTCTGCATCATTTATTATATAAACTTTTTTAGGAGAAATAATTGGCTTTTCTACAACTTTTTCTTGCATTAAACGTATTTGCTCTATTTTTATACTTTTTCCGTCTTCTGCATTTATTAGCATAAAATCGGTGTGATTTCCACCTTCAAAGCTAATACATGATTTGCAACTATTACATGGTTTACTTTCTGAAAGACATAAAAGCATTTTAGCAAAATTAATGGCAAATAATTTTTTGCCTATTCCTTCTCTTCCTGAAAATATATAGCTATGTAAGTTTTGGTTTGTTAACGCTACATTTGTTAAATATTCTTTTATTTTTGAATTTCCTATTAAGTTATTAAAATCCAAACCTTCTCTCCCTTTTTTACAATTTATTANNNACAATTTATTATTTATATTATTTTTATTCTACTTTTCCAAATTTGTTAAGTGGCCAAAATCTAATCCAAACTTTTCCTTCTATTTTTTCTAAAGGTATACAACCAAATACTCTGCAATCTGTTGATTGTGTTCTATTATCTCCCATTGCAAAAACAGAACTTTCTGGTACTATAAAGTCAGAATATACACCTGCTTCTCCCAAATTAGTTACTACTCCTGGTTGAAGATAGTCTTCTTTTAGTTCTTCTCCATTTATATAAACTTTTTCTTCTTTAATTTCTACATGCTCACCTGGAAGTGCTATAACTCTTTTAATATAGCTTTCTTTCCCCCATTCTAATACATTATGAACAAAGCCTTCCCATACATTTGTTGGCTCATTTTCATATTTTGCAATTGGATTTGTTAAATCTTGTTTGTCCTTTGACCATCTTGCATTTGTTGGGGCTTCAAATGTTATAATATCGCCTCTTTCTGGCAATTTTTTAGTGGTTCTTCCCCATCTATTTAAAATAAGTCTATCATCTTGCAATAATGTAGGTTTCATAGATACTTGTTTTACTATTGTTGGTGTCCCTATATAATAACGTATTAATAATGCTAGAACTAAAGCAATTACAATACACAAAATCCATTCTAATATATCTTTAACCTTTTCATTCATTCTAATTCTTACCTCTTACTTAATAAAATACTTATAAAATTATACATTAAAACTTGCATTTATTCAATAATTTATTTAAAGTAATATCCCATTACTTAACTTTTATATTAGCAATAGCTTATTACTTAATATTCTCATTAATGTTTAATAACAGGAATTCTAATAACAACTTCTGTTCCCTTACCTACTTCGCTTTTTATATCTATGCTTCCATTATTTTTAGTTAAAATTTCTTGAGCAATAGAAAGTCCAAGTCCAGTTCCTCCAAACTCTCTACTTCTTGCTTTATCTACTCTGTAAAATCTTTCAAAAATTCTAGATAAATCTTTTTCTGGAATCCCAATACCATTATCTATAATTTTTATATATGCATCATTATAAACAAATCCTACATATACTTTTATAGTTCCGTTTTCTGGAGTATATTTTATAGCGTTTGAAATTATGTTTAAAATAACTCTCTCAATTCCGTCTTTATCTGCCTGAACTGGTGGAACATTAGCTGTTACAAAACATTCTACATTATGATGTTTTTTCTCTATTTCAAATTTTAGTTTTTCTTGACATTCTTTTGTTAAATCTCCCAAATCAAATTGTGTAACTTCTTTTTTTATTTTATTATTGTCATATCTCGAAAGAGTTAATAAGTCTGTAACAAGCTTTGCCATTCTCCTCGCTTCTGATGCAATTACACTTAAAAATTTGTTTTGTGTTTCTCTATCGTACTCTTCCTCTAATAGAGTATCTGCATATCCCATAATTGATGTAATAGGAGTTTTTAATTCATGTGATACATCTGCTACAAACTCTCTTCTCATATTATCTAGTTTAACATGTTCTGTAATATCTTGTATTACAACCATTACACCTGTTGGTTTATCATTTTCGTCTTGAAATGGTGCGAAAAATAAATTTACAGCTTTATTTCCAACTTCTACTTTTTGTTCTGAAGATGTCCAGTTTTCCAAATAGATTATCTTTTCTAAATTAACATCTATATTTAACTTTTTAAACATTTTTTCAAAAGTATCTTCTTTGTCTGTTAATCCTAGAAGAGTTTTAGCAGCTGGATTTATATGTATAATTTCCCCATTCATGTCAAAAGCAATAACACCATCTGTCATATGTAATAAAATAGTTTCAATTTGCTTTTTTTGCCTATTTACTTCTGTTAACTTTTGGTTAAGCTCACGTGTCATTAAATTAAATGCATTAACAAGCTCATCTACTTCTGTTTTCTCATTTAAAATATTTGACATTTCCATGTTCTGGCCTTTTGCCATTTTTTCTGCACTTTCAATTAATCTATTAATTGGCTTTACTACAGATTTAGAAACAAAATATTTTATAACTATTGTTATTAAAATGTATAAAACTAATGCTATTGCACTAATTATTAATAAATCTCTTATTGGGATGCTTACATCTATTGTCCCAGACATTTTTTGTAGTGTATATACTGCAAATGCAGATATTCCGGCTATTATTAATATTCCTACAATAAAAAATATTAAAACTATTTTATTTTGAATATTTTTTTTCATTATTAACTTATATAGTATATTTACAAATTAAATATACCATAAACTCCTTTCTAATTTTCTACTTTGCAAAAATAACATTTTATAAAGTTCAAACTTTAAAATTTTTAACTTTCATAAAAAAATCTTTCACAATTCTCACTTTTATAAAAAATATATTATATCAAATTAAAAAATAAATAGGCAAATGGGTTTTGCCCATTTGCCCATTTACAAGAATTTTTTGTACTATCTTGCAGCTATATAATAGCCTACACTTCTCTTTGTAATTAATATTTTTGGATTTGATGTGTCTTTTTCTATTTTTTCTCTAATTCTTCTTACTGTAACATCAACTGTTCTAATGTCTCCATAATATTCATAGCCCCAAACTTTTTCTAATAAGGTTTCTCTTGTCACCACTTGCCCTGGTTGATTTGCTAAATATTTTAATACTTCAAATTCTCTTAATGTTAAATCTATTACTTCTCCTCTTACTTTTACCTCGTATTTGTCTAAATCTAATTTTAACTCTCCTACTTCTATTTTATTACCATCTTCCTCTGTTTCTTCTTCTACCTGTTCTACATCTTGTATTACTTCAGATTTTCTCAAATTTGCTTTTACTCTAGCCATTAATTCTCTTACACTAAATGGTTTTGTAATATAATCGTCTGCGCCTAGTTCTAAACCTAGTATTTTATCTATTTCTTCATCTTTAGCAGACAAAATTAAAATTGGAACATTTGTTAAAGTGTGTCTTATTCTTTTGCATACAGTTAATCCATCTACTTTTGGAAGCATTATATCTAATAATATTAAGTCTGGTTTCTGAGTTAGCGCTAGTGTTATTGCTTGCTCTCCATCATATGCCTCTATAGTTTCATATCCCTCTTTGTGTAAATTATAAGTTAAAATTTCTACAATTGGCTTTTCATCATCAACAATTAGAATTTTTTTCTTGTCATAGTTACTCTCATACTTTTCTTCCACAAACAGCCCCACCTTTCATTTGATAAGCCTATTATTTATATATATTTATATCACATTAAAATAATTTGTACAAGATATTTCCTGTTATTTTGTAAAATTTTTGTAATATTATAGAAACAATTTTTTTATAATATATTTTTTGTGTTACATTTTGTTGTAATTTGTTACATTATGATGTCAATATGATAAATTCCTCCCATTTTATTTAGTTTGACTTGTTTGTCTGGAATTTCTTCTCCATTTACAATGAATTTTTCTACTCCAGTATTTTTTCCATTTTTATTTTTTACAGTAATATTATAAATACTACTTCCATATCTATATTTTATTGAATACTCTTTCCATTCTTTAGGAATACATGGAGTTATTCTTAAAAAGTCTTTTACAATATTTAATCCTAAAATATATTTTATTCCTGCTTCATACATCCAACTGCTAGACCCTGTATACCATGTCCATCCTCCTCTACCTGCTAAGTTTCCTTGCCCATATACATCTGCTGCCATCACATAAGGTTCCACTTTGTATTTATTTGCAGAATCTTTTGTTCTAGAATGTTCTATTGGATTTATCATTCTAAAAAATTCTGTAGCTTTATCTCCAAACCCCAATATTGCTTCTGCTATTATTACCCATATTGCCCCATGTGTGTATTGTCCACCATTTTCTCTAATTCCTGGTAAATATGATTTTATATATCCTGGATCTAAAGGTCCTTTGTTAAATGGAGGATCCAAAAGTTTTATAATTCCATTTTCCCTATCTACTAAATGATTTTCTAAGCTTTCTAGTGCAATATACTTTTTGTCATTATCTCCTGCTTTAGAAATTGCTGCCCAACTTTGTGAAATGCTGTCTATTTTACATTCTTCATTTTCTATACTACCTAAGGCATCTCCACTATCCATAAATGCTCTTTTATACCATCTGCCATCCCATGCATTAGTATTAAGTGCCCTTTTTAGTTTTTCTGATATATCTTCATATCTTTTAGCTCTTTCTTCTTCTCCTCTGTCTCTACAAATTGGAAGTATTTTTCTTAAAATTACATACATAAAGAAACCAAGCCATACACTTTCACCTTTTCCTTTATTACCAACTTTGCTTAATCCGTCATTCCAATCTCCAGAACCTATTTTAGGAAGTCCATTTTCTCCAAAATTTAAAGAATGTTCTATTGCTCTAATACAATGATTATATATATCTTCTACTACATTTGATTTATCATATTTGTCATATCTTTCGTCCACACCTTCTTCCAAAATTTGACCTTGCAAATATGGAACTTCAATCTCTAAAATATCTTTAGTTCCTGAAAAATATACATAATCTAAAGTTACATATACTAACCACAATAAATCGTCTGAAAACCTTGTCCTTATTCCACTTCCATTTTCATCATGCCACCAATGCTCAACATCTCCTTCTAAAAATTGATGTTCACTATGCTTAATTATTTGATTTTTCATAATGTCTATGTCCACATACTTTGTAGCCATAGAGTCTTGAAGTTGGTCTCTAAATCCAAAAGCTCCACCAGATTGGTAATATCCGCTTCTTGCCCATATTCTAGAACATATTGTTTGGTATAAAAGCCAACCATTTAGCATAATATTCATAGACTCTACTGGTGTTTTTACCTGTATATGATTTATTAAATTATTCCAATATTTTTTTACGTTCATAAATTCTGTTCTTACATTATTTAAATTGCTATATTTATAAGATGTGTCTTGGCATTCTAACATACTTTCTCCTGCACCTACCATTAATACAATTTCTTTTTTAGAAAGTGCTTCTATTTCCACTTTCATTTCTATTGCAATTATTCCATCTTTCCATAATGAATTTTTATTATCTAGCTCAATTTTCCTTATTGCGTCTGGTGCATTAAGATTTCCTTTTCCGAAAAAGCTATGCTTACTACCTGTATATGATAAAATATTCTCACTACTTGAAATCCACATTATATTACTATTCGCGGGCTTTGTAATATTCTGAATAAATATTGTATTAAACTTATTATTATAGTCTAATTTATTATATCCATTAGATTTTATTTCATCTTCATCTAAAACTGGTTTTAAATAATATACAATTTTTACTTCTTTCTTTTTCACTTGCGTATTTTCTAATGTTAATACTTGTACCTTAACATTTTCATTCATTGGTACAAATATATCTACATTTTGCTTTAATCCATTACTAATATGAGTATATTTTGCATATCCAAATCCATAAGTGACATAGTATGGATTATCATCTGGTACAGGATTTAATCCCATGGACCAAACTTTTTTGGTTTCCATATCTTCAAGATATATAACTTCTGACGGCACATCTGTTACAGGATTATTATTCCATGCAGTAAGTCTATTTAACCTACTGTTTTTAAACCAAGTATAACCTCCCATACTTTCTGTTATAACACTTCCAAAATTTTTATTAGCAAGTACATGACTCCATACTGTTGGAAGTTTTACTTCTTTACTTACCTTTATTTTATATTCTGTTCCGTCTTCTGAAAATCCACCGTAATCATTATAATATTTTAGTTCTTCTGTAATTAAACTACTTGCATAATTATCTTCTTCTGGTATTACTCTTAAATTGCTTTCATCACTTATTTCTTTTATATTTTCTAAATATTCTTCCTCTAAATCTTTTATTTGTCTTAATATACTTCCCATGTCTGCATTAACTACTAAATTTGACCTATATTCTATATTTTCCTTATCCTTCTTACTTAATCCATTTAGTAAAAATATTCCACCTTTAATGTTTTGCATAAATCCCAAACCTTGGTTGTATATTGCATTTTGAACTCCTTCTTTTACATAATTATTATAACTATTTTTTTCTTCGTTTATGATAACTAAGTCTATTTCTATATTCTTTATTCTAAAATAATCATATGCTTTTATAGTTTCCTTTACTATTTCTATATCATTTGCATCTTTTATTTTTACAAGTAAAATAGGTACATCACCAGAAATTCCATATTTCCATAAATCTTCTACTAATGCATGTTCATTTGTCCTTCCTTTATATAAAATAGTTTTTAGTGGGTTTGTAAATACCAAATACTTAAGCATTTTCTGATATAATTCCACATCTTTTCCTTTTATCCCCAAGTAACTATTTTCTGCTTCAACTTTAGCTCTTGCTAAATTAAAACTTCTTTTTATTTTCTCTTCATTTTTAAATTCAACTACCCTTCCCAATGCTTCTTCACGAGTTTCGCCAACTGCTATAATTAAGTTAAGTTCTACACTTT
The DNA here is from genome assembly GCA_000438355.1 of Clostridium sp. CAG:273. GTDB lineage: Bacteria > Bacillota > Clostridia > TANB77 > CAG-508 > CAG-273. The sequence continues at coordinate 12,579 of FR901518.1, forward strand.
GTTCTGGTAGTATATTTACTATTCTTTTCATTGCTGCAACTGTTTCTGTACTTGTACCCACCTTTTTACTAAATGGTGTAGAATTTTCTACTGCTTTTGGAAGTCCTAATATATTCCTTCCTAAAAACTTTTCTTTATCTGTTTCAAATTCTATTTCTCCTATAGTTTCGTTTTCTGTATATAAATTTAATGCTAAATAAACTTCTCTTTCACTTTCTCCTCTAGTATTTCTTTTTACAAGTAAAATTTCTGGTTTTTCTAACCACTCATAACTTAAAAACAAATTATTAAATACCTTATGTGCATAATCTTGTTCTCTTTTAGAAAGCATTGGTTCTAACATACTTGTTATTTCTATTATTTCTTCTGTAAGTCCTGTATTAGTAAGTTTTATCTTTCTTAACTCAACAGGTTCATTTGGTGAAATTGTAGTTTTTAAAATAGTTTCTATATTTCCATCTTGTCTTACAATTTTATCATTATCTGGTGCAAAATATATTGTATATTTATCTGGTTTATTTAAATAAGACATATATGCTGTTGTCCAAATTCTTTTTGATCTTATATTCTTAAAATAAAAGTAAATCCCCTGTTCTATATCATCTGTTTTTTTGTATCTATTTATTAAAATATCTTTATACTTACTGTAACCATTTCCTTTTTCGTCCATAACAATTGCATAATTATTATTAGATATTACATTTATTTGTTTTAAATTATTATTTATTTTGCTAATTTCCCTTTGTGTATATGTTTCATAATCAAAATTTACTACTCTTTCTACTTTTTCTTTTTTCTCTTTTGTTACAATTAAACTCTCTGGCATTCTTTCTTGCAATAGTATATCTATAGCTTTCATCTCTGGATTTGCCATAAATCTTTCTGGCAATATATTATTATTTATCAAATTATTTACAGATAAAAGAATAAGTCCTTGATGATGTGCCATATAAGTTTTTACATCTGCATATTCTTCTCCCTTTTTTAATCTTGTACTTGTATAATCTATAGATTCATACAATCCATATTTGTTATACATATTGTTTTTTTGTAATTCTTTTAAGTTATTTATTACGCTTGTCGGCTCATCATTCAAAGCCATTGCACTTCCATATGGAGCAACTACAATTTCGTCAGATAACCCCCTTTTTAATCCAAGCCATGGAATTCCAAATGCTTTATACTGGTAATTATTATTTAAATCTTTTAAATTAAATGCTGCCTCAGAAAAGCCCCAAGGAATATTTAACATTTTTGCATACTCTTTTTGGCTCATTATCATAAATTTACAAGATTCGTCTAACAAACTTCCTGGATATTTTGGTATATTTACATTTGGCATAAGATATTCAAAAGAAGTACCAGACCAAGAAAGCAACCCTTTATAATTTTTAAATTTCGTTAAAGTTCTGCTTAAATTGCTCCAATGTTTTACTTCTACATCTTTTTTAGCAATTGCAACTAAGCTAGTTTGTCTTGCCTCAGATGCAAGAAGATCATAATACGAATCTGTTAAACTATTTTCCTCTACATTAAAACCAATTGAAAATAGCATATTTTCTTTATTATATAATTTAGAAAAGTCAGTTCCTATTATAATGTCATTTACTATTGTTAGCATATTATTTATTTTGTTTGCTAAACTTAAATTTTCTTTTACTTCATATAATTTTCTTTCTTTTTCATTACTTATTTCACTTATACTATTATTAATATTTTGTGTTTTATATTTTATCTCTTCTAAAAACTCCTTTAACACATACAAATAACCTATAAAGTTACCACTATCTACAGATGAAATATATTTAGGTTCTAATGGTTTTAAATCTTTTATATCATACCAATTATATAAATGACCATTCCATTTTGGAAGCTCTGTTATAGTATTTATCATTTTTTCAAGAAGATTTATTGTATTATCTAAATTTTCAAATTTTAAGTCATAACTGGAAATTACTGCCAATAATGCTAACCCTATATTAGTTGGTGAAGTTCTGCTTACTAGTTTTGGAACTCTATCTTCTTGGAAATTATCTGGTGGCAAATAATTATTTTTTTCTGTCAAATTTTCTCTAAAAAAGTTCCATGTTTTTTGTGCTATATCCATAACAAATTCTTTTTCTTCTTCGGTTAATTTCTCTGCTTTTCTTCCATCTTCTATGTCTTTACTTATATACCACATAATTAGTGGTGCAACTAACCATATTATGGCTAAAAATAAAATTAACCCGTTTATAAAAATATTGTGTATATATGGACTAATTCCCAAAATTATAAGTGCTAAAACTAAATTTGGTGCCATACTAATATAATATGATTGTAAGCTGTTCTTCTTACTATTTTCTGCTTCTTCTGCTGTTGTCCATTCAAGCAAATTCTTTTTGCTTTTAAACATTCTATAAAGTGCCTTAATTATTGCACATATACTCATATAGGCTCTATCTGGCAAAAGTGCAATAGCAAATACACCTCGTAAAATACTTGCTTTAAAATTACTTATATTTTTTGTAAAAGTTTTTTGCTTTTTCTCGCCTTCTTTATAAAAAATAATTTTATTTATTACATCTATTATTGTAGGCATTATAATTGCTAATATTCCCAATATTACAATAAAAATAATATTTACTTTTTTCCACATTGAAATAACAATTGTGGATAATATTAATAAAACTGATGCTATTTCTAAAACACTTCTAAATAAATTATCTAAAATTTTATATTTAGATAATTTATTTAATGGATTCTCTCTTTTTTCTTTGTGTCTATCTAAAACCCTTTTCTGAAGCCATCCTAAAATTTGCCAATCTCCCCTTATCCATCTACTTAACCTCATTTTAAATGTTTGATATGTTGAAGGATATCCATCCATAAGTTCTATATCTGATGCCAACCCACATTTTAAATAACTTCCTTCTAATAAGTCATGACTTAATACTGTATTATCTGGAATTGTATTTTTAAAAATTTCATAAAATACATCTAAATCATAAATACCTTTTCCTGTAAAAATTCCTTCTTTAAAATTATCTTGGTATGTGTCAGAAATTGCATTACTATATGGGTCTGTTCCTCCATTTCCAGCATATATTTTAGTAAACCATGTTTTGTTACTTATAAGTAAGTCTATACCTACTCTTGGCTGAATTAAAGCATATCCACTTTCTACAGCAGTTCCATTTTTATTAAGTATAGGAGTATTTAGAATATGCGCCATTGCACCTATTAATTCTAATCCTGAATTTAAAACTAAATTAGTATCTGCATCAAGTGTAATTATATATTTTATCTTAGGTAATTTATTATTTTCCTTTGCTTGATTTATTGTATTTACTTTAAAATTTCCATTATCTCCTGTTTTTATAAAATCATTAAATTGATTTAAAATTCCTCTTTTTCTTTCCCAGCCTAAATAGCATGCTTCTCCTTCATTCCAAATTCTTTCTCTATATAAAAAATGAAATTTAGGAAAATTATTATCTTTATATTTTTCATTTAGTTTATCTATTTGCTTTATTCCTGCTTTTATAATTTTCTCGTCTTTTTCCTCTACTTGCTGATTGCTTGGTGTACAATCGCCAAGTAATGCAAAATATAAGTTTTCAGTTTTATTTGCTAAATAATATACTTCTAATTTTTTTACAAGTTCCTCTACTTTTTGTGGATTATTTAAAATAGTCGGTATTACAACAAAAGTAGAATATTCCTTTGGTATCCCCATACCAAAATCTAGTTTTGGTATAATTTTAGGCTCAACAAATTTTCCTAAAATATATTGCACAATTTGTTGAATTAAAACTTGTACAGGTACAAATGCAAAAATTCCAATAATAATTGAAATTATTATATTCTTTACCTTTTCTTCTATTCCCCATGCTATTAAAGACGTAATAATAATAGATAAAATTAAAATACCATAAATATATATTTTAGATTTATTCTCATTTGATATTCCTTCTACTTTTTTATTTGTAATCTCCTGCAAAAGTTTAGCTTTCCCACTACTTATTAAATAATAACCAATATGTGCCTTTTTTAGATCTAATTTGTTTTTATTTTCTTTATTAAATTCTCTTTCTGCTAATTCCAATGCCTTTTGTGCAACATATATTTCAGATATTTCCGTTTTTTTAGCCATTTTTTTAATAGTATTTCTATAGTAAATTCTAGTTTTATAATCCATCTTTGAGTAAATTTGTGTCGGGTCTTTTTTTAATATTTCTTCAACTCCATTTATTTCTTCAAATATATTCACAAAGTTTATTCTGTTTATCGCTTTTATACTAGTTATACTATTCCCTACAATAACTTTTTTTACAGCAATATCAAAATGTTCTTTTTTTATTACGTCAGATATATCTAGTCCCATTTTATTTACTTCATCTTCCAAAACTTTTAAAAATGGGTATGCTCTCTTTCCTAGTCTTTTTAATTTATATGACATATACTCAATAAATGGATATTTCATTTCTTCATATCCTAAAATTTTCAACCTGTATTCATGTATGTTTTTAAACTTACACTTATCCTTTTCTTTTTCTTCTACAAGTCTTTCTACAATACTTTCTACTTTATATTTTTGCATTTGAGAAGAGTAAATTTTTTCACAAACCTCTCTTATTTTTTCTATTAAAGCTATTTGTATAAATGGTCCTATATTCCAAATTTCTTCCATATTTAAATTCTTTTTGGATTGATATGCTTTTAAAAATTCTGGCAAAATTTTACCATCTATTTTACAATCTGTATATGCAACAATTTCTCCTGCAAGTTCATAAATCCTTGCAAATCC
>FR901519.1 GCA_000438355.1 Clostridium sp. CAG:273
TATCAATATAGTTTAAATAATGGAACTACATGGAATGATATAAGTGGTACGATAGAAATTAATAAAAGCGGAATTTATCAAATAAGAGCAAGAGCAGTAAGTAATGTAGGATTGACTGGTTCTGAAAGCGAAACTTATATTATAAAAATAGATAAAGATGCTCCAAAAGTAAGTGGAGTAGAAGAAGGAAAAAAATATAGGGATGCAACTCCAACAGTTGAAGATGATACAGAAGTGGTGGCAACTTTAAAAAAAGATAATGAACCAGAAGAAGATTATCCTATAAAAGATGGAAAAGGTAACAATATTACAGAGGATGGAAATTATACATTAAAAGTAGAAGATGAACTTGGAAATGAAACAATAATTCACTTTACAATAGATAACACAGGTCCAGTTATTACATTTAAACCAAATGGAGATACAACATATAGAAAGTCTCAAAGTACAAAAGTAACGATATTAGATGAAAAGAGTAATTTGGATTTAAATTCTTTAAAATATAAGTGGGTACGAAATGCAACAGATTTAGTAGAAGGAATATTTAATTCTGGTGCAACAAATTTTAAAAACGAAGAAACAATTGTAATAAATGAAGGAACTGGAAGTGACTACAATTTAGTAATTATAGCAAAAGATGAATTAGGAAATACAACAATAGAAAAAAGTAATCCTTTTTATTTAGATAATGAAAAACCATCAATTCCAACAATTAGTGCTGATGTTGCAACAGGAAGTGTAACAAATAAAGAAGTGGAATTTTCTATAGGAGGAAGTACAGCTTTAAGTGGAGTAAAAAAATACCAGTATAGTTTAGATGGTGGCTTGCAATGGCTAGATGTAAATGAAGGAGAAAAAGTTAAACTTACAGAAGATAAAACATATAGAATTATAGCAAGAGCAATAAATAACTTAGATACAGAAGGAGATAGCACAGGAGAATATGTAATAACAATTACAAAAGCGGCACCAGTTATTAATTTCAATCCAAATGGAAATACATTATATAAGAAAACACAATCAAGTACAATTAAAGTTACACATACTGGTGAGTTAGATGAGAATAGTTTTCGATATATGTGGAGTCAATCTACAGAGACACCAGACGAAGTAGAGTTTACAGATACTTTTAGACAAAGTGAAACTGTAGAAAAAAATACAGATAGTGGAGCATGGTATATATGGGCTTTAGCAAAAGATAAACTTGGAAATACATCTATAACAAGAAGTGAAGCGTTTTATTTAGATAATGAAACACCACCAGCTCCAACAATTAGTAGTAATGCACCAAATGGAGTTTACATAGGAGAGGATGCAACTGTTACAATTACAGGAAGTAGCAGCCCAAGTGGAATAAGAAAGTACAAATATAGCTTAAATAATCAAGTTTCATGGACAGATTTAGCAGAAGGAGAACAATTTGTACTTAATAAAGAAGGTATTTACACAATATATGCAACAGCGGTGAATAATGTTGGAAAAACAGGAGAAGTAACAGAACCATATGTAATAAAAATAGATAAGACAGCTCCTATAATTAAAGGAGTTGAAGAAGGTAAAACTTATAATAAAGCAACACCAGAAATAGAAGATTCCACAGACACTGAAGTAGGACTTACAAAAAATGGAGAGCCAGTTCCTTATACCGAAGGTGATGAAATAACCGAAGATGGAGAGTATACAATTAAGGCGACAGATGAATTTGGACATACTACAATAATTAATTTTATTATAGATTCTACACCGCCAAATGTTACTTTTGAACCAAATGGAAATACTACATGGTCTAAAATACAATCTACGAAAGTTACTGTAACAGATGAGCATGGATTAGATGAAAGCACATTAAGATATAAATGGACACAAAGTGTACAAGTTTTAACAGAAGATACATTTTTACCAGATTCTAAGACATTTACAAATGGAAGCAATATATCTATAGATAAGGTAAGTGGAGACAATTGGTATTTGTGGGTATATGCAAAGGATAAACAAGGAAACATGGCATTAGTAAAAACAAGTAATTTCTGCCTAGATAATGAAGTACCACCAGCACCTAATATTAATGCAAGTGTGGAAAATGGAGGAAAAACAAATACAGCTATAACATTTAATATTAGTGGAAGCTCAAGCCCAAGCGGAATTGCGAAATATCAATATAGTTTAAATAATGG
>FR901520.1:0-9166 GCA_000438355.1 Clostridium sp. CAG:273
GAATCTATAATTAATCAGCTAAAATGGTATGTTTATAATATAAGAAATGGAAATTTAGATTCAGCATTTAATCATTTTCATAATTTATTTCATGAAATCTGTAAAGAAAAATTTAAACTAAATGATCAAGATAGTGTTGAAAAGATAATAAATAAATTATATAAAAATAATATAATAGGAAATAAAGAGGAGATATTAATAAGAAAATTTTATGATAGAAGAAATTTTAATCCAGTTTCACATCCAAGTAAAAATGGAAAAGCATCAGTAAAAATTTCAAAAGAAATTTTAGAAGAATTTGAAGATGGTATTATTGAAATAATATTAAAAATATTAAAATAGGAGACGAGAGTTAACTCGTCTTTTTTGATATACAATAAGTAATATAATTTTAAAATCTATTCTTATTTTATTTTTATACAATTAACAAGATAATCTACAGATCATTTTTATAAATTTGAAAAAAGTATATAAAAATCCAAAGTTTTTCAAAATTTTGAAAAAACTTTGGAAAACATATTTAATTAATTATCAAAACTACCACCAATCAACTGCACCCCATCACAAAAACCATTCCTATAATACTTCTCGTTCCAATAATCAAGATACATCATAAAATCATCATACAATTTATCAAGTTGCGACTGAACAAACTGTTTATTATCTTTAGAAACATTACGCAAAATCTTTTCACAAAACTTATCAAAATTCAAACTATACTTATAATCCTTATCAGAAAGTTGGCAAAGAAAAGTTTCCTCTCTAAATTCTAACCAATCTTTCAAAATATCATCATTAACTTCTCTTAAATTATTCATAATCTAAATCCTCCTAAAAATTAAAATTTTTCATTTTCAAAAAGTATCGACAAGAGCCAATTTCGTAAGAACAAACGAACCATACCCATTGGGTAAAAATTGGGTAAAATCTGCTCCAAAAATGTCCTGAAAATGCACAAATGTTCTGTAAATCAAAACTCTTGTAAATACCTAAATACCAACAAAAACTCTAATTTTCACAAAACTACAAAAACCGGTCAAACCTCGCTCATAACCCGAAGACCGATAGTTTGAGCTGTACTCCTGTAACCAAGTTTATCGAAAAATTCAAAGTTCATTGACAAAAAAATGGCGGAAATCTAAAGTAGTATTAAATGAGTTTAAGTGTAAAATAAGAAATTATTGTAAAAAATATTGTATTTTTACAATTAAATTGATATTATATCAACAAATCAGCAGATTAATTGATAGGAGAGAATAATGAAAAGTAATTTAGGGGAATACTTATATGATTTAAGAAAAAAATCGGGAAAAACCATTAAGGTCTTAAAAGAGGAATTAAAAATATCACCACAGTATTTAAATGATATAGAAAACAATAAAAGAATTCCATCAGATAAATTATTGAGAAATTTTGCAGAAACATATAAATTAGGTGTTGATGAGAAAACAATATTATTTGATTTAGCAACAGAGAACTCAAAAACAAAAAAGATTCCTGTTGATATAGCAAACTATATTTTGGAGAATGAAGACGCTAAAAGCAAAATTAGAAAGATGATTTATGAGGAGAAAAAATAATGATAAAAGATATAATTGAGAATAATAATAATAAAACTATAAATGAAGATAAAATAAGTAATTTAAAACAAATTATACCTAATTGTTTTGATAAAGATGGAAGATTAGACTTAGAATTATTAAAAAAAGAATTTAATACAGATTTAGAATTTTCAAAAGAAAGTTTTGAACTAAACTTTTTAGGTAAGTCTTATGCTAAAATGATAACAGGATTAGATACAGAGACTGTAATAGAACCTGACTTAGGACATAATAATAAAGAAGAAAACATAAATAGCGAAAATATCTATATTAGTGGGGACAATATAGATGCTTTAAAACATTTAGTAAAAGCTTATGAAGGAAAAATAAAATGCATATATATAGATCCACCATATAATACAGGAAAAGACGGATTTGGATATAATGATACTTTTAAATTTAGTAAAGAAACTTTGGCTAATAAATTAGATATAGATATGATAGAAGCAGAAAGAATATTAGATATGACTTCTAATAATTCTTCATCACATAGTGCATGGTTAACTTTTATGTATCCAAGATTGTATTTAGCTAAACAATTATTAAGTGAATACGGAGCAATTTTTATATCAATAGATGATAATGAAGTGTATAATTTAAAACAATTATGTGATCAAATATTTGGTGAAGAAAATTTTGTTAGTCAAATTACTTGGCAATGTTTAGATACAATAAAAAATGATGCAAAATATTTCTCGGATAATGATGAATATATTTTATGCTATGCTAAAAATAAAGAAAAATTAAGAATTAAAGGAATTAAGAAAACAGAAAAACAAAAGGCTTATTATAAAAATTACGATAACGATCCGAGAGGAGACTATTTGTTAACGCCATTACACGCCAAAAGTGGAGTGGAAAATAGTATATATACATATGTTTTTAAAAATGGCCAAAGGTGGACACCAATTGAGGGAACATATCCTAGATTTTCAAAAGACACTTTATCTAAATTAGAAGAAGATAATAGAATTTATTTAGATCCAGAAGGAATTAATGTGCCTCAAAAAAAGACATTTTGGAGTGAAGTTGGTGATAGAATGCCAAGTACTACTTTTTGGGGATATGAAGAATATGGTAGTACAAGACAATCAAATAAAGAAATATCGGAATTATTAGGAAAAGGAATTTTTAAAAATTCAAAACCTACAAAACTAATAAAAAATATTATTGATTTAATTTGTGAAGAAAATGATATTATAGTTGACTTCTTTTCTGGCAGTGCTTCAACAGCAGATGCAATTATTCAATTAAATTCAGTAGATAAGCTTAATCTAAAATATATTATGGTTCAATTGCAAGAAGAAACGAAAAAGAATGAAGAAGCTTATAAAAATGGATATAAAACTATAGATGAAATAGGTCAAGACAGAATTAAGAAAGCTTCTGAAAAAATTAAGAAAGAAACGCATGCAGATATTGATTATGGATTTAAGCATTATACTTTAAAAAACACTTCAGATAATATTTTGAGTAAATTAGAATCGTTTGAACCACAATTAATGAATGAATCATATGACCTATACAAAGAATATGGAGTAGAAACAATATTGGAAACATGGAAATTAAAAGATGGATATGAGTTTACTACGAATATAGAAAAAGTTGATTGTAATGGATATAATACATATAAATGTGGAGAATGTTTATATTTAATTGAACCTAATATAAATATAAAAAATATTGAAGCATTAATAGAAAAATACAATAAAGATGAAAAATTTACTTGCAACAAAATTGTATTATTTGGATATTCATTTAAGTTTAATGAATTAGAAATGATAAAAAATAATATAAAACAAGTTAAGAATTTCAAAAATATAGATGTTAAAGTATATACAAGATATTAGAAGGAGGAATAGGTATGAAACTCGAAAGAGGATTAAAACATCAAGTTGATGCAGTAAATTCAATTGTTAGAGTATTAGAAAATGTTAATATAGAAAAAACAAATAGTTTAACTGAAAATCCTGTAATAGATTTGGCTTCTCCTAATATTATTAAAAATATTAAAAAAATACAAAATAATAATAGTATTACAAAAGAAATGAGTAGAAATATTGGCATAACAGATGATTATTTAAATATCGATATTAAAATGGAAACAGGTACAGGCAAAACATTTACTCAAATTAAAACAATATATGAATTGAATGAAAAATATGGATTTAATAAATTTATAATAGTAGTACCAACATTACCGATAAAAGCAGGCACAAAACAATTTATATCATCTTCAGATACAAGAAAATTTTTTGAGGATGAGTATAATCAAGTAGAAATGGAATTAAGATTTGTAGAAAGCATTCAAAAGAAAAAGGGAAGAGATTATTTTCCAAGTGTTATTAGAGAATTTGTAACAGCTTCTAATTTAAATAGTAAAAAGATACAAATAATGTTAATTAACTCTCAGTTAATAACAAATGGAAAAATGTTAACTAAAAATTATGATACTACAATATTAGATGATTTGACAAATCCAAGCGAGGCTATTAAATCAACAAAACCAATTTTAATAATTGATGAACCTCATAAATTTGCCAAAGAAAATGTAACTTTTAACAAAATAAAAGAAATTTTAAAACCACAATGTATTATAAGATTTGGAGCAACATTTCCAGAAAAAAGAAATCATGAAAAGGATTATCAAAATTTAGTATACAATTTAGGAAGTATAGATGCATTTAATAATAATTTAGTAAAGGGTGTTATAGCAGAATATGTTCCTACAGACTCAAATAGCAATTTAAGAATAAAACTTATATCAATAAAAAATAAAGAAAAATGTACTATTCAAAAAATAGAAAAAAATACAAAAAAATCTTATGAATTAGCTAAAAACGATAGTTTATCTATAGTCCATGAAGATTTTTATGGTGTAGAGATAATAGGAATAACTAAAAATTCAATTGTACTTTCAAATGGAATTGAAATTACTGTTGGAACAGAGTTGTCACCAGAAAGTTATACTATTTCATATCAAGATATGATGATAGAAACAGCTTTAGAAAGGCATTTTGAAATAGAAAAAGAAAATTATAATAAAGGTATTAAAACGTTAGCACTATTTTTTATTGATGATATTTCAGCATATAGAAAAATAGAGGAAGGAAAACCAACTTATATTTTGGATTCTTTTGAAAGGATATTTGAAGAGAAGTTAAAGAATAAGATTAATGAGCTTGATAATTGTGAATATAAAAAATATTTAGAAGAGAGCTTAAATAATATATCAAAATGTCATGCAGGATATTTTTCACAAGATAATGCAGAAAAAGATGAAGAGATAATAGCACAGGTTAATGATATACTAAATGATAAAGAAAAAATTTTAAAGATTAAAGACTCAGATGGTAAATTTAATTTAAGAAGATTCATTTTTTCTAAATGGACATTAAAAGAAGGATGGGATAATCCGAACATATTTACAATTGCTAAGTTGAGAAGTAGTGGTAGTGAAAATAGTAAGTTACAAGAAGTTGGTAGAGGTTTAAGATTACCAGTAGATAATAATCTTAATAGAATAGATAATGAGCAATTTTATTTGAATTATATTGTGGATTTTACTGAACAAAACTTTGTTAAAGAATTAAGAAATGAAATAAGCAGTGAAGTAACTACATTTAATAAAATAACAATAGATCAAATAAAAGAAATAGCTAAGGAAAGAAATGTTGATTATACTCCTATTTACATTGAATTATTACAAAACGGTGTTATTAATCCAGAAGGTGAAATTTTAAAAGAGGATAATTTATTAGAGATACTACCAGAACTTAATAATGGATTACATAAAAATAAGGTTATTGAAAGAAAAGAAAAAGATATTAATACAATTAAAGTTAGAAAAAATAAATATGACCAAATCAAGAAATTATGGGAATTATTAAATAAAAAATATATTATTAAGTATTCTGAATTTAGTAATGATGAAATAGAAAGAGCTTTGTTAAATATACTAAATGAAGGAATAAATAGTAGTGATGTTATAACAACAGAAAGACAATTGTTAAATATAACAGATAATTCCACTAATATAATTGAAATGGCAGGTATATCATTATCAACAAATAAGAAAATGAAATATAACGAATTTATTATAAAGTTATCTGAATTAACTAATATTCCAATAATGAATATTCATAATACTTTAGTAAAATACAGTCAAAAACATAAGATTGATAATGATTTCTTTAATAGTACAGTATTATCAAAATTTTATATGAAGATAAATGATTGGAAGGCAGATAAATTATTTAAAAGATTTACATATCAAAAAACTAATTTACCAATACATCCTACATCGTTAACTACAGAAGATGGAACAATAAAGGATACAATTGTATTAGGAAATGTTGGAACATCCAGAATAGATGATGTTCCTCAGGAAAGATATTTATATGATACAATTGCATTTGATTCGGATATTGAAAAAAGTAATATATTAGAACAAATAAATGAAGTAACAGTATTTGGAAAAATACCTAAAAATAGTATAAAAATACCTGTAGCAAATGGTGGAACATATAGTCCAGATTTTATGTATTTAGTTGATAAAAAAGATGGTTCAAGTGAATTAAATTTAATTATAGAATCAAAGGATGTTGAATCTGAAAGAGATTTAAGAGGACAAGAAAAATATAAAATAGAGTGTGCAAAAAAACTATTTGAACAATTGAACAAAGAAGGAATTAATATTAAATTTAGAAAACAGTTGAGTAATGATAAAGTGGGAACTATAGTCAGAAATTTGATTAATTAAATTGAAGGATTATATATGATAAGAAAAGATAAATAAAAATTCATATTTATACCCCAAAACTTTTAAGTTCAAATTCAAATTCCATACCCATATATCCGCGATAGCGGAAAAATGAAAAATAAGACTTTACTTTAAATAATCTACATGTCAAATATTTAAAATAAAAAAATCGTGTAAAAAATACTAAAAATTAAAAAAAGCATAAAAATAGAAGTCCTAGAACATAGGACTTCCTTCACTTAAGTGAAATCATATCTTTTGGCATCTAAGGGTTAAACCTTATTTAAACTGCTATTTTATAATAACAGCAATTTAAATATACCATAATATAGATGAAAAATCAATACAAAAACCAACAATTCCGCTACAGCGGAATTGCCATACATTAAAAAATATATATAACTTAAAATTCCATATTTTTAATTTTACACATACTTACATAAATCTCTACAAAAATTTTCCATATTACTAGCAATAAAAATTACTTTATTATATAATAAACAAAAAGTTATTTATAAAGAAAGGAGAAACTTGCACAGTAGATATTAATGGAACTTATTATACACTATATTATGTATTTAAATATATTAACAATTAATACATAATATTAAGTAGTAGTGTAAAATTTAGTCGCAATATAAAAATTGGTAATAATGAAAAAAATAACATTATAGTAAAAAAAGAACCATTAAATGAAAATATAATTTAAAATTTGTGCAAGCTATAATAAAACATGAAAGTTGTAATTGCAGGAGGAGTAGCAGGAGGAGCTACAACAGCAACTAGGTTAAGGAGACTAGACGAAAATTTAGAAATAGTTTTATTTGAAAGAGGAGAACATATTTCCTTTGCTAATTGTGGGCTTCCTTATTATATAGGAGATATTATAAAAACAGAAGATGATTTGCTAGTCCAAACTCCAGAGAAGTTTAAAGAAAGATTTAACATAGATGTGCGTATAAAACAAGAAGTAATAAAAATAGATAAAGAAAAAAAGAAATTACAGATAAAAAATAAGGCTACAGGAGAAATATACATAGAGAATTATGATAAATTAGTATTATCACCAGGAGCAGAGCCAATTAATCCATTTAATGAAGTAAAAAGTGACAGAATTTTTACTATAAGAAATGTAAAGGATGCTGAAAAAGTAAAAACATTTATAGAAAATAATAATCCAAAAAGTGCTGTAATCGTTGGTGGAGGATATATCGGAGTGGAAATGGCAGAAAATTTGTCAGAATATACTATGGAAGTTTCGATAGTAGAAAAAGCTCCACATTTAATCTCAATCATTGATAATGACATGGCGCATTTTATACATAAAGAAATAAAAAAGCATGGAGTAAAAGTATATGTAAATGAAGGTGTAAATAAAATAGAAGAACACGAAAAATTGTTGTTAACACTTGACAATGGGAAAATTGAGACAGATTTAGTGATATTATGTATAGGAGTAAGACCAGAGACAAATTTAGCAGAAGAGAGTGGAATTAATACAAACGAAAAAGGTGCAATAATTGTAAATAATAAAATGCAAACAAGTGATAAAGATATATATGCATTAGGAGATGCTGTAGAAGTTAAAAATACTATAACAGGTGAAAGAAACGGAATTGCACTAGCAGGACCAGCAAATAGACAAGCAAGAATAGTAGCAAACAATATAAATGGAATAGAAAGTAGTTATGAAGGTTTTATAGGAAGCAGTATTTTAAAAATTTTTAATTATTCTCTAGGAATAGTAGGGCTTTCAGAAAGAGCTTGCAAAAACTTAGATATACCTTATAAAATTATGATTATTTCACCATATTCTCATGCAACATATTATCCAGGAGCTAAAATGCTTACAATAAAAGCAATATACAATAGTAAAACTTCTCAAATACTTGGAGCATATGTGTGGGGAAAATCAAGTGTAGATAAAATAACAGATATTTTATCTGTAGCAATTCAAAATAAAATGGGAGCTGCAGACATTTCAGCTTTAGAATTATGCTATGCACCTCCATATTCATCTGCCAAAAGTCCAGTAAATATTCTTGGAAATGCAATAGAAAATGAAATGAATGAATTAGTAGATACAATTGCCGTAGAAGAACTGAAAAACAAAGAAAATCTATATATTCTAGATGTGAGGACAATTGAAGAATATAATATAAGCCATATTGAAGGAGCAATAAATATACCATTAGATGAATTAAGAGAAAATATAGAAAAACTAGACAAATCAAAAGAAATAATAGTACATTGCCATAGTGGGTTAAGAAGTTATCTAGCATGTAGAATATTAAAGCAAAAAGGTTATAATGTTAAAAATTTAATTGGTGGATACATAATGTATGATATAATGAAAAATAAATAAGAAAGGAATGTAAAATGAAAATTATATTTATAGAATACCCAAAATGTTCAACATGTCAAAAAGCTAAAAAATGGCTAGAAAGTAATAATATAGAATTTGAAGATAGACATATTGTAGAAGAAACTCCTACAATAAAGGAATTACAAAAGTGGATACCAACCAGCAATAAAGAAATAAAGAATTGGTTTAATACTAGTGGACTAAAATATAAATCACTAAATTTAAAAGAAAAATTGCAAACAATGACAGAAGAAGAAAAAATAGAATTACTTGCAAGTGATGGAATGTTAATAAAAAGACCTTTAATCATAAGCAATGATAAAATACTAATAGGATTTAAAGAACAAGAATGGAAAGAATATTTTAATAAATAATATAAGAACATATTGAATATAAAATCAACTACATAATTTCCATACTTAGAGTAGCAACCAAAAT
>FR901520.1:9186-19657 GCA_000438355.1 Clostridium sp. CAG:273
TAATATAAATATAGTAGAATATAAATATTATTAATAATACTTATATTCTACTATGTTAAAATTATTTTTTCTAATAAATTACCTTATTTTCTTTTTTATATTTTTCAAAAATATTTATACAGTCATCTCTATCAATTTGATGTAAATTGATAGCATTTTTATTTTTTCCATCTAAATATTCATAAATAAAATCANNNNATATTCATAAATAAAATCATCTCTAAATCCAATATTTGCGGCATCTTCGCGAGTACATGCATAGTAAATATCTTTAATGTTCGCCCATATAGCAGCAGATAAGCACATTGGACAAGGCTCACAAGATGTGTATAGAATGCAATTAGATAAATCATAAGTGTTAAGCTTTTTACAGGCATTACGTATAGCTATAACTTCTGCATGAGCGGTAGGGTCATTATTTTTTAATACTTGATTATTTCCAACAGAAATTATATTACTATCCTTATCTGTTATAACTGCCCCAAAAGGACCACCTTCATTTAAAATCATTCCATTTTCAGCAGATTCTTTAGCAATTTTCATAAATTTATTCATAATCATCTCTCCTAACAAAATAATTATACCATAATAATATATAAACGAATAGTGCATTTGTAAAATAATATATGTTGACAAATACTAGTGAAAATGATAAACATATACTAATAAGTCTACACAAAAAATAATATTTTATGACAAATTACGACAAATTTTTTGATATTAATATGGTACAATAATAAAATCAATAAAAAAAGAAGGTGAAAAAATGAGGTTTAAATTTTTATTTACACTAGAAAATGAAAAATTTCCAATACAATATCGTAAAAGTATAATGAGCTTTATAAAAATGTCTTTACAAGAATATAACGAAGAAACATTTGATAACTTGTATCACGAAAAAGATCCTATTATGAAGCCATACACTTTTTCTGTATTTTTTAAAAATCCAAAATTTCAAGAAGATTCTATTTTATTAGAAGACAAAAAAGTAGAATTAAATTTTTCAATTCAAGACTATAATATTGCAATTAACATCTACAATAGCTTTAATCATCATATTCATAAGGCATTTCCCCTAGCTCAAAATTTTATGACTTTACAGAAAATTTCTATTATTCCAGAAAAGCAAATAAAAACAGATGAAATTATGGTAAAATTCATGTCTCCTTTAGTAGTAAGAGAACATAACAATGAAACAAAAAAAGATTACTATTATTCTTTCCAGCATGAAGAATTCGAAGAAATGTTAAAAATTAATATCAGAGAAGAAATAAAAAATGCAGATATACCAGAAAGATTAATAGAGACTTTTTCAATTGAAGCAATAAATGCTAAAAAAACAGTTATTAAATTTTACGAGAAACAAATAGAAGCATCTTTAGGAATATATAAGTTAAATGGGAGTCCAGAGTTATTAGACTATCTTTATAAAGCGGGAATTGGAAGTAAGAGGAGTAGTGGTTTTGGAATGTTTACAATTATATAAAATTTTAAATAGAATTTATGTCTTTTAGGGTATGAACTAATTGAAAAATTTAATTAATTTGAAACATTTGCAGGAATAAAAATAATAAAATTAAGAAAGGAGTGATATTTAAAATATGAACATTAGATTAGAAATGAATGACTGGTTTTATAATGCAGGCTTAATTGGATTTTTAAGAATTATGGAAAAATATCAAAAAGATGCAATAATAATTCAAGATAGCCACATAGAATTTAACACAGATTCATTAAAAGAATTTCATAAATATTATTTCCAATATCTATTTGATATATATGATATTGCTAAAACAATGGATAAAAAAATGGAAAAGTCATTTGATATAATTAAACAATATTTAGAAATAGAAAGCGAAGACAAAAAAGTATTAGCTGAAACAAAGGAAAAACTAAAGAGAGAAAAGAAATATGTTAAAGATAACATAAAGAAACAAATAGACAAAATTAAAAAATTTGACCAAGAAACAGAAAAAGAAATGTTAGAACAATATAGTAAAATAGATTCCATTAAAGAAAAAGAGCAAATAGAAGAATTAAAAGACATATTTAATAAAATAAAACAATGTTTATATAAATACCACATCAATACAAAATTAACTGCAAATTTGTTTAAAAGCATTTTAAGTAATAAATATTTTGGACAGCCTTCTTTTTTAAATGTAGTAAAAAATAGTGCTTCTTATGAAGAACAAATGAATTTAATGTATCGAGATTATGTAAGTAATATTATAGAAATAGGGTATTTAAAAGACTTTATAGATCAAAAATACAATTTAGAGGATTTAAAAGAGCATATAGAAAACTTAAGTCCAAAATTAGTAACAAAAGAAACATTTAAAATTTATACAGATATTAATAAAAAATACATAGAAAAAGGAAAGCAAATAGATGAAATAAAAGAGCATATAAAAAAAGATGTATTTAAAGTGTGTTATTTATGTGCAGATGAACATTGCATTACAAGTAACTATTCAGAGAGTAA
Source organism: Clostridium sp. CAG:273 (assembly GCA_000438355.1). Lineage (GTDB taxonomy): Bacteria > Bacillota > Clostridia > TANB77 > CAG-508 > CAG-273. Next base: position 11,672 of record FR901520.1, read on the forward strand.
TTTTCTACCAATGGCTGTTAGTAGTGATAATATGAAAAATTTCTTTTGGAATCAAAAAGTTAATTATCCAATTTGTGATATGTGTAAATTAATTATGTTTTGTATTCCAATGGGACTAACAACTATTACAAAAGTTATTAGAGAAAATCAAAAATATGAAGAAAAAGATATATTAAGTTTTGTAAATTATGATACAAGTATCAAAAATTTATTAATAACTAATAATAACTTTTCAATTAAATCAAAAAAAGATAGGTATTTGGAAAGCCCTTATGCAGATTTACTTATAAATATTGTAGAACAAGAAAAAGATATAAGTAAATGGCAATTAGAAAATATATTTGTTGTTGAGATTGAAGCAGAATATTTAGCTTACAGTAGGCTAGAATATTTTCATATAACAAGACCAGTAGCAATATTTTTTAAAGAGTATGCGGATAAAAGTTTAATGAAAATAAAGGATTATAAATTAAAAATACAAATGGTAGATAGTATTATGAAAAATAAGGATACGAAATATGTAATAGATAACAAAATTAGAGATGTTATAAAAAATGAATATGGCGGATATGAAACTTTTTTAGCATCTAAAACGAGGATGCAGATAAAATTAATTCAGGAAGGAGAAAAAAATATGGAAGAAATGGAAAAGCAAAACAAGAAATTGATGGCATTATATTCAATTGGTTCAGAAATTCATGAAGGATTAAAAGAAAAAGGAACGGAAAATAAGTTAGATGGATATGTTTATAAAATGTTAAATTGTGTAAAAACAGGGAACAAAAAAGAATTTATGGATAATGTAATTAGATTACATATGGCTCTTGGAAAAGATATATCTCCAATATTCTTAGATGTAATGAAAGAAGAACAATTTGACTTTGCTACAATAGGACATAGTTTCTTATCAGGTTTAGCATCAAATAAATATGAGAAAAAAGAAACAAACTCTAATGAAACTATGGAAGGATAATTAATATTAATTTACAAAATATAGAACTACTTAAAATTACTTACAAATTTTTACAAATGAACAGACAGCATAAATTATAAAAGAGAAATACAAAATTATAAAATATTTTAGTTTTAAATAGTATATTTCAAATATATAAAATAAGGAGGAAATAATAATGAATAGTAAAGGATTAACATTAACAATCATATTTAAAGCACAAAGTTTAAATTATGGGGAAGGAATTGGAAATATATCAGAATTAAAAAAATTGGCTAGAGGTAATGGAAATGTATATACATTTGCTTCAAGACAAGCATTAAGATATGATATTGCCAGAATAGGAAATAAACTATATGATTGGAACCTAGAGGTTGTAGATAAATCAAAAGGTACAATACAATTTAAAGACAAATTAAATATTAAAGATTCTCAAGAGATGGATTTATTTGGTTATATGAAAACATCTAAAAAATCTGCAGAAAATGAAGAGGGGGGTTCAGAAACAAGAAGTGCAGCGGTAAGACTAAGTCATGCTATTTCATTGGAAGAATACAAAAGTGATATGGATTTCTTAACTAATAAAGGTTTAGCAGATAGAATAAAACAGTTTCCTAACTTAGCAAATATAGAACAACATTTAAGTTATTATACATATACAGTAACAGTAGATTTATCAAGAATTGGAAAAGATGGGAATATAGAGCTTAGTCAAGAAGAAAAAACAACAAGAGTATTACAATTGTTAGAAATTATAAAAGTATTAAATAGAGATATTAGAGGAAGAGAAGAAAACTTAAGTCCACTATTTATAGTAGGAGGAATATATAATATTAATTCTCCGTTCTTTTTAGGCAGAATAAAATTAGAAGCAAAAGGTGAAGAGTTTAAAATAGATACTAAAGTTTTAGAATCTGCAATGGAACTTAAAATAGGAGAAAATAGTGTAAAAGAAAATACTTTTGTCGGAATTGTTCCAAATGAATTCAAAAATGAAATAGAGTTAAGGGAGTTATTTGGAGAAAAAATGCTTAGTATACAAGAATTTTTTAGTGAAATAGAAAATGAAATAAAGGAATATTACTCAAAATAAAATTTGCTACTATTTAGAAAGGAATGGTGATTAAATTTGAAAATATTAAAATTAAATCTTTTTCAAGAAACAGCATGTTATAAGAAACCATTGGCTTTAAAAGTAGCAGAAACTTATCCATTACCTCCATATTCAACTGTAATTGGAATGTTTCATAAAATATTACAAGCTAAAAATGGTGAATATTTTGATATGAATATATCTGTACAGGGAGAATATGAAAGTATTTTTAGCAATTATCAAAATTTAAGGATGTATAAAGGAAAAGATAAAGTAACATCAATGCCAAGAAATGTACACCAACTTTTAAACATCAATTTAGTAATTCATGTTCAGGCAGAAGATGAAGTAATAGATAAAATCTATAAAAACATTGTAAATGGGAATGAAACATTTTCATTAGGAAGACATGAAGATATGGTTAGAATAGACGGAATAAAATATGTACAAAATGTAGAACAAGTAAAAAGAACTCAAGCCAATAGAAATACATATGTTCCATTAGACAAGTTAGGAGAAGACATGCCAGGAATTAATTATAATATTAATACAGTATACCATGTAACTCCAGATAATTTAAGAATATATGAAAAAGTAAAAGTAAAATACATTGAAGAAGATAGCAATATATTATTGAAAAATGTTTTAAAAGATGAGGATGGAGACTATATAATATTCTATAAATAATAGTAAATTAATTATTATTAAGAAAAGTAAAATTAAAAATATAAAACCATTCAGAATTTTTATATATTAAGGAGATAGACATGATTTATGCAAAATCTGATCCACAAGAAACACTAAAAGAACATACAGACGAACTTGTAAATCAAATAAAATATTTAAGAAAAATTAGCAGCAATCAAGTAGAAACAATAACAAATTTAGGAGATAAAGAATTCTGGAAATTATTAGAATTAGCTTGCAAATATCACGATACAGGGAAAATATTTACACCTTTTCAAAACTTAATTTTAAAACAGATAAAACAAAAAGAAATACCAACAGAATTTAATTACAATGATATTAAGCATGAGCAACTTTCACCAGCACTTATTCCTGATGATTTAGATTTAACAGAACAAGAAGAAAAAATATTGGTTCAAGCAATATATTATCATCATGAAAGAAAACAAACAAACGAAGATAGAAAATTAATTAATAAAATCATAGAAAATGACCTTATGCCAAAAATAGAAAGTGCATCAAAAGAATTAGAAATAAAATTAAATAAAGAGCCAAATGATATGTATTTGTGTATGGTTGGAGATAATAAAAGAATAAACTCTTTACATAAATTGTATATAGATTATGTTTTACTAAAAGGTTTTTTACATCGTCTGGATTACAGTGCTTCTGCACATATCCAAGTAGAGGATACAAGCAATGAAAAAATATCAGATTATATAGAAGATTTTTTCAATCAGAATCATTTTAAAGAAAATGATTTACAAGAATTTGCAAAAAATAATAAAGAAAACAATATAGTTGCAGTTGGTTCAACAGGATTAGGAAAAACAGAAGCGGCTTTACTATGGTCACAAGGGGACAAAGCGTTTTTTACTTTACCATTAAGAATAAGTATTAATGCTATATTTGATAGGATTAAACATAGTATTAACTACAAAAGTGTAGGATTACTTCATTCTACAGCATTGGATTATTTAGAAGAAGAGAACACAGAATTTGGAATTACTAATGAAGAGTGGGAGCAATCTAAAAATTTATCATATAGGATTACAACATGTACAATAGATCAAATATTTCCATTTGTATTTAAATATAAAGGATATGAGAGAATATATTCTACATTAGCATATTCAAAAGTAATTATAGATGAAATACAAGCATATGATCCAGAAATAACTGCTATTATTTTAAAGGGTTTACAAATGATAAACCATATTGGGGGAAAGTTCATGGTTATGACCGCAACATTACCAAGAATATATAAAGATAAACTAGAAGAAATGAACGTAAACTTTTCATACAAAGAAGTTCCAAGTAAATTAGAAAGACATAAAATAAAAATAGAAAGAGAAGACCTATTAGATAGTTGCGAAATAATTAGTAAAAAAGGAAGAAGTAAAAAAGTTTTAGTAATAGCAAATACTGTAAATAAAGCTATTGAAATATACAGGAAAATATTAAAATATAATAATCAAAATGTACATTTATTACATGCAAGATTTATTTCGAGAGATAGGGCAAAATTAGAAAAAGATATAAAAGAATTTTCAGATAATAAAAAAATAAATGGAGTGTGGATTACAACACAACTTGTAGAAGCATCATTAGACATTGACTTTGACTATTTATATACAGAAATGTCAACATTAGATAGCTTATTTCAAAGATTAGGGAGATGTTATAGAAAAAGAGAACTTAAGGAGAAAGAACCAAATGTTTACATATTCACTAAAGAAAATAGTGGAATAGGTAGTGTTTACGATAAAGAAATATATGAAATAAGCAAAGAACTTTTAGAAGATTATAATGGCAAAATATTAAAAGAAGAACAAAAAATGAAGCTAGTAGACGAACTGTATTCAAAAGAAAAATTAAGAAATAGTGACTTCTTAAATAAATTTGAATTAGGTATGAAAGTTTTAGATAATATTGTAGATTATAATGTTAACAAGAAAGAAGCTCAACAGCTATTAAGAAAAATAGAAAGTTATACTGTAATTCCAAAATCAATTTATGATGAAAATATAGAATTATTTGAGAAATATAAAAAAGAAAAAAATAGGGAAGAGAAAAGGAATCTTAAAAGAGAAGTTAATATGTTAACAGTGAATATAAGTAGTGGGCAAATGTGGAAATTACATGAATATATTATAAGTAGTATGCAAATAGATGGAATGAAGATAATTGACTTAAAATATGATAACAATATGGGGCTATTATTAGAAAATGATAAAGACTATGATTATGATAGCAGGTTTTTATAGAATTATCTGTCGACCTATAATAAGCAAAAAAATACGTTACATCGACAGATAGAGAAAACTGCCTAAATATAAGCAACTTTAATGAATTGCTCCAAATTTGTATTAATAAATTTTATAGAAAATGAGTAGGTCGACAGAAATACATTAAAAAACCTTGAAATTTAGTTATGTATACATGGACCTGTATTAATTTAAATATAGTAGAATATAAAGACTAGTAACGGATTTGATAATATTTTTGAGACTATGTATTAATTTAAATATAGTAGAATATAAAGTATGAAGCTAGGCAAGCATTACTTAAAGGATTAAGTATTAATTTAAATATAGTAGAATATAAAGGGTGTATTTGTTACTTTTTCTGCATCTATACCAGGTATTAATCTAAATATAGTAGAATATATTAATTATGTGTATCGAAAGTTGTAGAATATAGTTAGAAATATTAAAAAAACTTTATAAAGAAGTATCTTATGTATACATACTAAGAAAAAGAAGGAATTGCTTATGAATATTTTGATAAAAAAGTGCTTATCTATCTGGTACATAGACAAGCACATAAACAAAACTTATTAAGAAAACAATCAAATCGCAAACAAATTGAACTAATCTTAAAAGACTTGTAATACGAGAGAGGTTAACTTCTCTCTTGTATATAAATATTATATATGATATATTTAAAAAATCAAGAGGAGGAAAATTATGAAACTCACTGCTAAAAAAAATGGAAAAGGTTATGAAACAAGCTATGTAATAACATTCGGTAGTAAAGAAGCCAGAGATTTAAGATTGTTAGATGAAAATAACAAAGTTAAAGAAATTCAATCTGCTGAAATTATTGATGATGGTATTTTAATAAAATTTAAAGAAAACAGTATTGAGTAGTAATTTAAATATAGTAAAATATGAATAGTGCAACTATCCGCATAAAGAAGTTTTTACATGGTATTAATCTAAATATAGTAGAATATAAATTTGACTTAAACTTACCACTATTGTATTATGTTCACTGGTAATCTAAATATAATATTATATAAAAAATAGTAAAAAAGGAGCGATAAAAATGAAAGAAATAACTGGAATGATGGTTTACTATTATTTTGTATGCAAAAAGAAATTATGGTATTTTGCAAATCAAATACAAATGGAACAAAATAGCGAATTAGTTGAAATTGGTAAAATAATAGATGAAACAAGTTATAAAAATCAAGAAAAGCATATTTTAATAGATAATACTATAAATATTGATTTTATTAAAAACAATGTAATTTTAAATGAAGTAAAAAAGACAAAATCTATTGAAGAAGCATCAATTTGGCAAGTAAAATATTATATGTATTACTTAGAACAGAAAGGTGTAGAAAATATTAAAGCGAAAATAGATTTTCCATTAATAAAAGAAACAAAAGACGTATTATTAAATTATGAGGATAGACAAGCTTTGCAAAATATCATAACAAATATTAGAGAAATTATTAACTCGAAAAAACCTATGGATGTAATACAAGATAAAAAATGTAAGAAATGTGCATATTATGATTTGTGCTATATATAAAAATAAATAGAATATAAAAGATGAAACAATAAAAATGTATATAACAAATGAAAGAAAGGGATGAGGTCCAAATATGAAAAAATCGTACTATTTATATAAAGGCGGAAGGCTTCAGAGAAAAGATAATTCATTAGAAATTGCTTATAAAGATGGAAGTAAAAAATCAATTCCAGTTGAAAACGTGGATGATATTTATATTATGACGGAATTTGATTTAAATACTAGTTTACTTAATTTTATATCTCAATATGGAATATCTATACACTTTTTTAATCATTATGGTTTTTATACAGGAACATATTATCCAAAGGAAAACTTAGTATCTGGAAAACTTTTAATCGAACAAGTAAAACATTATATAGATAATAATAAAAGATTGAATATAGCTAAAGAATTTATAAAAAGTGCATCTTATAACATTTATAGAAATTTAAATTATTACAATAATAGAGGAAAATCTTTAGATGACTATATCAAAGAGATAGAATATTTGAGAAAGCAAATAGATTTTTGCAAAGATGTTCAAGAGCTAATGGGAATAGAAGGAAATATAAGAAAAACATATTATAATTCATGGCAAAATATTATTAATCAAAAAATAGAATTTGAAAAAAGAGTTAAAAATCCACCAGATAATGCTATAAATTCATTAATTTCTTATACAAACACCTTAGTGTATACAAGAGTATTAAGTGAAATATACAAAACACAATTAAACCCAACAATTAGCTATTTGCACGAACCATCAGAAAGAAGATTTTCGCTTTGCTTAGATATAGCTGAAATCTTTAAACCAATTATAGCAGATAGGCTTATATTTTCAATGTTAAATAAAAAGCAAATAACAGAAAATGATTTTGAAAAAAGTTTAAATTTTATATACATAAAAGAAGAAAAAAGGAAAGAAATTACAAGAGAAATGGACTTAAGACTTCAGACAACTATTAAACATAAAAAAATAAACAGGGAAGTAAGTTATGAATATTTAATAAGACTAGAAGTATATAAATTAATAAAGAGTTTTATAGAAGGACAAGAATACGAAGGGTTTAAGATGTGGTGGTAATATGTATATAATTTTAGTTTATGATATAAATTTAGAAGAAAATGAAGGAAAAAGAGTTTTAAGAAATGCATTTAAAACTTGTAAAAAATATCTTGTACATATACAAAATTCAGTATTTGAAGGAGAGATATCAGAAACAGCAATGCTAAAATTAGAAAAAGAATTAAAAAAATATATTAGAAAAGATGTAGATTCAGTAATTGTATTTAAAAGTAGAAGTCAGAAATGGCTGGATAAAAAGTTTTTAGGAAAAATAGAAAAGGATAAAACAGACAATTTTTTGTAATGACAGCATTTATTAAAATTACAGAAAGTTACTTATTTGTATTTTTTATAAAGTAATTTAATACTCAAACACACACGTCC
>FR901520.1:19694-22957 GCA_000438355.1 Clostridium sp. CAG:273
ATGGTAAATATTAAAAATGATTGAAAAAATTACATATCTAAGATAGAATATATGTAAAACTATGAAAGGAGAGTATGATAGAAGTATCATACAAAATTATACATGAGAATTGGAATTGATTTAGATGGAGTAATATTTGACTCAGAAAAACTTTATAGAATTTATTCAGAATTATATGATATTCAGGATTTAAAGAAAAACAGTTTAAAAAATAACAAAGAAATAAGATTTCAAGATAGATATTCATGGAGTGACGAAGAAACAAACGGATTTGTGAAGAAATATCATAGAAAAATTACAGAAGTATCTAACTTTATGCCAGGTGCAAAAGACGTAATTTCTCTATTAAAAGAAGAAGGTCATACTCTAATAGTAATAACAGCAAGAGGAAAATTAAATAAGGATTTAATACCAGTAACAATACAAAGACTAAAAGATAACAATCTTGACTTATTTGAAAAATATTATTGGGGAACTGATAATAAAGAGGAAATTTGTAAGCAAGAAAAAATAGATTTAATGATAGATGATTCTAATACAAATTGCCAAAAAATAGCAAATAGTCATATACATACAATATATTTAAAAGATGCACCATCTTTTGATATAAAAGAAAATGAATATTTAAAAGTTTTATACAATTGGGGTGAAATTTATAGATATATCAATGAAATAGAAAAAGATAAATAATATAAGAGTTAAAAATTATGAGAAATAATTAATTCATATATAGAATAACAATTTAATAGGAATTTAATATGGAAGAAAAGCTAATAAAACTATATGCTCAATGTGTAAATGAGCTAAAATCAATAGGAATTGACTTAGGTAACAAAGAAATAGTAGGAGATATAGATATAAGATTATCTCCAAGAGCAAGTAAAAGATATGGTTGCTGTAAACAAGAAGAACCAGATAGAGCCTATAAAAATATAGAAAAATATGGACATAGACATATTATAAAATATGAAAAATTCAATAAACACCATATAGAAGTAAGTAAATGGGTTATGCAGTTAAATGAAGATATTATAAAAAATACTATCATCCATGAAATAATACACTGCTTTCCATATTGCAATAATCATGGACAAGAGTTTAAAAAGTATGCAGTATATATAAATAAGAAATTAGGTTACAATGTAACAAGAACAGGTAATGTAAAAGAAGATTTCGAAAAAAGCAATATACCATATGAAGAAAAGGAATATAAATATAAAATAATTTGTGAAAATTGTAGGCAGGAAATATATAGAAATAGATTTAACAGCAATTTGTTAAAAAAATATAGATGTGGTAAATGTGGAGGAAAGTTAAAACTTTTAGTATAAAGGAGTAACAATGGATATAAAAAAGAAAAACCAAATAAATTTAGTAGTATTTATCACCATAGTGTTAATATTATGTGGATTAATGACATTTTATATGAGTAAAAAAGAGGGCTTTCATGAGGATGAAATGTTTACATATGGATCTTCTAATTGTACATATGATAATTTATTTCAACCACATGGAAAAGAAGATACATTTAATAAAATTGCAAGAAATTACATAATTGTAGAAGGAAACATAGGAAAAACAATAGAAAATGCATGGTATTATTTTACACATCAAGATGAGTGGAATAAGCTATTTTCAGAAATTTCTTCTAAAGAATATCCTGTATGGAAAACTCGTGAAGAGGCAAGGGACTATTTAACAGTATCACCAAACGAAAGGTTTAGTTATGCAAGTGTTTATTATAATCAAGCTAGAGACGTACATCCGCCTTTATATTGCATATTAAATCATACAGTGTGTTCATTTTTTCCAGATACATTTTCAAAATACTTTTTCTTTAGTATATCTCTAGTGTTTTTTGCAGGAACATGTTTTATAATAAGAAATATATTAAAACTTTTAAATAAAGAAAAATTAGTTATTCCAGCTGTATTATTGTATGGACTTAGCATTGGAGCCATTTCAACAGTAATTTATGCAAGAATGTACATGATGCTTGCATTCTTTACACTTGCATATTTTTATCTAACACTAAAAATATATAAACTTGACTTTAAAATGACAAGGCAAACTAAAATATTATTAGGAGCAACTACAATTTTAGGATTCTTATCACAATATTATTTTTGTATATTTGCTTTAGGATGCTTCATTGTAATGATTGCCCAGATGATAAAAGAGAAAAAATGGCGTGAATTAAAATCATATATTGTAACACATATTATAAGTGCTTTAATTGGAATTTTAGTATATCCAATCTGTATTTATCAAATATTCTTTTCATATAGAGGAGTAGGAGCAGCAGGAGCTAATGGAGCATATTTTGAAGGGTTAGTAAAATTTATAGAACTTTTATTTAAAGCATATAGCTTGCCTGTAGTTTTAGGTTTTATTTTATTAGCACTATTTACAGCATGGTACATTTATAAATTTATAAAAAGCAAAGAAAAAGGCTCACTTTTATTATTAATAATACCAACATTGCTATCAATAATAGTAATTGCAAAAATTTCACCATATAAAGAGTTAAGATATCTGTATGGAATATTACCAGTGTTAAGTATATTAATTGTACTTGGACTTCATAGTTTTATAGGTACAGTAATTAAAAACAAAAAAGTGGGAATAGCAATATTGTCAGTAATTATAGCAATGGTATCTATTTATGGATTAGCAACTAAAGAACCAGAACATCTATATAAAGGATATGATAACTATTTAAAAATAGCAGAAGAAAATAAAGAAAAGCCATTTGTATATATAGGTACAGGCGTATTTAACCATATACAAAGTATGCCTGAATTTATGACATATAAAGAATCACTTATTTTGCAGGATACACAACTTGAATATTTAAAAGATAACGAAGAACTATTAAATACTAATGAATTTATTTTAAGTATAAAGAAATATATAGGAAATAGAGAAGGAATTTTAAATCAAGTTCTAGAATATACAGGGTACAAATCATATAATGTACTTTATGATGACCGAGGAGAAACAGATTGCATAATTTTTAAATTTAATAAATAAGTAAATACAAAAGATACTAGAGTAGACAAACTTTAGTATCTTTTTGTCAATTATTGTAGAAAATTGTAATTCGAAAAATGTTGAAATAGCTTACAATATGTGGTAAATTATAAATATATTATTTCATAATATTTATATTTATATCTAATTTAATTTTTTCACAACTTATATCTAATAAAAATCAAAAATAATCAAACAATTAAAAATAAATTAATGAGCAAATAATTAAA
>FR901520.1:22997-24286 GCA_000438355.1 Clostridium sp. CAG:273
AAAGAAACAAAAAATAATCAAATAATTAAAACAAACTAATAAGCAAAAAAATAAAGGATAATCAAACCATAAAATAATTAGAGAGCAAAGAAACTAGAAAATAATTAAAGATAAGCTTAAGATCAAAAGAATATGTTAATAATCTAGTAAAAAAATTAATTCAAGATAAACTTAAGTCTAAATTTTCCAATAAAATAATTTAAAAGAAGGTGATAGTATTCAAGAAATCACACAAGAAAGTAAGTATTATCCAAAAAGATTATTACAAATTAAACAAGCTCCGAAAAAGATATATGCTCAAGGTAATATAGACTTGCTAAATAAAAATAGTATTGCAATTGTTGGAGCACGAAAATGTAGTAAATATGGAGCAAAATATAGTGCAAAATTTGCTAAAGAACTAGCTAGAGCAGATATTTGTATAATAAGTGGCTTAGCAAATGGAATAGATGCTATTGCTCATACATATTCAAAAAGCGAAAGAGGTAAAACCATTGCAGTTATAGGCTCTGGCTTTAACAATATCTACCCAAAAGAAAATATATTATTATATAAAGAAATTTTAGAAGAAGGAGGCTGTGTAATTAGCGAATGCGAACCAAATCAAAAAGCAGATTTATCTAAATTTCCACTACGAAATAGAATAATAAGTGGAATTGCTTTGGGAGTTCTTTTAATAGAAGCGAGATATAGAAGTGGGAGCACAGTAACTGCTAGATATGCATTTGAGCAAAGAAAAAATGTATTTTGCATACCACACAATTTAGATAGTAAAACAGGTTATGGACCAAATGAATATATCAAATATGGTGCTAAATTAGTAACTAATTATGAGGATATTTTAGAAGAATATAATTTATTTAATAAAGAAGAAAAAATAAAAGTAGATAATAAATATTTACAAATATACAAATGCATTAATGAAATTCCACATTCTATTAATGAAATTTCAAGATTAAGTGGAAAAACTATTGCAGAAGTTAATGAAGCATTATTTATGCTTGAAATGGATGGTATGATTAAAAGCTTACCAGGAAGCGAGTATATTATAAATTTAGAATAAAGAAGGTAAAAAATGTTATCAATTATAAAAACAGTATCATTAAATGGTTTAGCAGGATATCTTGTTAATGTGCAAGTAGATATAACAAGTGGTATGCCATCATGTGATATTATACGGATTACCAGATACAAGCATAAGAGAAGCAAAAGAAAGAGTACGTACAGCAATAAAAAATTCAGGATATGAATTAAGAAGTAGAAAAGTATTAATTAATTTGGCACCAGCT
>FR901520.1:24294-35480 GCA_000438355.1 Clostridium sp. CAG:273
TGGCACCAGCTAATATTAGAAAAGAAGGTGCGTTTTTTGACTTGCCAATAGCAGTAGGAATATTGTGCAGTATTGGAGTTATAAAAAATATCCCAAAAGAAGATATAGCATTTATAGGAGAATTATCATTAGATGGCAAAGTAAATAAAGTAAATGGAACTTTACCAATGTGCATAGAAGGAAAAAGTCTTGGAATAAAAAAGGTAATAGTTCCAAAAGAAAATGCATTAGAAGCAAGTATTGTAAAAGGTATAGAAGTAATAGGTGTAAATTCATTAAAAGAGACAGTAAATTACTTAAACAAAAACAATTTACAACCAATATACTCAAATTGGGAAGAAATAGCAGAAAAAGCAGAGAAATACAATGTGGATTTTTCAGAAGTAAAGGGACAAGAAAATGTTAAAAGAGCTGTAGAAGTAGCAGCTGCTGGAGCACATAATTGCTTATGTATTGGGCCACCAGGGTCACGGAAAAACAATGATAGCAAAAAGAATTCCCACAATTTTACCAGATTTAAGTTTTGAAGAAGCGTTAGAAGTAACTAAAATTCATAGTATATCTGGTATGCTTTCAAAAGATGTACCAATAATTATAAATAGGCCTTTTAGAGCTCCACACCATACAATATCTCCAAAATCTTTAATAGGAGGAGGCTTAATACCAAAACCAGGAGAAGTAAGTCTATCACATTATGGTATATTGTTTTTAGATGAATTAACAGAATTTAATAGAAGTACTTTAGAAGTTCTAAGAGGACCATTAGAAGATGGAATAGTAACAATAAGTAGAGTAAATTCAATTTTCACATATCCTTGTAAATTTATGTTTGTTGCATCAATGAATCCATGTCCATGTGGATATTATGGTTCAAAAGAAAAAGAATGCACATGTACAGAGCAAGCAATAGCAAAATATATAGGTAAAATAAGCGGACCACTTTTAGATAGAATAGATATTCAAGTAGAAGTAAATGGAATAAAGTACGAAAAACTAGAAAGTAGTAACAATATAGAGACTTCAAAAAACATACAAAAAAGAGTAAACTTGGCACGTATAATACAAAGAGAAAGATATAAAAACGAAAATATATTTTCTAATTCAGAACTTACTCCAAAATTAATAGAAAAATACTGCAAAATAGATGAAGAAAGTAAAAAAATATTACAAATAGCATTTGAAAAATTAGGATTAAGTGCAAGAGCCTACGGAAGAATTTTAAAGGTAGCAAGAACAATTGCAGATTTAAGTAATAGCAAAGATATAAGAAAAAATCATATAGCAGAAGCAATACAATATAGAAGTTTAGATAAAAAATATTGGAAGACTAGGTAAAAGTATTGTAAAATTTAAGTAAAAAATATTGGAAGGAAAAGTAAAAGCATTGTAAAACTTAGGTAAAAAGTATTTGAGATGTTAAGTAAAAAGTATTGGAATGTTTAGATAAAAATTGTAAAGGTTAGTTAAAAGATATTGTAAGAATTAAACAATATAAAAAAACAAATATAATAATTTAACAAAGCGAAAGTAAATGCAAAAGAGGAAAAATTTAAAATGTATATATATCATGAATTTGGAAAAATGGGAGAAGACATAGCAGCAAATTATTTAACAAAAAATAATTATAAAATAATAGAAAGAAACTTCAGATGTAAGCAAGGTGAAATAGATATAATTGCAAGAGAAAAAGACGAAATAGTTTTTGTAGAAGTAAAAACGAGAAGTAGTTGTACATATGGCAGACCAAGTGAAGCAGTTAATGAAAGTAAACAAAAACACATAACAAAAGCTACTAAATATTATATATATTTAAATAAATTGGAAAATTATTATATAAGAATAGATGTAATAGAAGTTTATTTTTCCAATAATAAATTTTATATAAATCATATAAAACAAATAATTTAAAAAATAATTCCAAAATCTTAGATAAAATAACGAAAAGATAATTCTTTTCATAATATATATAAAATAATTATGAAAGGAGTTTATAAAAGGTGAACAAAATAATTAAAATAATTTGTACAGTATTAATAATACCAACGTTTTTAATATGTTTTCTTATGCCTAACTCTATGGCTTTATCTCCATCTAGTGAACCAACTTATCCAGGAATTGATGTTAGTGGATATCAAGGGAATATAGACTATAGCAAAGTAGCAAAAGCAGGTATAAAAATCGTATATATGAAATCAAGTGAAGGTAATAGTTATGTAGATTCACATTTTGAAAGAAATTATACAGAAGCTAAGAAAAATGGATTAAAAGTAGGAGTATATCATTTTTTAACAGCAAGAAGTATTAGTCAGGCAGAGCATCAAGCTCAATTTTTTGTTTCTTTAATTTCTAATAAAAGTATAGACTGTAAACTTGCTATGGATTTTGAGAATTTTGGAAATTTGAATAAGAAACAAATAAATGAAATTGCAATTGCATTTATTAATAAAGTTAAAGAACTTAGTGGAAAAGAAATAGTTGTTTATAGTAATACATATACTGCAACATATGTTTTTGAAGGCGAAGTTACAAATTATCCATTGTGGGTAGCACAATATGGCGTAAATCAACCTCAGGATAATGGAAATTGGTCATCTTGGGTAGGCTGGCAATATGCAGATGATGGAGAGGTAAATGGTATAAATGCTAGAGTAGACATGGATAAATTTACTAAAGAAATATTATTATCAGACACATCAGAAATTCCAGATGTAGAAAATCCAAATTCTGGGGGAAATGGTGGAAACGAAGGCGGAAACCAAAATGGTAACGGAAGTGGAAATAATGGAGATAATAATTCAGACGGAAATAATAATGGAAATCCAAAAACAAAAACAATTATTATAAAATGGGGAGATACATTGTCTCAAATAGCATTAGACTATAATACTACAGTAAGAAGACTTGTAGAACTTAATAACATAGAAAATGAAAATTTAATATATGCAGGAGAAACATTAGTAGTGCCTATAACAAATAGTAATATAGAAAATATTTATATAGTAAAAAGAGGAGATACATTATCTCAAATAGCATTAAACTTTAATACAACAGTAAGTGCAATAGCAAATTTAAATAAAATAACTAATGTGAATTTAATATATACAGGTCAAAGACTAATAATTCCAGGAAATATTGTAAACGAAGATGGATGTATGCATGATTGTGGACACAAATTATATACAGTAAGAAGCGGAGATACATTATGGAGTATTGCAAGAAGATATGGAACATCTATTGCCAATATTGTAAGATTAAATAAAATAAATAACCCAAACTTAATTTATCCTGGCCAAATATTTAGAATTTAATTATAACTTATTCATAAGAAAAAATATAATAAAGGAAGTTAAAAAATAATCCTTAAAATAAAAAAATGTCCTAAAAGTAGATTTAGTTAGATTTAATCTATTTAGTAAAAATATTATAAGTGTCTTTCTCAATTTTAAAAACCTTTCCCCTTTTGGACATCTGTAACTCGGCATAATGCCTCGAACAGCTGTCACAATGGTCACCCACGCAAGGCTTTAAAATTTCAAAAGACACTTATAATATTTTTGTTCTAATGATGTAGTTCTAAAAGTTTAATTCTAATATTTTAAGATAGCTTATTATTTGCAAAGCTATTTTTTATGGATTTAATTACACATTTCACAAATAGCTAATATTAACATAAAATATATTAGGATGAATTTTTTTAGGAGGCAATTATGAAAAATATTTTGGAACTAAAAAACATAGGGAAAAAATATCAAGCTAAAAATGGAGAAATAGAAGCACTAAAAAATGTTAACTTAAAAGTTCAAGAAGGGGAGTTTGTTAGTATAATAGGTCCAAGCGGATGTGGAAAATCTACATTATTGTCTATTATAGCAGGTTTAGAAAAGCAAACATCAGGAGAAGTGCTAAAAAAAGGAGAAATTGGTTACATGCTTCAAACAGATAGCTTACTTCCTTGGAGGACTATTTATAAAAATGTACTATTTGGATTAGAAATAAGAAAAATAAAAACTCTAGAAAACGAAAAATATGCTCAAGAATTATTAAAAAAATACAATTTATATGAATTTAAAGAAAAATATCCAAATCAATTATCTGGTGGCATGAGGCAAAGAGTAGCTTTAATTAGAACTTTAGCAACAAGACCAAGCATACTTCTTTTAGATGAAGCATTCTCAGCATTAGATTATCAAACCAGAATAATGGTAACAAATGATATATTTCAAATATTAAAAAACGAAAAAATAACTGCAGTTATGGTAACACACGATATATCAGAAGGTAGATTCCAATGTAGACACCAATTGAAATATGCTTGAAAAATGATTTGAATTCAAATTCATTGTAAAAAAATGTAAGCTTTTCAGTAGCAAAAAGTATGGCATTTTATAGTTTTTCCGTTCGAAGGAAATGCCATAGGTTGAGAAATTACAAAACGTTTATATTTAAGCACTTACAAAGATTTGCTTCCCTATTTTCGCGTGTCGAGGTAGGGAGGCACTATCGATAGATAGGGCATTCCTGCCATAAATGGACAGTTTAGGATAAATTTATTGAGATAAAGGCGAGTTCAAAATAAAAACAATAAAACTGTAGAAATAAAAATTGCAATAAAAATGTAATGACATGAAGTTAAGACATTTTTAAGATAAAAAATATAATAATTTATTAAATAGAAAAATGAAAATAACTGGAATATTTAAATTGAAAAAGTGGCAGGAAAAAATGTCAATAGTTTTTGAAAAGTAGCAGGGAAAAATTGACAAAATACTATTAATATGGTATTATAAAAATATTTAAATAGGAGGAATTTTAATTGGATAAAGAAACAAGTTGCTTTAAAGAAAGTGAAACAAAAAATGTAAGAAATGTATTAATTGGTGGTGCTTGGCCTTATGCAAATAGTTCTTTACATTTGGGACATTTAGCAGCATTAATATCAGGAGATTTTTTAAAGAGGTATCATGAGTTATTAGGAGATAATGTTTTATATGTTTCTGGAACAGACTGCCATGGCACACCTATTACAGAAAGGGCTAAACGAGAGAATGTAGAGCCAAAAGATATAGCAGAAAAATATCATAATGAATTTAAAGATGTTTTTAAAAGAATGAATTTTTCTTATGATTTATATACAAAAACTTGTGATGATTATCACAAAAAACATGTCAAAGAAATGTTTTTTAAAATGTACAAAAATAAATATATTTATTCTAAAAAGAACTTACAACCATATTGTGAATATTGTGGTAAATTCGAAGCTGATAGAGAACTTGAATTAATCTGTCCAAGTTGCGGGATGATTACAAAAGGTGATCAATGTGATTGTGGCTATGTTCCTAATGAAGATGATTTAATCGGAGCAACTTGTAGAGAATGTGGAAATAAAACTATACAGAAAGAAAATACTCATCTGTATATAGCTTTATCAAAATTTCAAAATCAGATAGAACAGTATGTTAAGGAAAAACAAAAAAAATGGAGAGTTGCATCTGTAAACGAAACAGAGAAATATTTAAAAGAAGGATTGAAAGATAGAGCGGTAACAAGAGATTTATCTTGGGGAATTGATATTCCAGTTGAAGGTTTTGAAGATAAAAAAATGTATGTATGGATTGATGCTGTATTGGGATATGTTACTGCAACACAAAAAATTTGCGAAGAAAAAGGAGTAAATTGGGAAGATTTTTGGAAAGAAGATAATAATATTAAGATGTATATGTGCCATGGAAAAGATAATATAACATTCCATACAATAATTTTACCTGCTTTGTTGATGGCTATGGAAGAAAATTATCATTTGCCAGATGTTATGGTTGCAACGCAATACTTAAATATAAACTCTGAAAAAATATCAAAAAGCAAAGGTAATGGGATAACAGTACAACAAATGATAGAAAAATATAATGTAGATTCTTTAAGATACTATATGATAGCTAATGGACCAGAAAATAGAGATGTGGATTTTACAGTGGAAAATTATATTAATGTGCATAATTCTGATATGGTTAATAAATTTGGGAATTTTGTAAATAGAACCTTAAAATTTAAAGGTTTAACAGAAATTCCTTTAGGAATTATGGATGTGCAAATAATAGAGAAAATTAATGAAACTTATAAAAGGGTCTCTGAATATATAGAAAATTTAGAGTTTAAGAAAGCATGTAATAAAATAGTTGAGTTAATTGAGATAGGAAATAAGTATTATGATGAAAGAAAACCGTGGATACAGAAGAAAGAAAATATAGAAGAATTTAATAATACTATTTATACTTGTGCTAATGTAATCGCTAATTTATCTAATTTACTTGAACCAATAATGCCACAAACATCTAATAAATTAAGGGAATATTTAAAAATTGAAAAACCATCATGGAATCAAATACAAATAAAAGAAAAAATATCTCTTGAAAATATAGAAATACTTTTCGAGAGAATTTGATATTAATAAAAATAGGTAATAATAAAAGCAAAATAGTATAAATAAAAGCTAATTTTGCTTTTATTTATATATATGAAAAAGAAAGGTTGTGTTTGAAGTGAATAATATACTTAATAATAAAAATAAAGATGAAGTAAAGGAAGAACTAAAAAAAGTAATAGACATAGGAATAGATTTTAAGTGTCAAGAAAACTTTGCCCAAAATAAATTTGCAGAGGAGCAAATGCAAGAGCTTTTGGAAACACCAATAAAAGGTGTTGAACTTGATAAGTTACTAGAAAAATTCAAAGAAGAAATTTTACCGTATTGCTCAAACTTTTCTACAACTAATTTTATGGGATTTCCTGATGCAGGAAATTCAATAGCAGGATTAAGCGGTGCAATTTTCACTGATTTACTTCAACAAAACTTAATAAATTCAAGTTTTTGTGCACCTATTGCAACATTTATGGAGATAGCTGTAATTAAATGGCTAAGAGAATTAGTAGGTTATAATATTAAATCAATTAAAAATATATATGATGTTGGAGGGATTATTACATATGGAGGTACTGGAAGTAATGTAACAGCCATGCTTTTAGCAAGAGAAAACCACAGAAGAAATACAATGAATAATGGAGTAACAAATCCGAGTGATTATAAGGTAATCATTCCAAAGGAAATAGGACATTATAGTATTAAAAGTAGTTGTATGTGGTTAGGATGTGGAGATAATATTATAGAAGTTCCAACAAACAATTTCAAATACGACTTAGAAAAATTAAGAGAAGTAATAAAGAAGAATAAGGGCAAAATAATGTGTGTTGTTGCCTATGTAGGCGACAGTAGAACTATGTCAATTGAAAATTTACAAAAAGTTTATGAAGTTGTAAAAAGTGAAGATAAAAATATCTGGTTACATGCTGATGCTTGTCATGGATTTTCACTTGCTTTTAGTGAAAAATTAAAAAATAAAATCAAAGGATTAGAGCTATTTGATAGTATTTCAACAGATCCTCATAAAGTATTAATGATACCATATACATTAAGTGCATTATTAATAAAAAATCCAGAAAAGATAAAAATGATATCATCAACATCTGATTTAATAATGCAAGAACCATATGCATTTGGACAAGTCACACCATTTATAGGCTCAAAAAGTTGGATATCTCTAAAAGCATGGTTTGTATTGAAAAATTTAGGTATAAAAGAAATAGGAAATATAATAGAGCGAAGACATGAAATGGCGATTTTTTTAGGAGATGAGATAAACAAATCGAATGATTTTGTTTTGTTAAATGATATTAATATAAATTCAGTTGTATTTATGTATGTTGGTAATAAAAACGATATTAAATACAATATTGATGAACTTAATAATATAAATAAGCAGATAAAAGAAGTTATGGATAATGAAAAAATATATTATTTGCATCAATTTTCAATACCAGATAATTTAGATGTTTTGAAAAAGGATACAATTGTTTATCCATTAAGATATATGTCAGGAAATGATAATATACAGAAAAATGATATAACGAAAATGCTTTCATATGTCAGAAAAAAAGCAGAAGAAATTGTAAATAAAATGAAATAGATGGAGGAAAATAAAGTGAACAGTTTATGCCTAAAATTTAAGAATGAAATGTATAATGCATTCCCAAAACTGGATTTTGGAATAATAATATATGGTTCAAATATTTTAGATGCTAATTCAAGCGATTTGGATGTATGTATCATTTGTGATAATATTTGTGCTGAAGATAAAGAAAAAATAACTAAAAAAGTTATAGAGTTTCATCATGAAAATAATTTGAAAATTGACCAAGAAGTCCCATATGAAAGCAAATTAATATTATCGTATCAAGATATAAAAGAGGCAATTATTGATAATCCTTTTGTAAATAGAGGTATAGTTTCAATTAATCCAATTGTGAAAACAGAAGAGTTTCTTGCATCGAAAGAAATGAGAAAAAGACTAATATTAAATATACTTACAACAAAACATATATCAATTAATTGCAAAAAAGTTGTTAAAAAATATGAAGAAAAAGCTTGGAATCTTATACTTAATACAATTATTGAATATGCAAGTTTGAATGATCTATCGCCAGAAAATATACTAAGAAACCTTTATTGTGATGCTAATACTGGAAATGAAGGTGAGATGTTCTTGGGATATAAAAACAATAGTATTGAAAAAGAAAAGCATTTAATAAAACAAATAAAGAAGGCATTAAATAGATATAAAAAAAAGAGAAGAACAATAATTCTATGTAATAATTTAAATCCATATTTACCTGACAAAAAAATGAGATTTAAATTAGCCTCGAATGTAAAATTGTTAAAAACTTATCCCACCGCAACATCAAATAAAGTAAATAGAGTAATATCAGATAAATTGAATGTGCCAATAGAAACTACAATTGTAACTAATGGTTCTACAGAAGCATTTGATTATCTATTAAGAATACCTAATATAAAAAAAGTTGGAATTTTTACTCCAACGTTTTGGGGATATGAAAGTGCATGTAAAAGAAATAATTGTGACATTATAAAAATGCCATTGAAAGATAACAGATATTATGAATATGATAAGATTAATGAATTAAGTAAAAATGTAGATATGATATTTATATGTAATCCTAATAATCCGACATTAGATACTTTAAATAGAGAAAAATTGTTGAACATTATTAGAAAAAATCAAAATTGTCATTTTGTAATAGATGAAACAGAACTTGTATTTAATGCTGACTATTCTGAAAGAACATTAATTAACGAAACAATAAATAATATTAATTTATCAGTTATTACATCAGTTTCTAAATTTTTTGGAGTGCCAGGTTTAAGGTGTGGCTTTATTATTACAAACGAAGTTAATGCAAAAGAAATTAATAAAATTAGAATATTGTTTTCTATTAACATATATTCTGAATTGTTTATGATAAATTATTTTAATAGATTTAACGATATAAAATTAATAAATAAAATCCAAAAAAATTTTACATATCTTATTTCAAATTTAAATTCAAAATATATAAAAGAAATAATAAATGTAAATACAGGATTTATTTTAATAAGATTTGATGATTTGATTGATGTTAATGATTTAACGGAGTATCTTCAAACAAATGGAATTATAATTAGAAATATAAAAAAATCATATCCTAATTTTCTAGGAGAATGTATAAGAGTATCTGCAGGAAAAAGAAATGAGTTTAGTAAGTTGATTAAGTATATTAATTTGTATATGGAAAATAAAACAAAATAGAAAGGAGAATATTATGTATAATATTGATAAAGAATTATTTATAAGAGAAGAATTAAATGGCATAACAGTTTATGATATAGTAAAGAATATTTATAAATTTTATGAAGGAGTTGAATTAAAAGAATATTTTTCAAAAAATGAAAAATTAGAAAAAAATAAATTTGAAAAATTTTTAGAAGAAAAGAAAAAGGCAATTTCATCAAATGTAAAAGTTAAATATCCATTTAGAATAAATTGGTTGGTTTCAGATGTATGTAATTTAGATTGTATTTATTGTTGTGCTAATAATAAGATGAATCCTGCAAAATTAGATGGAGAACTTTTAAAAGAAACAGCAAAACATATGTTGACATTATCACCATTAACAGTAGGATTAACTGGAGGAGAGCCAACACTATGCCCTGAAATTGGTTCTATAATTGACATATTAGATGGTAAATGTGCTATTGTTATAGATACAAATGGTACAACTTCTAATTTAGAAAAATATATTGATAAGATAAAAAATAGTAATACTACAGTTAGAATAACAATAGATAGTATGGATAATGATATTTCAAATAAAGTTAGACCATATGATGAAAATCAAATTAATAAAATAAAAAGAAACATTGAATTACTTAAACAAAACAATGTAAGGGTTAGTGTACATACGGTGGTTACAAAAATAAACTATGATTCAATAATTGAAATAGGAAGATATTTGCGTAAATATAAAATAGAAAAATGGCAACTTTATCCTGTGAATTATTCAGAAAGATGTAAGGATTTTTTTGATGAAATAAAGGTTTCTGATGAAGAATTAGAAAAAATTGAAAAAGAATTAAATAAAGAATTAGAAAAGGAAATGTTAATAAGAGTTTATAGAAATCAAGTTGATTTTCGTGCAAAAGGGGTTATTTTTGCGAATTCTATAGGAGAATTTTACACAGATACTATATTCAATGGTGTAGATATGATTGGAGAACGACCAACCTTACAAAAATTAATTGAACATACAAATGTAGAAAATCATATTAAAGATTATCTATTCAATTAGAAATATATGTGAAAAGATAGGTGGTGTGGATATGTTAAAACAAGAAAAAAAATTTAATTTGCCAAGGATAGAAACCAAAAGATTTATTCTTAGAAAATTTACTAAAAATGATATTGATGATTTATATGAGTATGCAAGTGATAACGAGGTTACACAGTTTTTGTCATGGGATACATATAAAAGTATAGATATGGCTGTAGATTATATTAAGAATGTATTACTAAAATATTCTAAAAATGAAATTGCACCATGGGGAATTGAATGGAAAGAAAATTCTAAGCTGATTGGAAGCATTGATTTTGTACAATATGATAGAAAAAATTTTTCTGCTGAAATTGGTTATGTACTTAACAGAAAGTATTGGAATAAAGGAATAATGACAGAAGCTCTAAAAGAAATAATTAAGTTTGGATTTGATGAAATGAATTTAACAAGAATCGAAACAAAACTTG
>FR901521.1:0-1024 GCA_000438355.1 Clostridium sp. CAG:273
TAAAAAATATTTTTAAAAATTTCCAAGTCTTTAATTTAAAACAATTAAAGACTTTTTTATTTCTTTTTATGTATAATTTATTTTAAAAAAATAATACTAATAATGAGTAATTTTTTAAGGAGGTTATAACATGAAAAGAAAAGTTACTGTCATTGCTATTATTGCAATAATCTTCTCTATAATTTTTAGCATAACAGTTTCAGCAAATACAAACGATATAAAAAATGCTGCTGGTAGTGCTACTAATTTTGTTAGAAATGCAATTGGTGGAGCTGAAAATGTAGTTGAGGATGCTGCTAAAGGTACTGCAGGAGCTATTAAAAATGGTACAAATGCTATAGAAAATGGTGGCGAAAGAATTGGAAACGATGTACAAAATGGTGTTACAGATGTAAAAGATTCTATGAAGTCTAATAATACTAATACTATGTCTGGTAGTATGAGTAACCCAAATGATTCAGACAAAATTGGAAGAACTAATAACAATTATACAGCTACAAGAACTGCTACTACAAGCGACGTTGCTTTTTTAGGTATTTCTAACACAGTATGGACATGGCTTATTATTGGTATAACAGCTATTGCAATTATTTCTTTAATTGTATTTTATATGAGACAAAATAAAACAACTAATAATATTTACAATAATCACAGAGACAACTAATAATAACACTATTTTATTTGCAAACTTATATAAAAGTTATTAAATAGAAATATTGTATTAATTTTTCTATTTAATAACTTTTTAAAAATATTGCATAATTTTATGGATAAATTGTAAAAATATTTTATTATTTTCATATAATAGTTTCCACTTCTCACTATTTACTACTATACTAATAAATGTTATAATGTCTGTATATTAACTAAAAAATATATTATTCCTATTATATTCTTTTAGTTAAACTTTTTTTACATTTATATGTTATAAGTAATAAAGTGAGGTTTTACATATGAATAAAAAAATAATAGCAACAAATCCAGTTGCTAAAAGAAATTACACAATAACAGACACTATAGAGGC
>FR901521.1:1037-8331 GCA_000438355.1 Clostridium sp. CAG:273
GACACTATAGAGGCAGGAATTGTCCTTTCTGGAACTGAAATTAAATCAATTATCAATGGTAAAGTAAATTTAAAAGATAGTTATGCTGGTATAAGAAATGGTGAAGTATTTATATATAGTATGCATATTAGTCCTTACGAACAAGGTAATATTTTTAATAAAGACCCTTTACGTGATAGAAAACTTTTACTAAATAGACGTGAAATTAATAAATTAGTAGGATTAATAAAGCAAAAAGGCTATACTTTGGTTCCAATGAACTTATATTTTTCCGGTCATTTTATTAAATTAGAATTAGGAATTGGAAAAGGAAAAAAACTTTATGATAAACGCGAAGACATTGCAAAAAAAGATGCAGAATTGCGTATAAAAAAACAAAGTGCTAGATATTAAATTTTTAATTTAATGTTATATTGCAATGTTTATAAAGTTTTAATAATTATTTTAGGGAGTATATATAATTTTTGCAGTGAGCTTGTGTGGGGACCGACAAATTATAAGCTGTATAAACTTAAGCAATTTTTTGCGAAAAGTTTATTACAGCTTATTATGCAGTTGGGACGAACAAAAAAATTATATATACTCCCTTTTTATTTTATAAATAACATTAAATTAAAAATTTAATATCTAAGCTTTATTGCTTGAACCAAACACATCTCTTATTTTATGTTTTACTACTTCTTCTATTAATGTTCTTGCATTTCCTAAATATTTTCTTGGGTCAAATACAGCTGGATCTTCTGCAAATGTTTTTCTTATTGCAGCTGTCATTGCTAACCTTAAGTCTGTATCTACATTTATTTTTGAAACTCCAGAAATACTTGCCTCATGTAAAATTTCGTCTGGAACACCTTTTGCACCTGGTATATCTCCCCCATATTTATTACACATCTCTACTAGTTCTGGTATTACAGTTGATGCTCCATGTAATACTATTGGTGTATTTGGTAATTTTTGTTTTACATTTGCTAATATATCAAATCTTAATTTAGCCTCACCTTTAAATTTATATGCTCCATGACTTGTTCCAATTGCTATTGCTAAAGAGTCGCAAGATGTTCTATCTACAAATTCCTTTGCTTGGTCTGGATCTGTGTACATAGCATCTGAAGCTGATACATTAACATCATCTTCTATTCCAGCTAATTTTCCAAGTTCTGCTTCTACTACAACTCCCTTTGAATGTGCATATTCTACTACTTTTCTCGTTAAAGCTATGTTTTCTTCAAAATCATATTTTGAACCATCTATCATAACTGATGAAAAACCATTATCTATACACATTTTACATGTCTCGAAGTCTGGTCCGTGATCTAAATGTAATGCTAATGGAATATCATATTCATCTAAAGCAGATTCTATCATTTTTTTCAAATATTCAATTCCTGCATATTTTATTGCACTTGATGAAGCTTGTAATATAATTGGAGAATTTTCGTCAGCTGCTGCTTTTACAATTGCCTGTACAATTTCCATATTATTTACATTAAAAGCTCCTATTGCAAAGTGTTCTTTCATTGATTTTTCAAACATATCTTTAGTTGTTACTAATGGCATAAAAATTCCTCCTTTTTACCTAGTATACCTATTGTATTTCTAAATTTTATTAATGTCAATATATTATTTTAAATATTAATTGACTTATTTTTGTCATAATGATAAAATATTTATATGTACAATTTTTAAACTTATATATTTGTTAGCTGCAGTGCAGTTAACTACAACGATTGGAGGCTTTTTTATGGGATTAAGAAAACGGTTTTTCGTCGATATCCAGACGTTAAACGATGCAGTTACAGGTTCTTTACATTTGTGTATTGCAAAATTTCCTGATGGCAGTACTATTCGTTTTATCGTTGACTGTGGCCTTTTCCAAGAAAAGGTTACAAAAGTTAACGATGAAGGAGAGGTAAATCTTGTTAATATTAACGAGATTTACAACAAGAGTTTTCCTTTCAATGAAAACGAATTGGACTTTGCACTTGTAACGCACAACCATGTTGACCATGTAGGCAGACTTCCTCTTCTTTATAAAAATGGATTTAGAGGAAACACTTTCATGTCAATTCCTACAAAGGAACTCATTAAGTACTCACTTAATGATAGCTGCAAGGTTCTTCGCGAAACGGCTAAACGGGCTCACAATTCTGCACTTTATACAGAAACTGATGTCAATGAGGCACTTTCACATTTTACTGGAATTCCTTATGATGATCCGTATTACTTGGTACCTGACAAAATCAAGGTTACCCTGTTTAAAAACGGGCACCTTGTCGGCGCAGCGTTAATCTTAGTTCAGATTTACTCTGATGCCACCGATGAAGTTATTAATCTTCTTTTTACTGGAGATTATAATAACAAAAATATGTTTTTCACGGTTCCTAAATTATCTAGCTGGCTTTGTGAACTTCCTGTAACTATCATTCAGGAAAGCACATATGGCACAATGAACTCTAGCGAAATCGAGGAGTGTTTTGAACAAAATATTCTTAGTGGAATTCGCGAGAAAAAAAACATTGTGATTCCAGCATTTTCTTTGGGTCGTTATCAAGAAGTGCTTTATTTCCTAAAACAATTGCAGGAAAAGAATGCTTTGGACATTAACGTTCCAATTTATGCAGATGGTAAGCTCGCAGCAGCATACACCAATATGTTCCTGAACAATCCCTATCTTGGAATTGACCTCGAAATGACAAGTTTTCTTCCTGAAAACGTCAATTTCATTTTTGACAGTGAAACTAGAAGTAACGTAATTGCTGATATGCACAGCAAAATTATTGTTACAACTAGCGGCATGGGGTCTTATGGTCCTGCTCAGGAATATATCTCTAAGCTTATTTCCAGTTCCAACGCACTAATCCATTTTACTGGATATACTGCCGAAGGTACTCTCGGAAGACGTTTGAAAGACACTGAGATTAACCAAGACGTAAGAATTGGTTCTCTCATGAAAATCAAACGAGCTGAAGTCATGTATACCACAGAATTCTCGGCACATGCTAAAGCTGATGAAATGATTGATTTTTTGAATGATTTCAATCACATCAACTTCATTATTGTTAATCATGGTGAGCCAGAAGTAAAGGAAAAATTTGCTTCTCGAATTCTTAGGGAAGTAAACAACGTAAAGGAGGTTGGCATCTCAAGTAGAGATACGTTTTTCCGTATTGACCCATATAAGTGTGTAAAATCAATGAGCACACACTTCCAGTAATCTTCAAATCTTAGTATTTAAGATTTAAGTTAGAAATGATGCAGTATTTTATGCTGCATCATTTCTTTTTATTATTAATTATTTTCACATTTATAACTACTACACATAGACTCATCTGCTTGCTTGGTATCACACCCAACTACAGGAGTTACAATAATTTGTTCTAATTTACATTCCTGCCTTCCTACATCATTATATCTACAACTTCCTACTGTACAATTTATTTTTTGCTTTTTTTCCATAAAAATAGCCTCCTTTATATTTCTTAATAATACTATTATGGCTATTTTCTCTTTTATTATTAACTTTTTCACTTTTTTATTTTATATATAAAATGTTTATTATTGATTTAACTTTAGCAATTCCTTCATCTTTTCAATAATTTTATTTATAACAATCTTTTTGTTTCCTTCTCTATCCAAATTTGAATCTGCTACAATTTCAAAATTTGAAAAATTATTTTTTCCACTCTCAAATATACTAATAAAAATTTTGCTGTTATCACCAAACATATTGTTTTGATCTTCTCTATTAATCTTACCAGTTATACCAATACCATAGTCTGCATTTGAAAATTCTGCGATATTTTTACTCATTTCCATAGCGGTTTCAATGCTATAAACAGTATATTTATCAATAATATTTGAATCAACACCCATTTTTATTTTATACTCATTAGAATAAGTTACTGCACCAAACTTAAATACCAAACTAGCTCCCTCTATATTTGTTATAGAATTTGCAACTGCTCCACCTGTACATGATTCCATTGTTGCTATAGTTTTTGAAAGTTCTGTTAATTTCTTTATTATTTCTTCCATGTTTGTGCCTCCTTTCATTTAATATTTATAATTTATTTTTATAATTATTCAAATAATATCATAAAAGGAAAACATTATCAATTATCCTACTATAAATATATTTTAATTTGTTTAAGATGAATTACATTTATACATTTTATAAATAAAAAATTTAATTTTTATTATCTATCCATTTACAATTACTTGGTTGTTTGAAACCCAAATACCAATTAATTCCGCTTCTTTCTTTTTCTATTTCTTCCATCCTCTTCTGTAGTTCTTGAAAAGTTTGAGGAGGTGGCAATATTATTGGTTCACATGGCACCCAATTTGCAGGAGTCATTGCATTATTAGAATCGGAAATTTGTAATGCTTGTAACGTTCTTAATATTTCTGGTATAGCTCTTCCTATCTCCATAGGATATACAAACATAGCTCGTATTATTCCTTTATCATCTATTATAAAAACATTTCTTACTGTTTCTGTATTACTTATATCATTAGCTATCATACCATATTTTCTTGCAATTTCTCCATTTGCATCTGCTATTATTGGAAATGGTACTTTAATACCTGTTTTACAATAAATATCATATATCCAAGCCAAATGAGAAGCATTACTATCAACACTTAACCCAATTAAACAAGTGTTCATCTTTTCAAAATAAATATTAGCTCTAGAAAAAGCAATTATCTCTGTTGTGCATACGGGGGTAAAATCCTAATGTTAGAAACTAATTTTTTATGAGCTTTTCAATATTTCCTTTCAATCTAAATTCTATCGTTCTATCACTATATATAATAATTTTATCTATAATAGAATTTAATAAGAACTTACTTGGCTCATTTGAATCTATTATTTGGTCAAATACTTCTATGGCTGTTTCTACTTTCTCCTTTCTATCTTGAAGTATTTTTTCATCTTCTTTTGACAGTATTTCTTTTAAACTTATAATCTGATTTTGCTTATCATTTTCTAATTCTTTATAGGCATTTTCTATCATTTCTTTTTGTTCTTGTGATGTAGCTTGAGCTAGGTCTTTTATTTTTTGAGATAATAGACATTTATATTCTTCTGTCAACATATTATATTGTCTTTCTAATTTTCCTCTATTTACTTTCACTTTATTTTCAATTTTATTTAATTTAATTTTTTCTATTTCTTCGTAAAAGTTTTTTCTCAAGAGTTTCAAATATTCTTTTAAATGTATTATCATATCTTTTTCTGAAATTTCATGAATTTTACATCTAGCTAAACCATATCTTCTATAATCTGTACACTCATATCCTTTTTCTTGCTTTCTCCTAATAAAGGTTCCACTTACTCCTGCTCCACAGTCTCCACAAGTGCACATTCCACCAAATAAATAATTCCTTTTTGTTTTAGTACTCTTGCATTTTATTCTAGCTACCTTTAGTTCTTGTGCTAATTCAAACATTTCTTTTGATATTATTGCTTCGTGATGATTTTCAAAAATAAAATGCTCTTCCTTTGGTAATTTAACAGCTTTCCCTCTTATACTTATTGTTTGTTTTTTATGCACCCTTAGATTTCCACAATATACATCATTTTCTAAAATATTTTTTACCATATCTGTACTCCACAGCTCTTGTACTTTATGCTTATATATTCTACCTCTTTCTAAATGCTTTCTTTGATAATAAACTGAAGGAGTTGGATAATTATATTTTTTACTATTTAATACATCCGTTATTTTCTTTCTACCTAAACCTTGTTCTACATATAGCTTGAAAATTAATTCTATTACTCCCCTTAGTTCCTCTACTACATATAATTTAGGTATTCCATTTTCAAATACTTTTTCATATCCATAATAGTTGCCCATAATTAACCTACCGTCTTTTTGTTTAGATAACATATTAGTTCTTACTTTTCTTGATATATCCTTTACATATCTTTCATTAAACCATGTTGTAATTCCTATAGTATCATCTCTGTCATTTTGTACATCATATACACCTCCCATTTCTGATATAAGTATTAAATTCTTACCAGCTTTCTTAAAATCTTCAATTAAACAAAGAACTTTCCCGTTATTTCTTCCTATTCTTGATAAGTCTTTTGCTATTACTACATCTATTTTTCCTGCACTTACATTTTCTAACATTTGAGCAAATTTTGGTCTATCAAAAGTATAGCCAGACACATTATCGTCAATATATACATTTTCATCTGCTATATCCCAACCTCTACTTTTAGCATATTCTTTAATAATATTGATTTGTTCTTCAATGCTAGAATAGTTTTCTCTATCTTCATCTCTACTTAATCTTGCATAGGCTGATACAGTAATAGTTTTGCTTTGTTCTTTATAGTAATTATGCTTTGGTGTAATTAGACTTATTCTATTGTTTAATTTCAAGTTATTTTCATTTTCTACAAAACTCATTATATCCTCCTTTTTGCAAAATTTAGATATACTTAAATAGTTTTGAAGAAAGATTTAAATAATTTATATACTTATATCAAACTATTCTCAGTATTTCCAAATGTGTAAATTATATTTTTTTTAATTATTTGTATCATTTCTTCCTTTCCAGAAATGAATATTGCTACTTTATTTGCTTTTTTCTTCTGTTCTTCTATTTTATTTTTTATTTCCTTATTTTCTAGTTCTTCTTCATCTACAAATATTTGCGAATAACTTTGGTTTTCAATAATTGTTGTTGTTATTTTCATAAGCGACTTGCTCCTTTAACTAATAATATTTAATATATATGCAAAAATGAATGTAAATAACATAAATACTATGTTTTGATAATCATTAAACGACTGATAGCTAATCAGTTTCACAGGCTACACCTCTCTACTTTTTAATAGAGTCATCTTCATTGCCTTAGACGGTTTTATCACGCTCGGACTGTGACTAGATGAGAGTATCATTATACCTACTATTCTTCATCGCCATATTAGTTAGCTCTCCTAATATCTATAACTTAAGTATTTCTCGCTCTATTTGAAAAAGGTCTTGGCGTACCTGTTATAAGTAGCTCAGATATAATAGGAATGTATTTAATGATTGATTTATTCAATTTTCAATGTTCTATGTGCTAGTAGCATATTTCTTCTTTTATGATTAACAGCACATAAATTTCCAAAGGTTATTTTTTCCTTTATATAAGAAAAAATATTTACCCCTCTACTTATATAAAGGAAAAAAATGAGGGTTTGTACAACTTTTTTTCAAAATTTTTTAAAAAATTATTTTCCCCTTCATTTATTTGTATACAAAAGTGCAATTCGTTAAGTCAAAATTTA
>FR901521.1:8364-8574 GCA_000438355.1 Clostridium sp. CAG:273
AAAATTTTCTTATTTTTTATCTACACAAAAAAAGAGATACTAATTTCTTAATATCTCTGCTTGAAAATCTCAATCTATATCTAGTTTATATACTTTTTTATTGTTACTATACGTTGATACAAAAATATTGATAATTCTTCTTTCTCATATATTTTTGTATTCTATCAGTAATTTATTATTTGAAATAAATTCAATAAATTTTTTTAAATA
>FR901521.1:8641-9498 GCA_000438355.1 Clostridium sp. CAG:273
TATATTAGATAACTTGCTTATTACTTCCCTTCATGTATTTTTTCTATACCTACACTTCCAGTTACCATAAATAACATTAAATTATCTTGTAATATATTTTTTATTTCTTTATAAAATTTCATAATATTATCTTTATATGAATCACATACATTTAATTCATCAATTTCTATAATATTAAACATATTAATCTCCTAATTAATCTCCTAAAAATATTTTTATTTTATCATCAATATTCTTTTTAAAGTCTTCTATTGTCCCATTATTATATATAATATAACCATGTTTCATTTTATCTTCTTTTAGATAATTTAGAATTTGAATTAAGCCATATTGTTCCTTTACATTATCTTTTTTTAATGTATTTAATTTAATTTGCTCATAGCTAATATTATCTTCTTTATTTAATCTTTTTTACTCTCTATTTACTCTATATTCAAACTTAGCATCAATATATAGTAGCATTATATTATTGTTGCCAGCTAGCTTATTAATTACTTCTAATGTTTCTTTTTTTCGCAAAGTATCCATAACAATTATGTTATGTTCTTTTGCAATCTTATTAGCCATATTTATATATGTTTTTCAAAAAAATTCTCTTTGTTTGTTTTCTAATTCTTCTTGCCATTCTTCATATGATAATTTTGTATCATATTCTTTATACATTTCTTTTATTATATCTCGCATTTTTATATGTATTGCTCCTTTATATTTTTTTGAGATATATTCAGAAATCATACTTTTTCCAGACTCAGACTTTCCAGTTATAAAAATATATTTTTTATCTTCTCTCTCTTCTTATTATTTGTAATTCTTTATTAATGAACTTATCAAGTTTGTCTTCAAATTCCTCTAAAGTA
>FR901521.1:9561-15489 GCA_000438355.1 Clostridium sp. CAG:273
CATTATCATTTATCTCTAATTTTCTGTTTTCATTTATTGCCAATCTTTTTAAATCAAATGCTCCTGCCATTCTCTTTTTTTCATCTTTTCTTTTTGTTTGCTCTTCAATTTGTTCCCTTGTAACTGTTAAATCAGCTTTTCTATCTGAATATGGAGAATCAGTTCTCAATCTTGTATATTCCCTTGTAATTCTATCTTGTAATGGTGCATCTATATATAATAAACCTACATTTTTTCCTAATCTACTATGCAAAAATTTTATTTCATCAACTCCATATAATGTATCCATAACAACTATATCTGCACTTTCACCTAAATCTTTAGCAGTTCTAATATAATTGTCCCAAAACTCCTCAAATTTCTCTGTTGTTTGCTCTTGATACCAATCTTCATAACTCATTTCTTTGTTTGTTCTTTCATACATTTCTCTAAATATATTTCTTATTTTTAAATGTTTTACCTCTCCTGGAAATTTTCTCGTCATATGTATAACTGCTCCACTTTTTCCAGATTCTGATGGTCCTGTTACAAATATAAATTTTTGTTTTCTTTCTTCTTTCATACTTTTATTTTCCTCCTTATTTTTTTGAATGAAATATCTAATAATCTTTATGGGATGATTTTCAAATATAAAATGTTCTTCTTTAGGTAATTTTACAATCTTTCCCCCTAATATTTATGCTTTGCTTTTTATGAGTTATTAAAGTACCAGTATAAACTTCATTTTTTAAAATATTACTAACCATATCTTTTGTCCAAGATTTTTGAACTTTGTGTTTATAAATTCTCTTTATCTTCATTTCTAGACAATCTACAATATCCAGCAATTTTAGTTTTATTTTTATTCATAATAAAACTTTAGTTTGAACAAACTTCAAACATTTCCTTTCTAGCCTGATATTGCTTGATGCTATCATGTTAGCATACATTTTTATTTAATTCCTCTTGTTTAACAACTATTTTTTTGAGAACCTCGGGATAATTCTCTTTTCCAGTTACAAATATAGCCACACTATATTTTTCTTTTTTATATTTATTTATAAACTCTTTTGTTTCTTGCTTTTCTAATTCTTCTTCAGTTAAATAAATTTGGATGTACTTGCTATTCGCAATTTCGCAAGAAGTAATTTGCATTTAATTAGCTCCTTCATAATATTTCTTAAGTAAATATTATGCATAAGTAGAATAGGATATCTCTTTTCGTCTTAAAAAACTCTCTATTATGATGTTCCATATTATATTTAAAATGTAAAGTTTTTAAAAGCGTATCTTTTAGTTGGAACACAAAAAAATAACGGGGCAACTTTTGGTCACCACATTGTTATCCGAAGTAACTACAATACAAATGCTCATTGCAAGACTAACTCCAATTAAAGAAATATTTATAATATCATATGCTTTACTATTGTATTGTCTATTTTGTGCATTTAATTGTAATTTGTGGTTTACTTTTCTATTAAACTTTTAATACTAACTTAATATTTACATTAAAAATAATATGGCTATATTTCTTCTTAATATTTTTCCAAATCCATAAACATGTATAACTCTAACATCATAAATATTATTATTTTTCTTATCTATTCTATAAAAAATATATAATTTATAAAATTTAATTTTTTAATATCTTTATAATCTGTTAATTTTATATATAAAATTTATCTACTTCTTTCAATATTTTCTCATAATTCAAAAAATATTTTATATGACAAACAAATGTCAAATTTTATTATCTAACTCAAGATTTATCAAAAAATCTCACTTCAATTTTTTTATTTTTTGCTTTATTTTATTCACAGATTTTTCAAATTCCAGCTTTTCTACTTCATCAAATGTTACTTTATTGTTTTCATAAACACCATCTTTCCCAATTACTGATGGAGTACTTATAAATATATCATAATCTTTTAAGTATGTAGATACAGGCAACAATTCTCTTTTATCTTCTTCAATACATTTAGTAATTTTCAATAGTACTGCAGATACACCATAAGCAGTAAACCCCAATTCATCAACTATTTCCAAGCCAATCCTTCTCACTTTATTGTTTATTTCATTTCTCTCATTATTAGGAATATTAATACTTAAACTCGTCCAATTAACAAAAGAAGTTGAACCATGTTCCCCTAAAACATATCCATGTATATCAAACATACTCTTATTATATTTTTCACCTAATATACTTAATAATCTATTAGTATCTAATAAAGTCCCTGTACCAATTATTTTTTTAGGATTACATTTTGCATATTTTAAACAAATTCTACACATAACATCGAGTGGATTTGAAGCAATTATATATATTCCATTAAAACCCGAATTATAAATATGTGGTATAATGTCCTTAAATATTTTATTACATTCATCAAAATCATCATCTCTTGACTTTTTTACAATGTTTTGAGGAACTCCAGCTGTTATACAAACTATATCTGCATCCATTAATTCGTTATATTCTCCGACTTTTATTTTCACGTTCTTATCTAAAGAAAGTAAAGCATGATTTAAATCAAGTGCTTTGCTCTCTAGACTCTTTTTATTTTTACTAATCAATATTAGTTCATTGAATTTAATATCCGAATTAATTAGTGCATACGCATATTCCATTCCAACTTTTCCTAACCCTACAATTCCGACTTTTTTCATTTTTGCTCTCCTAAATCAAAAATATTTTTGTTTTAAATAATTCTCTTATGGTTAGTAGCCTTTAATCCAATATTCTTTTTTATATACATAGAATAAGTTATACTCATGTTATATTATATTTTATTTTTTTTCATATTAACTACAAACAAATCATATATTTTTTAGAAAGTTCTTATTATCATTAAATATTTTTATTATTTCATCTATATACTCTTTTTTTGTAACATTATTTCTCCATTCATATGGTAATTTCAAATTTATTTGTTTAGCTATTAAATTCATAAAAATTGACCTTGGAGCATTAATGATATTAGATGATGTATAATACTTTCCTTTTGAATTGCAATATAACCAATAATCTAATTTTTCATTAATTTTTATGTTTTCAAATGATTCTATTGACTTTAAATGCAACTCTGTTAATAATTCTGTTTCAATTTTTTTATCAAAATTAAATGGAATTAAATGCAAGTGAGCATGTACTATGCTTTGAGGATGTCTACCACTTTCTGTAGAACCATGTTCTAATAATATTGAATCAATATGAAAATATTTTTTATAAAACTCCTTAATTACATTTATAAGTTTCTCTATATGTTTCAATTCTTCTTTTGACAATTCAGCAAATCCATTTATGTGTCTTTTGGTTACTATCATTAAATAACCTCTAACAGGACTTCCAGTAGCCTGAGTAATTAATACTAAATCATCTTCATATAAAATAACATTTCTTTCTTTTTCATTGTTATTATTTCCTGTTTTTACTATCTTGCAAAATACACATTCTTTCACTTCTTTAACCCCTTTTCACAATGTGTGATAGTTTTTTTAGATATTCTTCATTTATTAACATATCTCTAATATTAGTAGGTCTTAAATCTATATTTTTTAGTTCTTCTGCTGTAACCCACTTAAATTCCAATAATTTTTCTTCACCTTTATCATTTTCAATTCTTTCATAGTCTTGCATTTGTAATTGTTGTTTCGGTTTTATTATATAATAAAACTCTATTCCATGACATTTTTTAGCATTTCTTATCCAAAAATTTTCTTGTATTGAAAATAAACTCGCTTCTTGAACGTCACATCCAATTTCTTCTTTTATTTCACGAATAACAGCTTGTTCTGAATCCTCTCCAATTTCAATATGACCTCCAGGTATATGATAATAAGAAGTTTTATTTACTCTCATAATCAAAAATTTATCTTCTTGCTTAATTATTCCACAAGTCCTTCCATGAAATTCTTCTTTTTCTGTTTTAATTTTTAAATCCATACTACTCTCTTCCTTTCTAAATTCATAATCTATTTTGAATCAAATCATTAATTTTTTCAATAATATCTTTATCTGTTGTATCTAATATATTAGATTCATTATCTTTTAATACTTCTTCGTACGATTTATAATATAGTTCTATATTTTTATCAAATGTATTTTCTGTTATGTTTTCTCTTTTTTTAAATCTTTGAATTAAAATTTTTTTATCAACTGCAAGATCAATTTTAATTCTTGCATATTTTGAAAAAATGATTGTATTAATAAAAGCATGACTGCATATAATATAATCTGTATTTAATTTTTTAAATTCTGGCATATAATTTATTATTTTTTCATATTTATTACAAAAATTTATATAATCTTTTTCTGTTTTTATTGACTTTAATTCATAAATAATATTATACAAATCCTCATTAATAAAATCAATTGTAGCTTTATGCCATTTAACCAATAATTCTAA
Source organism: Clostridium sp. CAG:273 (assembly GCA_000438355.1). GTDB lineage: Bacteria > Bacillota > Clostridia > TANB77 > CAG-508 > CAG-273. The sequence goes on from FR901521.1 coordinate 13,947, forward strand.
AGGTATTCTATTTTCATATAAAGCACATCTTAAATAATATTCTCTCATATTTTCATTTTTAAACATAGAAGCATGTTGAGTATATTTATATAAATTTTTTTCTGAATCATTGTTAAAGAAATCCCATCTTAAAGGTTCGAGTTCTAATGCTAGAAAATTATTTTGTTTTGCTAATAATTTACTAGTATAAGTTTTTCCAGCAGCTGGAACTCCACCTATTGTAATAAAATTCATCATTATACCTCCACAAATATTCTACAAGAATCACTATCAAATTTTTTATTAATAATTTCACATTATATACAGTTTTTCTTCTCTATCTTTCATTCTCTCCATTTTTTTCATTTTCCCTATTTCTTTCTTGAATTTTATTTCCGATATACAATGCTATCTCATTCGGTTTTTTACCTTCCGTATTTATAATTTCTGTATCAAATAAACTTATGATTATATCTCTTAAATTTCCCTCAATTCTTTCAAATTCTTTAGGATTTGATACTAGCAATTTTTCCATATATGCCATAGGTTTATCTCTTTTTTCATTTCTCTTCAATCTTTCTTCTGTGCTAGCTGTTAAGTAAAATGTTAATTCTGGTTTTGGGAATAGTTGTAATAATTTATAAACTTCTTTAGCTAAAGTATCTGGATATTTTTGTTTCATTAAAGCATAGCTTCTTAAAGCAAAGTATGAATCTTGTAATATTATTCCATTATCATTTGGCTTATAATTATATAAATCTTCAATAATAGCTAAAGTGTATAACCTATTAATTAAGTCTATATGTAATTTGCCTTTTTTAGATTGAGCTACTGTAAAATCATAAATTGCACAATCATCACTAAGAGTTCTTTTTTGAATTTTGTTAACATTCAAAATTTCAGACAAATATTTTGTAATAGTTGTTTTACCTGATAAATCCATCCCTTCAATTAAAATTTTTCCTTTTTCTTTTTTCAATGAAATCTACTCCTATATTACTATTTGATTTTTTTATCATTTGTTTATATCATTTTTATACGAACATTCTATCATCATGTTTTTTATTTGTCAATATTTACCATTTGTTTAACTAGCCTTAACTCTAATCTCAACGACAACTTACTATTTTTTTGTATATTTGTTAATCATTATTTTAAAACTTCCATCTGTTCTAATATTTATCAATTTCTGTGCCATTTTTTAAATATACTTTTATCTGTCTTATTATATGCGGAATATTATAGTTTCCTGCAAATTTAGAATTATCTAGCAGTTCATCATTTATAGTTACCCATTCTAATTTATTCTTTTCTTCTACTAAATTCACTTCATGTTTTAAAATTCCATAATAAACTTGCAAATTATTTTCATATTTAAAATAATTTAAATCCATAAAGTGCTCTAGTTCTATATCTTTATTAGATACTCCTGTTTCCTCAAATAATTCTCTATATGCTGCATCATCATTAGATTCATTTTTTTCTACTTTACCGCCTACAAAATTATATAGTCCTTTATATGGTTCTTTTGCTCTAATACAAAAAAGAGCTTTTTCTAAATTAG
>FR901522.1:0-369 GCA_000438355.1 Clostridium sp. CAG:273
AAAAAATGATGCAACTATGCCTATTATTACAGAAGTAGATATACCAAAAACAAGTACTGGACCTGCAACAGTAAACATTTTTCCGCCCACACCCATAATATATCCTTCAGATTTGTATTCTATGGCAGGTGAAACAATAGAATTTGCAAAACCTGTAATAGGTATTAATGAACCTGCACCAGCAAATTTTCCAATTCTGTTAAAAATATTAAGACTTGTTAGAAGTGCAGATAAACCAATTAAAATAATAGAAACAATTGTTGCAGAAGTTGTTTCATCTAAGCCTTTATATTTACAATAAAATAATATAATTTGACCAATTGAACAAATTAATCCTCCAACCCAAAATGCATTAAAGCAATTTTTTAA
>FR901522.1:378-505 GCA_000438355.1 Clostridium sp. CAG:273
AATTTTTTAAGATAGGAGAGTTAGGAGATTTTTTGTCTACATATTTACTATATTCTTGTTTTGTTTCTAAAGGGTTATTTTCCATTTAAAATCATTCCTTTCTGATATAATTTTTTGTAATTCATAA
>FR901522.1:578-2073 GCA_000438355.1 Clostridium sp. CAG:273
TGTTTAATCTCTATCTCTGTCTATAATAAAAGAAATGTCCAAATCAACAAAATATTGTGTTAGCTTTTTTCCGTCTATTTGAGCTCTTTGGTCAAGAACACGTACAGAAGATAGGTAATCTATTGTTTTTGATGCTTCGCTTACTGCCTGAACTACAGCATCTTTCCAAGAAACAGTTGAAGAGCCTGTTATACTTAAATGTTTTTCAATTCCCATTAAAATCAACCTCCAATTAAATTTATAATTATATATTTTCCGAATTTTCTAGAATTATACAAAAATTTTTTTAAGGTTTTCATTTAACTAATTAATATTAATTCAAATTTTATGAATTTTATTTTTTATGGAATTTCTTACAAAAAAATTTGCGAAAAATGTTTACATTTGTAAAAAAATTGTATACAATATCAAATAAGAGTATAAAACGAAGGAAAAATATGGAAAGGGGCTAACCATAGATGAAAATTTTAATGTTAACATGGGAATATCCACCAAGGATAGTAGGTGGAATAGCTAGAGTAGTGCATGATTTATCAAAAAGATTAATTAAGGATGGACATGAGGTTACTGTAATTACATATAGGGACGGAAATGTACCAGAATACGAAAATGACAAAGGTGTAGAAGTATATAGAGTAGACAATTACATGATACATCCAAATAATTTCATAGATTGGATTATGCAACTTAATTTTAATATGATTGCAAAAGCGACAGAAGTAATAAACAAAGAGGGTGGATTTGACGTTATTCATGCACATGATTGGCTTGTTACATATGCAGCTAAATCTTTAAAACAATCTTTTAATTTACCTATGGTAGCTACAATACATGCAACAGAAGCAGGAAGAAACTCAGGAATACATGATGATACACAAAGATATATAAATGATACAGAATGGCTTTTAACATATGAAGCAACAGAAGTAATAGTTAATAGTAATTATATGAAAGGACATGTACAAGGCCTATTTGGACTTCCTTTTGACAAAATTAGTGTAATACCAAATGGAATAAATTTAAACAACTTTACTGGTATAGATAGAGATTACGACTTTAGAAGAAGATTTGCAATGGACAATGAAAAAATAATACTTTATGTTGGAAGACTTGTTTATGAAAAGGGAGTACAACATTTAATTTCTGCAATGCCAAAGATATTAGAAAATTATCATGATTCTAAGCTAGTAATTGCAGGAAAAGGCGGAATGATAGACGAATTAAAATCTCAAGTAGATTCAATGGGGCTTTCTAATAAAGTATATTTTACTGGATATTTGAATCAAAAAGAAGTACAAAAAATGTACAAATGTGCCGATGTAGCAGTATTTCCAAGTACATATGAACCATTTGGAATTGTTGCATTAGAGGCAATGCTTGCAGGAATTCCAACAGTTGTTTCAGATATTGGTGGTTTAAATGAAATTGTAGAACATGGCGTAAATGGCATGAAAAGTTATACAGGAAATCCAAATTCAATTGCAGATTCAGTTTT
>FR901522.1:2087-23607 GCA_000438355.1 Clostridium sp. CAG:273
TTGCAGATTCAGTTTTAAGTTTATTATTTGATCCACAACTTGCGATGAATGTTACAAAAAATGCTAAAAATAAAGTAAAAGATGAATTTAATTGGCAAAAAATTGCTCAAGATACACATTATATATATGAATTAGCTATTTCTAAGACAATGGCACAAAGACAGGCAGAACAACTAGAACAAGAAAAAGCTAAAAAGACAACTAAAGCACGCAATACAGACAATGAGGTAATTAACTTGTTGAAATTTAGAAAGAGACATGCATATGCATAATAATTGTTTACAATCTATAAAATTAATGATAAACTTGTTATAGTTTTTATAACAAGTTTATTTTTGTAAAGGAGAAAAGATATGAATATTTATGATACAGCAAATCGCTTGGCAAGTGAAATTAGAGAGTCAAATGAATATAAAGACTATAAAAAAGCAAAAGAAGAAATAACAAGTAATCCAGAAACAAAAAGTAAGGTAAATGACTTTGAAAAATTAAGATATGAAGTTCAATTGCTAGATTATCAAGGAAAAGGTGAAAGTGAAGATAAAACTAAAAAATTGCAAGAAATGTATACAATGCTTGTGCAAGATAAAAAAATAAAAGAATATTTCGATTTGGAAGTTAAATTTAATATTATGATAGCAGATGTAAATAAAATAATTGCAGAAGCTATAAAGGATGTATTGTAATGGAATATATAATAATAAGTTTTGTAATAATTTTAGTAGCTATTATTATAAAGTTTGCGTTAAATATAAAAATTAAAGATATTAAAAAGTTAAAAGAATTAGCTTTTAACAAAGAAGAAATTAAGATTTTAAGTAAACTTCCAGAAAGTGAAGATATAGCAAAATCAATTTTAAAAGAGTTAAATAATAATCATACAAAAATAAAAAATAGTGATAACCCAAAAGATACAACAAGTATATATGTTGTATTAACAGATAATATAATAATAGCAAATATAAAAAATACTATTACATATGTTCAAACTATTGCACATGAATGCATACATTCTGTGCAAGATAAAGCTATTTTATGGTTTAATTTTATATATACAAATTTATACAATTTATTTTTTATAGTTTTAATTATTTTAAAGCTTTTTAATATAATAAATGAAATGGTTTGGATTGCAATATTTATTTTAACAGGTGTTGTATACTATATTGTGCGTTCTTATTTAGAAAATGATGCAATGGTAAAAGCTAAATATGTAGCAGAAGATTATATGAAAAGTAGCAATTTGCTTACAGATGAAGAGATAACACATGTTTTAAATAAATATGAAGAAATAAATAAAATAGGTGTTAAATTATATTTGTATAGGCTAATACTAGAAGTTTTAATTAGAACACTTATTTTTAGTATTATATGCATATTTTAAGGTACAAATATGAAAATTACAATCTATTGAGTGTTATAGATAATAAAAATACAAGGAGGAAAAAATATGGAATGGTTAAATAATATTTCTGAGGATATTATTCCAAATAACATAACAAATAAAGAGGAAAAATTAGAAGTAGCTAGAAAAGTAGCTGAAAAGGTTAAAGATGGAGATGTAATTGGTTTTGGGTCAGGATCTACATCATATTTAGCAGCTATAGAAATTGCAAATAAAATAGAAAAAGAAAATTTAAATATTTTAGCAATACCAACTTCATATGAAATGAAAGTGTTATGTCAAGACTTAAAAATTCCAACAACAAGTATATTATCTTATAAACCAGATTGGGGATTTGACGGAGCAGACAAGGTTAATAAACAAAATTGGCTTATAAAAGGAAGAGGAGCAGCAATGCTTAAAGAAAAATTGAATATAGCAAATGCTGGAATAACATATATTTTAGTAGATAATAGCAAAATTGTAAATGAGTTTGAAAATAACAATAATGACTTAAATATACCAATAGAAGTAATACCAGAAGCTGTAAATAGTGCAAAAGAAGCATTAGAAGATTTAGGAGCCATCCAAGCTATTTTGAGAAAAGCAGAAAAAAAGGATGGTCCAGTTATTACAGAGAGTGGAAATGTAATCTTAGATACAAAATTTGTAGAAATATATGACGGATTGGAAGAAGATATAAAATCTATAGTTGGAGTAGTAGAAAGTGGATTGTTTATGGACTATAACGTAGAAATAATAAAGCCAGATGAGAGAAACTAAATTCTTAGTAAAATACATAAAAGTAATGAAAGAATTACAAATATATTTTTATCATGTATTAAAAAATATATTTGTATTTTAAATAGTATGTAATTAAATAAAAAACATAAAGAAATAAATCAGGAGGAATTATGGACAAAGAAGAAATTATGAAATACGAATTAGAAAATAACATAGAAGAAAGAATTGTAAATCCTGAGTTAGAGAGTAATACAGAAGAAAGAATGGAAAACTCTTTAAGACCAAAAAATTTGTCAGAATATATTGGTCAAACTAAAGTAAAAGAAAATATGAAAGTATATATAGAGGCTGCAAAGAAGAGAAGTGAGCCATTAGACCATGTTTTATTATATGGACCTCCAGGATTAGGAAAAACTACACTTGCAAATATTATTGCAAATGAGATGCATTCAAATATAAAAATTACGTCAGGTCCTGCAATAGAAAAGCCAGGAGATTTAGCTGCATTGTTAACTAATTTAAATGAGTTCGACGTTTTATTTATAGATGAAATTCATAGAATAAACAAGAATGTAGAAGAAATTTTATATCCAGCAATGGAAGATTATACATTAGACATAGTAATAGGTAAAGGTGCAAGTGCAAGAGCAATAAGGTTAGACTTACCTAAGTTTACATTAATTGGAGCAACTACAAGGGCAGGAGCTCTTACTACTCCACTAAGAGATAGATTTGGAATTGTAGATAGATTAGAGCTTTATAATATAGAAGATTTAAAAACAATTATAAAAAGGTCATCAGGAATATTAAATGTTGAAATAGACGAAAATGCTGCAACAGAAATTGCTAGACGTTCAAGAGGAACTCCAAGAATAGCAAATAGATTATTAAAAAGAGTTAGAGATTATGCAGCTGTTTTGGGAAATGGAGATGTTAATTTAGAAATAGCAAAAATTGCATTAAATAAATTAGAAATAGACGATATGGGGCTTGACCATATAGATAGAAAAATATTAGAAGCATTAATACATACATATCAAGGTAGAGCTGTTGGTATAGATACAATAGCTGTAACAATAGGTGAAGAGCCAGAGACAATAGAAGATGTATATGAACCATATCTTGTACAAGTTGGTTTTATATCACGAACGCCAAAAGGAAGAATTGCACTTCCAGCAGCTTATGAACATTTAGGAGTTAAATATGGAGAATAAAATGAAATTATTATTACATACTTGCTGCGCACCATGTAGTGTATATTGTATAGAGAAACTGAGAAGTGAAGGGATAGAACCAACTGTATATTGGTATAATCCAAATATACATCCATATATGGAATATAAAGCAAGAAGAGATTGTTTAAAAGAATATACTAAAAGTATAAATGTAGAAGCCATATTTCATGAAGACTATGGTTTAGACGAATTTTGTAAAAATGTAGTTTGCGATTTAAAAAATAGATGTATAAATTATTGTTATAGAGTAAGATTAGAAGAAACAGTAAAATATGCAAAAGAAAATGGGTATGATGCATTTTCTACTACTTTGTTAGTAAGTATATATCAAAATCATGATGCAATAAAGCAAATTGCAGAAGAACTTGCCCAAAAGTATAATATAGAGTTTGTGTATAGAGATTTTAGAGAAGGTTTTAGAGAAGGACAAGCAAAAGCAAGAGAATTAGGATTATATATGCAAAAATATTGTGGATGTATATTTAGTGAGGAAGATAGGTATAGTAAGAAAATAGAAAAGGATAAAGGAGAAATATGATGGATACAGAAAATATGCCATTAACTATTAGATACACATATAACAAATTAGTAAGAGATAAAATTCCAGAAAATATAGATAGCAAACCAGGTAGTAAAAGTAAATATAGAATTCTTAACGATAACGAATATTTGATTGAATTAAATAAAAAAGTTTTAGAGGAAGCTAATGAATTTATAGAAGACAATAGTATAGAAGAACTTGGTGATTTAATGGAAGTTATAAATGCAATAATGAAATTAAAAGGTTATAAAATGGAAGAAGTATATGAAGTTATGAAAGTTAAATCGAATAAAAAAGGAGCTTTTAATGATAAAATATATTTAGAATATGTTGATGAAGATAAAAGAAATATTGAATAGTATATAAAATTTTATTTATTTGGATTTATGGAACATTATTTATGTTATACATAATTGGGGTAGTAATATCTATTATAATAATATTGTTAATAAGGAAGAAACTAAAGGAAAAAAATAAAGATTTAAAAATTTTTATATACGCAATTATTATAATAGTTTGTGTATTAGTATGCAGGGAATTTGGATACTCAGCTATGTTAAGATCTTCCTAATATACTAATAGTCATTGGGGAAATGTTATAAAAAATGAGTAGAATATTTTAGTAAAATTTAGATTTTAAGAAAGGAGTTATGATATATTTTATATATCATAAGAAAAAATGAGTAAATTAGTTTTAATTGATGGAAATAGTATATTAAACAGAGCATTTTATGGAATTATGGGGTCAAAAATGTTGACAACTAAAGATGGAAAATATACAAATGCAGTGTATGGTTTTTTAGCTATATTGTTTAAAGTGCTAGATGATATAAAACCAGATTATATAGCAGTTGCATTTGATTTAAAAGCACCTACGACAAGGCATAAACTGTATGAAGGATACAAGGCTAATAGAAAAGGTATGCCAAACGAACTTGCAGAGCAGATGCCAATAGTTAAAGAAATTTTAACAGATATGAATATTACAATTATAGAAAAAGAAACATATGAAGCGGATGACATACTTGGAACTTTATCTAAAAAGGCAGAGAAAAAAGATATAGAAGTAGTAATAGTTTCAGGGGATAGAGATACTTTTCAGCTTGCATCAAATAAAGTAACAATAAGAATTCCACATACAAAGCTTGGCAAAACAGAGGTAGACTATTTTGACGAAACTGCAATAATAGATAAGTATGGAATTAAACCAAAACAACTTATAGAAGTAAAAGGACTTATGGGAGATACTTCAGATAATATTCCTGGAGTTTCTGGAATAGGTGAAAAAACTGCATTAGAATTAATTAAAACATATAAAACAATAGATAATCTGTACAAGGCAATAGATGAGGGAAAAGATAACTTAAAACCAAAAGCTAAAGAAAAGTTAATTAATGATAGGGACATGGCATTTTTATCAAAAACTTTAGGAACTATAAATAGAGATGTTCCTTTAGAAAATAAAATAGAAGACTTAAAAATAAAAGAATGGAATAAAGAAAAAGTAACACAAAAGTTTAAAGAACTAAACTTTAATAGATTTATGGAAAGATTTAATTTAAAAGAGGAAATTAGTGAAGAATCTATAGATTTAAATAAAGATTTATTCGAGACAGAAATTTTAAATTTGAAAAATTCAAAATTAGATAAAGTTCTAGAAAAGATAAGAAGAGAAGGAAAAATAGTTTTTTCAGTTTTAACAGAAAAAAGTGAAGATACAGAAAAAATAATTCCTAAAAAAATTAAACAAATAAGTATTTATATGCAAAAAGAAAATAAAGTGTATTCTATAGAAGTCAGTAATGAAAAAGAATTTACAGAAAAGTTTAGAGAGATATTAGAAAATAGCAAAATACAAAAATTTGGACATGATTTGGCAGAAGACTATGTTATTTTTAAACAATTGGGAATTACTACTGAGGCAATATTTTATGATGTGAAAATTGCAGCATATGATATAAATCCAACAGATAAGTATACAATTGAAAATTTAAGTGTGGAATATTTTAATTTATATATAGATGAATATTTAGAAAAAAGAGGAATAACAAAAGAAAAGAATAAACAAATTGACTTATTTACAGGAATTGAAGAAGATGAAAACAATTATGATGCAATAAAAAATGACTTATATAGTTACTGTATTAGTAAAATTTATGACGTAACTTCTAAAAAATTAGAAGAGGAAAATTTGTTAGACCTATTTAATAATATTGAGATGCCTCTTGTACAAGTATTAGGAGAGATGCAATTTAATGGAATGCCGATAGATAAAGACGAGCTTGTAGCATTTGGTAATAAATTAAAAGAGCAAATAGAAAGCCTTAAACAAGAAATTTATAAATCTGTTGGAGAAGAATTTAATATAAACTCTACACAACAACTTGGAAAAATATTATTTGAAAAATTAAAACTACCTGTTTACAAAAAAACAAAAACAGGATATTCAACAGATTCAGATATATTAGAAAAATTATTACAAGAACATCCAGTAATTGAAAAATTACTAGAATATAGAAGTTTGGTAAAGTTAAATTCTACTTATGTTGAAGGTTTAATTCCATATATAAATCCAAAAACTCAGAGAATACATTCATATTTTCACCAGACAATAACAGCAACAGGAAGAATAAGCAGTACAGAACCAAACTTACAAAATATTCCTACCAGATTTGAACAAGGAAAACAAATAAGAAAAGCATTTAATACTAAAGAAAAAAATATATTTATAGATGCAGATTACTCTCAAATAGAATTAAGAGTTTTAGCACATATTTCAAAAGACGAACATATGACAGATGCATTTAAAAATAATGAAGACATACATAAACAAGCGGCATCCAAAGTTTTAGGTATTCCAGTAGAAAAGGTAACAAAAGAACAAAGAGGTGAAGCGAAAGCAGTAAATTTTGGTATTGTTTATGGAATTAGTGATTATGGACTAGCTCAGCAACTTGGAATAACTAATAAAAAAGCAAAAGAATATATAAAACAATATCTTGAAAAATACAATGGTGTTAAATCATTTATGGATAATATTGTAGAAAAAGCAAAAGAAGAAGGATATGTAGAAACATTATTCCATAGAAGAAGATATATTCCAGAACTTAAGTCAAATAATTATATGATAAGGCAGTTTGGAAGCCGTGCAGCAATGAATACTCCAATACAAGGAACAGCAGCAGATATAATGAAAATTGCAATGATAAATGTATTTAAGAAATTACAAGAAGAGAAACTGGATGCAAAACTTGTTTTACAAATTCATGATGAACTTATTATAGAATGTAATGAAAATATAAAACAAAAAGTAAAAGAAATTTTACAAGATTGTATGGAAAATGCAGCGAAATTATCTGTTCCTCTTAAAGTGGAAACATCGGAGGCAAATTCTTGGTATGATGTAAAATAAACAATAAGTTAAAACAATAAATGTAGTATTTTTAATTTCGACTGCGGACGCACAGCTACTTTAAATTTGTATGCACAAATTTAAAGACCTTGTCTTAATAAAAATATTACATTTATTGTTTTATATATTGTTAATAATAATTAGTAAATGTAATATTTTTTTAGTTATATTGCGGGATGCACAGCTACTTTAAATTTGTATACACAAATTTAAAGACCTTGTCTTAATAAAAATATTACATTTATTGTTTTATATATTGTTAATAATAATTAGTAAATGTAATATTTTTTTAGTTATATTGCGAATGCACAGCTACTTTAAATTTATAAAAAATATAATACAATAAATCTATTGAAAAAACACTAAAATTATGACATAATGGAGAATATAAAAAGATGTATTAAAAGGATTAATGTAGAATATGAAAATAATCTTAAATTTAAAGAGAATATAAGAAAAAGGAGAAGAAAATGGACAAACCAGCAGTAACATATGAATTATTACATAAAGATAAAACTACAGGAGCGAGAAGAGGAATTGTACATACACCGCATGGAGATATTCAAACTCCAGTGTTTATGCCTGTCGGAACACAAGCAACTGTAAAATCTATGACACCAGAAGAATTAAAAGAAATAGGAGCACAAATTATTTTATCTAATACATATCACTTATATTTAAGACCAGGACATGAACTTGTTAAAGAAGCTGGAGGACTACATAAATTTATGAATTGGGATAAGCCAATTTTAACAGATTGTGGAGGGTTTCAAGTATTTAGTTTAAGTGACTTAAGGACTATTTCAGAAGATGGTGTAGAATTTAGGTCTCACTTAGATGGAAGTAAGCATTTCTTTTCACCAGAAAAGGTTATGGAAATAGAAGAAGCACTTGGTGCAGATATAATAATGTCATTTGATGAATGTGTGAAATATCCAGAAACACATGAGTATACTAAGAATTCTATGGAAAGAACAACAAGATGGGCAAGAAGATGTAAAGAAGCACATAAAAATACAGATAGACAAGCTTTATTTGGAATTATACAAGGTGGATTTTATGAGGATTTGAGAGAAAAATCTGCTAAAGATTTAATAGAACTAGATTTTCCAGGATATGCAATAGGTGGAATAAGTGTTGGAGAGCCAAAAGAAGAATTTTTGAAAATGTTATATTTTACAACCCCACTTATGCCAGAAAATAAACCAAGATATTTAATGGGAGTAGGTACCCCAGATTATTTAATAGAAGCAGCAATTGCAGGAATAGATATGTGTGACTGTGTTCTACCTACTAGAATTGCAAGAAATGGTACAGCAATGACATGGAATGGAAAAGTTGTTGTAAGAAATGCAACATATGAAAAAGACTGGGGACCAGTAGACCCAGAATGTGATTGCTATGCTTGTAGAAATTACACAAGAGCTTACATAAGGCATCTTATTAAAGCTAATGAAATTTTAGGAGTAAGATTATTATCAATTCATAACATATATTTCTTGACTAAACTTATGGAAAGGGTTAGAATAGAAATAGAGCATGATAATTTAGAAAACTTTAAAAATGAGTTTTATGCAAAGTATTATGGAACGAAAGAATAAAAGGAGGAAGTTATGAATTTAATAGATGATACAGATGTAAATTATAATAAAAAGAAAAATAATACAAAAAAAATAATGGTAACTATAATTGTTTTAATTGTAATTTTATTAATGTTCATAATTGGCTTAGTAGTATGGATGTTCTATTTACAAAGCCAAATGTTAAAAGTATCAATAGATGGTAAGTCTATGCAAACAATACCTAGTGATTTATTTGTTTTTGAAGATAATACAGTTTATACAGCAATAAAAGATTTTGCAACATATGCTGGTTATGAGGCACATAATGGAGATGAAGTTTCAGAAGACGAAACTAAGTGCTTTGTAAGAAATACTAATGAAAATGCATATTTTACAATGGGAGAAGCAAAAATTTATAAAAAACTTACAAGTGGAGATAGTGATTACGAATATTTTGATATAGATAAACAAGTAAAAATGATTAATGGTAAATTATATAGCTCTATAGAAGGAATTCAAAGAGGTTTTAATGTACAATTTACATATAATCAAAATACAAACCAAATAACAATATTTACATTACCATATCTTGCAAAATGGTATACATCACAATATGCAGAATCTGCAATAGGTGGAGAAGATGCAAACTTTAGTAATCAAAAGGCTATATTATATAATTTATTAGTTGTAAAAAATATTAATAATGAATATGGAGTAATAAATATAGACACTAATGCAACAAGAACAGAAATTATAGGTACGAAATATAAGGAAATTACATTTGTTGAAAGTACAAAAGATTTTATGGTAAAAACATCAAATAACAAAGTAGGTATAATTTCATATGATTCAACAACTAAAATATCACCAGAATATGATGATGTTAAACAAATAGATAAAGATTTAAAACTATATTTGGTAACTAATAATAACAAACAAGGTGTAATTAATGATAGTGGAAGAACAATTTTATACTTGGAATATGACGATATTGGAATAGAATCATCTAGATTTCCTGAAGATGCTCTAAAAAACCAATACATATTATATGATGCATATATTCCTGTAATGAGAGCACAAAAATGGGGTATAATGGATAAAAACGGAAATAATATTATACCTTTAGAATATGACTCATTAGGATGTATGAAATCAAGCTCTTCAAATGGATCTGAATATAATTCTACTATATTAATACCACAATATAATGCAGTAGTGGTTTCTCAAAATGGAAAATATGGTCTTGTAGATGTAAGAGGAAATGTAATATTAACATGTGGAGCAGATGGAATATATTCAAAAACAAGTAATGGAAAAATGTCATATTGGTTAGTAGTACAAAATAACGAAATGGACTTACTTGACTACTTAAATAAAAACTATAAACCGGCAGATACAAATGAGAATACAGAAAAACAAGAAAATAATGTGCAAAATACAACAGAACAAAATGTAAATGGACAGACTGTGCAAAACCAAAGTGGGCAAGAAGGACAATCTACAACGCAAAATACTGCTGCTCAAAATGCACAAAATGGATTACAAAACGGACAAGTAACAAATCAAACTACAAATAATGGACAGGGGACAGCAGTGCAACAAACTGCAAATCCACAACAATCTACTAATTAAGCCATAAAATAAGCAGAAAATGGAGATAATAAATGTCAGAAACAAAATGGACGAGAGAACAAAATTTAGCAATAAACGAAAAAGACTCAAATATTCTAGTAGCAGCTGCTGCTGGAAGTGGTAAAACAGCTGTATTAGTAGAAAGGATTATTAATAAAGTAATTAATGAAAAAATAGATATAGACAAAATTTTAGTTGTAACATTTACAAACGCAGCAGCATCTGAAATGAGAGAGAGAATTTTAGATGCTATTTATAAAAGACTTGAAGATGAGCCAGAAAATGCTCATCTTCAACGACAAATAAATTTATTAAACAAGGCAAGTATTAGTACAATACATGCCTTTTGTTTAGATGTAATAAGAAATAATTTCTTCGAAATAGATACTTCAGCGAACTTTAGAGTAGGTGATACAACTGAGATAGAACTTATTAAGCAAGAGATTTTAGAAGATTTATTCGAGGAAAAGTACGAAGAAGAAGAAAGTGAATTTTTAAATCTAATAGAAATGTATACTAACTATAGAAGTGACGATAAGTTAAAAGAAATGGTTTTAGATATATATAAATTTATTCAAAGTACTCCTTTTCCAGAAAAATGGCTAAAAAATGCAGTTGAAAAATTTAACTATTCAACAGATGTAGATTTTGCTAAAACAGATTGGGGCAAAATTATTTTAAAAGAATTATTTTCACAGATAGAGGAATGTATATTAAAATTAGAAAAAATACATAGAGAAACAGCTAAATTTTGGGAATTAGATAAATTTACGGTAGTGTTGAACCAAGATATAGAAAACCTAAAATCTTTGATAAATAATAATTTGCGTTGGGATGAAGTATTTTATTTAATTAATGATTTTACTTGGAAAAAGTGGCCTGTAGATAAAAAAGTTACAATTGACTTAAAAAATGAAGCAAAAGAAATAAGAGATTCTGTAAAGAAACAATTTACTAAAATTGTATCAAAAGTTATGATATATAGTTCAAAAGAGGCAAATGAAGATATAAATAAAATGTATCAAACTTTGCAAAATTTATCAAATTTAGTACTAGAGTTTACAGAAAAATTTAAACAAGCTAAACGAGAAAAAAATATAATAGACTTTAATGATATAGAGCATATGGCATTAGATATATTAGTTAATAAAGAAAATACAATAGAAAAAACAAAAGTTGCAAAAGATTATATGCAGAAATTTGAGGAAATAGATATAGATGAGTACCAAGACAGTAACTTAGTTCAAGAATATATATTAAGTAGCATTTCTAGAGGTAATAATATTTTTATGGTTGGAGATGTTAAACAAAGTATATATAGATTTAGACAGGCAAGACCAGAACTTTTTATAGAAAAGTATAATAAATATAAATTAGAAGAACGAGATATAAAAACTGGAGAAAAAATACAATTATTTAAGAATTTTAGAAGTAGAAAAAATATATTAGATATAACAAATAACATATTTAAAAACATTATGAGTCAAGAAATTGGCGAAATTGATTATACAGAAAATGAATACTTAAATTATGGAGCAAGCTATCCAGAAAGAAAAGAAAAATCTGAAATATATGTTATAAATTTAAACGAAGAAAATGCAGAAGATTATGAAGAAAACGAAGAAAATTATAATGAAGAGGATAATGCAAATGAAAGAATAGAAGATGTTGTTTTAGAAGCAAAATTTGTTGCAAAAAAAGTAAAAGAACTACTAGAAAGTGGTATAGAAGTTTATGATAAAAAACAAGGTCAAAGAAAGATTTCTTATAGAGATATTGCCATTTTATTAAGGTCAACTTCAACTACTGCACCAATATACGAAAAAGAATTGAGTGAGCTAGAATTACCGGTATTTAGCGATTCTTCTAGTACATATTTAGAGTCAATAGAAATAGAAACAATGATGTCTTTATTGAAAATTATAGATAATCCAATGCAAGATATACCATTAGTAACAGTTTTAAGGTCTACAATAGGTGGATTTACAGATAATGATTTAATAGAGATAAGACTTGCAGATAAAAAGTGCAGTTTTTATGAGGCAATGTTAAAGTCTAGAATAAAAGTTGATGATGACATAAAAGCAAAAATAACAAAACTTCTAAATAATTTAGAAAAATGGAGAAAAGAAGTAGAGTATTTAAGCTTAGATGAACTGATATGGCAAATTTATTTAGATACAGGTTATTATCATTTTGTAAGTCTTATGCCAAATGGAAATGTAAGACAAGCTAATTTAAAGATTTTATTTGAAAAAGCTAGAGAATTTGAAAATACAAATTTTAGTGGTTTATTTAATTTTATAAATTTTATAGATAGATTAAAAAGTAGTGGAGGAGACTTATCTAGTGCAAAATTAATTGGAGAAAATGAAGATGTTATTAGAATTATGAGTATCCATAAAAGCAAGGGACTAGAGTTTCCTATTGTATTTTTGTGCAATACTGGTAAAAAATTTAATATGAAAGACTTAAATGAAAATATAATTTTACATCAAGAATTAGGAATTGGACCTAAATTTATAGATACAGAAAAACGAATAGAATACAATACCTTAGCAAAAGAGGCACTAAAAATAAAAGCACAAAAAGAAATCATTTCTGAAGAAGAAAGAGTATTATATGTTGGACTAACAAGAGCAAAAGAGAAACTTATAATAACTGGAATAAGCAAAGATTTAAAAAAAGACTTAGAGAAAAAGAAAGAATTATTAAGTACATATGGAAATAAAATAAAAAGCAATTTAGTAGAAAAATATAAATCATATTTAGACTGGATTGAATTAGTGTACTTAAATGAAGATTTAAACGAATTATTGGATTTTAATGAAGTAAATAAAAAAGAAATTTTAAAAGATTTAAAAGAAGAAAATAAAAAAGAAAAAAATATACTAAAAGAAATTAATAATATGGCAACAGAAGAATATTCAAAAGAAAAAATCGAGGAATTATCTAAAGAATTAGAATGGAAATATAAATATAAAGATTCAACTGTACTTCCTACTAAAACATCTGTAAGCAGATTGAAAGAAGAAAGCCAAGAAATATTGAAGAATAAAATAGAAGAGAAAAACTTAGAAGAAGATGGAGAAACGAAGTTAAAAGAAAATGAAGAAGTAAAGTTAGAAGAATTAAAAAATAATCAATTTGGTGAAATAAATAAATCTATAAAAAAATTAAAGATAGAAGAAACGAAGTTATTTGAAGATTTAGAAAATAATGTTCCAATAACTTTAGATAAACCAAAATTTTTAAAGGATAATAAAATTACAAAAGCACAAATTGGTACATTAATTCATATGTGCATACAAAAATTAGATGAAAATAAATGCTATACAATAAGAGATATTCAAAATTTTGTAAATGAACTAGTTGTAAAAGAAATAATAACAGAAAAGGAATCAAATAATATAGACATAAATTTACTATATAAATATACAAAGTCGAAAATATTTGAAGACTTAAGAAAAGCAAAGAAAGTATGCAAAGAACAAGCTTTTTATATTAATATACCAGCAACAGAAATTTATAATAATATTAATTCTAATGATAATATTTTAGTTCAAGGTGTTATAGATTTATATTTTATAGATGAAAATGAAAATATTATATTAGTAGATTACAAAACAGATTATGTTGCAAATGGAAAAGAGCAAGATGTAGTGAATAAATATAGAAAGCAAATAGAAATATACAAAAGGGCATTAGAAGAAGCAACAGGTAATAAGGTATTTAAATCATATTTATGTTTGGCTAATAGAGACTGGAATTGTTATGAAGTAAAATAGAATATAAAAATAGTAGAGGAGGTATTAATATGAATACTAAATACATTTTTGTAACAGGAGGAGTTGTATCAGGGTTAGGAAAAGGAATAACGGCAGCATCATTAGGAAGGTTATTAAAAAATAGAGGATATAGAGTGGTAAATCAAAAGTTTGATCCATATATAAATGTAGACCCTGGAACAATGAGTCCATATGAACATGGAGAAGTATATGTAACAGAAGATGGTGCAGAAACAGACTTAGATTTGGGACATTATGAAAGATTCACAGATGTTAATTTACATGGCAACTCGAGTGTAACAACAGGGAAAATTTATTCAGAAGTAATAAGGAAAGAAAGACATGGAGAATATTTAGGAAAAACAGTTCAAGTAATACCTCACATAACAAACGAAATAAAAAATAGCATATATAAATTTGAGAAAGACAATATAGATGTTGTAATAACAGAAATTGGGGGAACAGTAGGAGATATCGAAAGTTTACCTTTTATGGAAGCAATAAGACAAATTGGATTGGAAAAATTACCAGAAGATGTTGCATATATACATGTTACATTATTACCACATATTTTTGGAACAAATGAATTAAAATCAAAGCCAACACAACACTCGGTAAAAGAATTACAATCTATTGGAATAAAACCAGATATTTTAGTATGTAGAACAGAACTTCCAATACCAAGCTCTATGAAAGAAAAAATAGCAATGTTTTGTAATGTTAGAAGCGAAAATGTAATAGAAAATAGTAATGCAAGTATTTTATATGAAGTTCCTTTAATATTAGAAAAAAATGGGTTAGCAGTACAAGTTTGTAAACACTTACACTTAGATAATGTAGAACCTAATAATAAAGAGTGGGAAAGTTTAATAAGAAAAATTAAAAATATAAAAGGTGAGGCTGTAAGAATTGCAATTGTAGGAAAATATGTAAAATTGGAAGATGCGTATTTATCTGTAGTTGAGAGTATAAAACATGGTGGATTTGCAAATGGAGTACCTGTAGAAATAAAATTTGTAGACTCAGAAAAAGTCTGTAAAGAAAATATACAAAACCTATTTTCAGACTGCAACGGGATTGTAGTACCTGGAGGCTTTGGAGCAAGAGGAATAGAAGGAAAAATAGAAACAATTAAATATGCAAGAGAAAATAATATACCTTTTTTAGGAATTTGTCTTGGAATGCAAATGGCAGTAATAGAAGCGGCAAGAAATTTACTAAATTTAAAAGATGCAAATTCAACAGAGTTTGATAAAGAGTGTAAGAATCCTGTTATTCACATAATGGAAGAGCAAAAGAAGGTTACAAATAAAGGCGGAACAATGAGGCTTGGAAATTATACATGTATAACAAAGGAGAATTCACTAGCAAGAAAATTATATGGAAAAGAAGAAATTATTGAAAGACATAGACACAGATATGAATATAACAACGAGTATAAGGAAAGACTAGAAAAAGTAGGATTAATTTGTTCTGGTATGTCACCAGATGGAAATTTAGTAGAAATGGTAGAAATAAAAAGTCATCCATATTTTATTGCAAGCCAATTTCATCCAGAATTTACATCAAGACCAGATAAACCTCAACCTCTATTTGCAGGGTTAATAAAAGCTGCAAAAGAATACAAAATGAATAAATAAAATTTATGTCGATAAAATTAACAAATGTACAAAATATTAATAGAGATGTTACATTTTGAAAATAATTTTATGAATAAAATTAAAAATATCTTGTTTTCTTCTTGATATTTTTACTAGATTATTGTATCATATAATAAGTTAAAATGTACTTACGCAAATTAAGAAAGGAGTACTTACATGAAGAAAATAGTAGTTAGTATCATTGCAATATTTGTAATAATAAGTATAGTTATGATTCCGGTTTATGCAACCAATGTAAGTCAGGAAAATTCAATAGAATCAACATCAACAACAAATTTAGTTGAGTTAAAAGACAAAGCATTGAATACATTAAAAGATTACCAAGTAGCCTACGGAAATGATACATACGGCTTTGTTGCATATGTATTAAATATAGTTAGAATATATAGTATTCCACTTGGATTTTTAGGAATTGTAGTTGCTGCAATTCATAGATATGTATTAGGAATAAGAAAACTAGACACACAAGAAAAAGGATTTGGCGTAATGATAGGAATTATTACTGTCATGGTTATATGCCAAGTGTTACCATTAATTTTTGCTATCGTAGTAAGAGGTTGGAGGGGATAAACTAATGAAGGTATTGTTTGCAGTAAACAATGAGCATATATCAGATTCAATTATAAAAAAGTATCAGCAAGATTATAGAGAATTAATTTCTAGTAAAAATGTTTATTATTTTAATGCACTTTTAAAAGAATTACAAGAAGATAAATCATATGATAGAATCGTTATTGGAGAAGATTTAGAAATGTTCTCCAATAACAATTATGATGTAATGGACAAATTTATTTTTGACAAATTAGATAAAATAAGTGATGAGGCATCAAATGCTTCTGGAAAAGATATACCAATAATTTTAATTTGTACAGACAGAAGAAGTAAGTCAGACCCTATTTTAGTAAAACTATTTAGTATTGGAATTTATAGTGCATTATTGGGTCAAGACAGAACAATAACAAATGTATGTAAATTAATAAATATACCGCGTTCTAAAAAAGAAGCCAAAATTTATTATAGAATAGATTCAGATGATGCAGATTATAAAGCAGAAAATGAAAATGATGTTAGTGAAGTAGAAATACAGAATATTTTAATGCATTATAAAAGACTTGGAAAAAATGAGGAAAAATATGTAGATAGTTTTAATAGTATTGCATCACAATACACAGATGCACAGCTAAAAGTAATAGCTAAATTTTTACCACTAAATGTAAAAGCTGTATTAGAAGCAGAGTGTCCTAAATACCAAGAAGTTATGATGGGTGGGCCTGCAAAAGTTATATCTGCACCTCAACCAAAAGACTCAAAAGTAAAATACAAAGATTCTGTAGATAAGTATAAAAACCAAAAAACTACTACTAAATTTGACAATGCTAAATTGGATTTGGTACAAAAACAATTAGAGAAAAATAAATTAACTAAACCAGTAGTTGTTCCAAGTGCAATGAATATAAATAGAGTAACTAAGATAGAACAAAATCCATTATTTGAAGAACATGAATTAAATAATCAATCTAATGGTTACCAAAATATGCAAAATGGTAATAATGCAACAAATACTCAAATACAAAAAAATATACAAGAAGATGATGATCCATTAGCTTCTATAAAAGAAGAATTAATGGGAATGATAGAATCTGGAGAAGGAGCTACTGAAGGAAATACTGAAAATGTAGAGCAACAAGTAGTACAACCTAAGAGAGGAAGAGGTAGACCTAAAAAAGTTCAGCCACAGCCTATTCAAGATACTAATATACAAAATGTTGGAAGTAATATAAATAATAATACTTCTACATCAGAAATGGCAAATGTATTACCTGGTTTTGAAGATATATCATCTATAAGTGGTAATGAAAGTATAGAAACTCAACCAGTACAACCTAAAAGAGGAAGAGGTAGACCTAAAAAAGTTCAACCACAACCTACTCAAACTATTAATGCACAAAGTAATAATTCAAATGGTAATAATTCAAATGTAAATAATACACAAAAATTATCAAATAATATAGAAGATGGATATGAAAATATTGTTGCAAATAAAAATGCACAACCAAGTGTAAATTTATTTGATTTAGTTGATGATATAGAGGAAAATAATAATTCATATAATACCCCAACAACTAATAATAAAATGCCAACAGAAACAATATTGCCAGGATTTGAAGATGAAGAAGAAAATGTAGATTCACAAGACTATAGAGAAGAAAACCATAATATTCAAAATGATAATAACTATATGCCAAATAATAATAATTATGTGCCAAATACACAAAGTTTACAATATACACAAAGCCAAAATATAGACTTTACAAGACTATTCACTAGTGACAAAAAAGCAGTTGCTTTTGTTGGAACTTCAAAAAATGGTACATCTTTCTTAGTAAATAACTTAGCAGATGTAATATCTCAAAGTGGAATAAAAACAGCAATTTTAGATTTAACAAAAAATAAAAATGCATATTATATTTATACAGAAAATGAAGAAGAGCTAAGAAAAAAAGCATATTCTTGTATAGATAATTTAAGAAGAGGAAATCCAGTAGGAATAAATGTTAGCAGAAATTTAGATGTATATACAACTCTTCCTGGCGAAAATGCTGACATAAATGATGCACAAAATATTATGCAAACATTAATTAACAATTATTCTTTAGTCCTTCTAGACTGTGATTTTGATACAAATATAGAGTATTTTAGAATAGTACAAGAAATATATTTAGTACAAACATATGATGTACTAACAATTCAACCTCTTACAGCATTTTTAAGAGATTTGAAGGCAAAAAATATACTTGACCAAGGAAAACTAAAAATTGTATTAAATAAAGTATTAAGAGTAAAAAGTATAACAGATAGAACAATTATAGGGGGAATGGCATTTTACAATGATCCAGCAATGTCATTTATGACAGAATTATTTAATAAAGATGAGGTTCCTTATTGTGTAATTCCTTTTGAAGATCAAACATATTCAAAATATTTAGAAGGATTAGTAAATTGTAAAATAACAACAAATGGATATTCAAAAAACTTTATGCTAGCATTATCAAAATTATCAAATATGGTATATCCATTAATATCTAAAGATTCTGCCAAAAAGCAAGGTAAGTCAGGATTTGGAAATTATAAAAATACTACAACTTTTAATAGTAGTATGAATGATACATTAAATAAAATGAAAAATAATTTTTAGTAGTTTATTGCAAATAAGTGAGGTGATAACTTTTGATAATAGCAGTGATTGTATTGTTAGTAGTAATAATTGCAGCATTGATGTTCTATAATATGTCTATTCATAAAAAAATACAAAGTTTTAACAATATTAATCAAAAAATAACAAATTTGAATATATTGCAAGATTTTATGAATGCATTAGGAGAATGTAGTTCTACTGATGAAAAACTAGAAAAAATAAATAATATTTTAATAGAAAGATATGAAATAAAATATTCAACAATAGTAACATATAATGGAGCAGAATATGTTGTAAGAGCATCTAATGTAGAAGAAAAACATTGGGAAACTTTAAGCAATTTAAATAGTGAAGAAGTTTTTAAAGAAAGTATAGAAACTGCTGTACCAAAATATATAACTATAGATAGAGAGGGAGAAAGACTTCCATATCAAAAAATGGAGTTTGGAAGAGCAAAATCTGCTATGTTTTTTCCTTTGTATATAGATAATGTATACATAGGATATTGGATTATAGAAGGTGGAAGACCTCACGAATTTGACAATGTAGATGTAACAATGTTAGAAGTAATAAAAGGTAATATTGTTGCTGTGTTAAAAACAATTCAGACACAAGAAACGCTTCAGAATATAGTTAGAGATGACCAATTTAGTAAATTAAAAACAGCAGAATATTTATATGGAGATGCTAAAAAGATAATAGATAAATATACAACTTCAACAGTTTGTATGTTTAAAATAATAAATTTAGTAGAAATTAACAATGAATTTAATAGAGAAACAGGAAATAATGTTATTACAGAAGTGTGTAATGTAATTAGTAAAAATATTTCAGATGAATATATTTTTGTAAGATATATGGGACCTAAATTTGCAATTGTATTTTCTGGAATAGAAACAAATACAGTTGCAGATTTTATGAAAGACATAAAACAGAGAATAGAGAGTCTAGAAATACCAAAAGCAGGTGAAGAACCTGACGAAACAGAAGAATTTGCTACACCTATAATAAATATTGTTCTTTCAACATATTATAAAGGAACATCTCTAGATGGGGTAACAAAGAAGTTAGAGGAATATTTAGATTCTACAAACCCAAAAGAAAATGATATTAATAATTTATAAAGGAGGTTATGCGTTATGAGAATGGATGAAACAGTTAGTTTTAAAGTAGAAAGAGATAAAAATATAAAGGCAAGAGAAATTTTAAAACAGGTATACAAATCATTAGAAGAGAAAGGTTATAATCCTATAAACCAAATAGTAGGGTATATATTATCAGGAGACCCAACATATATTACAAGTCATAATAATGCAAGAAACCTAATAAGACAAGTAGAAAGAGACGAACTTTTAGAAAAAATGGTAAAGAATTATATAGGAATAGATGATTAGAAATGAGAAAATTAGGAATAGATTATGGAGATAGTAGAGTAGGCCTAGCTATTACAGATGAGCTAGGTATTACTGCTCAAGGTCTAGAGACAGTTAATCATAAAGGAAATGACAAAATAGTTTTAAAAAGATTAGAAGAAATAATGGCACTATATGAGATAGATACATTTGTAATTGGAATACCAATTAATATGAATGGGACAAGAACAGAAAGAGTAGAAGTAACGAATAAGTTTATTCACAAACTAAAATGTAAATTTAATAAAGTACAAATAGTAGAAATAGATGAAAGACTGACTACTGTAGCAGCCCATAAAACTATGAATTTTCTCAATATAAATAAATATAAAAAGAAAGACTTAGTGGATACAATATCTGCAGTATATATTTTAGAAATGTATATTTATAGAAAAAATAATAGACCAAATTGATATTTTTAGAAAATTTATTATTTAATAAATATTAGTTTATCTAAAAATAATTAAATTTAGTATATGTTTTATAAAATTACAAATAATAAAAGTAATAATTAAATTAGATTTTAACATTGTAGAAATACAATTTTAATAAATATAAAAATTTGAAAGGAGAAAATATGGACGAGAATAAAAACAACATTCCAACAGAAAATGAAGGAGAGGAATTAGACAATATATTAACATTAAATGATGAGGATGGAAATGAAGTAGAATTCGAATTCTTAGACTTAATTGAATATGAAGGAGAAGAATATGTAATATTATTACCAGTTGAGGATGAAGAAGAGGCAGAAGAACCAGGAGAAGTAGTAATATTAAAATTAGAAGATACAGAAAATGAAGATGAAGAGTCTTATGTAAGTGTTGAAGATGAAGATATCTTAAATGCTGTATTTGAGAAATTTAAAGAAAAATTTAAAGATGATTTTAACTTTGTAGATTAATTATTGGTTTTAGATATAAAATAGTTATTAAATAAATTTATATTATTAA
>FR901522.1:23619-23911 GCA_000438355.1 Clostridium sp. CAG:273
AATTTATATTATTAAGTATCATTAAATATTTTAAGTATATTCTAAATGTATTTAATAATATATACCAATTTTAATTTATTTGGTTAAGATATTATCAAAAAGGCCTTAAATTGACTCCATGGTTTAGTCAGTTTAGGGCTTTATTACTAATAATTTTCAATCATAAACTTGAAATAATAAAAAATGTAAAAAGAATAATTAACTATATATAATCATATTATATGTATGGGAGAAAAAAAGAATGTATGATATTATAATAATAGGAAGTGGTCCTGCAGGTGTTTCGGCAGCT
>FR901522.1:23917-28750 GCA_000438355.1 Clostridium sp. CAG:273
TCCTGCAGGTGTTTCGGCAGCTGTTTATGCTAAAAGAGGTGGTGCTAATGTACTTGTAATTTCAAAAGATACAGGAACACTTGGAAAAGCTAAAAAAATAGAAAATTATTATGGTTTTAAAAATATTTCAGGCAAAGATTTATATGAAAATGGTCTAAAACAATTGGAAAATTTAAATATAGAATTTGTAAAAGATGAAGTTGTGCAACTAAATTACACAAGTCAATTTGAAGTAACAACAGTAAATAATATCTTTCAAGCAAAATATGTAGTACTTGCAACAGGTGTGAGTAGAAATGTTCCAAATATAAAAGGAATAAAAGAATTTGAAGGAAAAGGTGTTAGTTATTGTGCCATATGTGATGCATTTTTTTATAGAAACAAAGACGTAGCTGTACTTGGAAGTGGAAACTATGCAATACATGAAGCTGAAATATTGAAACCTGTAGTAAAATCTGTAACACTTTTAACTAATAGTGAAAAATTAGTAGAAAATAGAGATATAGATTTAAATGTAAACGAAAAAAAAGTACGAGAAGTAAGAGGCTTTGAAAAAGTAGACGAAATTGTTTTTGAGGATGACACAGCACAAAATATAAATGGAATATTTGTTGCAATTGGCACAGCTAGTACAAATGACTTAGCTAGAAAAATAGGTGCAAGGGTAGAAAACAACAAAATTATTGTTAATGATAATTTGGAAACTACAGTTCCAAATTTATATGCATGTGGAGATTGTACAGGAGGAATACTTCAGATAAGCAAGGCTACATATGAAGGAACAAAAGTAGGATTAGAAATAGTAAATAAGCTTAAAAATAACTAAAATTAACTTAAAATAATATAGAAATTTCAGTGTAAAAAAATATTATAAAATAAACGATTAATTAAAAAAAATTTTTAATTTGAACTTGAAGATGTGGAAATTATATTAATTTAGAAAAAAATTTATAATAATTTAAAAATAATTATTTAATAAGGAGGAATTTAAAATGTCAGTTATAAAAATAACAAGTGAAAATTTTGAAAGTGAAGTATTAAAAGCAGAAAAACCAGTATTGGTAGACTTTTGGGCAGAATGGTGTGGACCATGTAGAATGATGGCTCCAGTTGTAGAAGAATTAGAAAAAGAAATGGGAAATGAAGTTAAATTTGCAAAAATAAATATAGATGAATGTCCAGAACTAGCAGAAAAGTATAATGTTATGAGTATACCAACATTTAAATGTTTTAAAAATGGAACAGAAATTGGTACAACAGTTGGTGTTCAAGGAAAAGGAGACTTAGTAAGAATTATAAAACTATAAATAAATCGGAAACACATTTAAGTTTATAAAGAGAACAAAAAAGGTATTTACATTTGTCTTTTTTTATTAACTTATGATATAATACTTAAGTAGTTGTTCTAAGAGAACAATATTAGCATCTTAGTGGAGGCAGAAGTATGTATAAAAAAGTAGAACTAAATGATAATGAAGTATTACAAAATGGAATAATTATTGGTCAAGTGATTAAAAAAATTGATGAAGGTTTTGTGGTTAGGTTAAATGGTAAAATAGCATTGAGACTTGCTTTTTATGGGACTGTTGATAGAAAAGGAAATTTTTATCAATTTTGCAGAAATAATAATTGTGGGCCTCATTGCAAATCTTCGGAAAAACCTTCATGCAGAAATAATCAAAAATATTCCAAAAGAAAAGGACTTTATATTAATATTTAGTGATTTTACTTTAGCCACTTTTAGCATATGTTAGAAGTGGCATTTCTTATGTTTTGATTTATTTATTAAAAAGTGGTATAATATTCTTATACATCGTCCGATTTGGACAAAATACAACATTAGGAGGATACAGAGAGATGTATAAGAAAGTGGATTTTGATCTTGGAGTGGCTACTATCGATGGAAAAACCATTGGAATGGAGAAAGACAATTTTAATGGCACAATTGTTATTGAAGGAAAAGATGGTACGATATTGTTTGCTGAATATGGCACATTAGTGGACGAAGAGTTTTATCCGTTTTGCAGAACCTTTAATTGTATGAACTGCAACCGGCGAAACAGTCCAAATTGCCGATATAATAGGCTTACAAACAAGAACGATGGATATTACGTAAAAATGGATTAACACTTTCAGAACCCCACCGCGATGCGATGGGGTTACTTTATAATATGATATAAATTTACAAAGATAAAGTTTAGAAATGTAGAAATAGATAAATAAAAGAGGAAAGAAAATGAATTATAAAATAGTAAATGGTTCAGTATCTTATGGAGCTGAGACAATTTTAGAGGAAATAAATTTTGAAATAAAGGAAAAAGATAAAATAGCTATTGTAGGTAGAAATGGCTGTGGAAAAAGTACACTCTTAAATGCGATAATAGATAATTCTATGTTTGAAGAGGGGATTGAAGAAGAAAAATTTAATATATATATACAAGGCTCTCCAACAATAGGCTTTTTAAAGCAGATGGATTTTCAAGATTCTTCTAAAACTTTATTAGAAGAGATTTTAAAGGTATATGCTCCAATTCTAAACTTGGAAAATAAGATTACAAAGTTAGCTAATGATATGCAAAATAATAGTAATCAAAAAAATATAAAAGAATATACAGAAGCTTTAGAGAAGTTTGAAATAATGAATGGCTATACATATAAAAAAGAATATGAAGTAGCTTTAAAAAAGTTTGGATTTACAAATGAAGATAAAAGTAAAACTATGGATCAATTTTCTGGAGGACAAAGAACTAAAGTAGCTTTTTTAAAGCTTTTACTTAGTAAGCCAGATATACTGCTTTTAGACGAACCAACTAATCACTTAGATATAACTGCCATAGAATGGCTTGAAAATTATTTAAGAAATTATACTAAATCAGTTGTAATTGTGTCACATGATAGGATGTTTTTAGATAGAATTGTTAATAAAGTATATGAAATAGAGTATTCAACAATGACTGAGTATATAGGAAATTATACCGATTTTGAAAAGCAAAAAAGAATTAATTATGAAAAACAAATAAAAGATTATGAATATCAACAAGCAGAAATAAAAAGACTACAATCAATTGCAGATAGATTTAGATATAAGCCTACAAAAGCTAAAATGGCTTTGTCTAAATTAAAGAAAATAGAGCAGATGCAAATAATAGATGAACCAAATAAATATGACTTAAAAACATTTCATATGAATTTTAATATAAAAATGGAAAGTGGAAAAAATGTGCTATCTGTTAAAGAACTAGAAATAGGATATAATAAGGCTATACAAAACATTTCTTTTGACTTATATAAGGGACAAAAACTTGCGATTATAGGAGAAAATGGAATAGGTAAGTCAACACTTTTAAAAACATTAAATGGAAATATACCTAAAATATCTGGTAGTTTTGAATATGGTTATCATGTAGATAAACAGTATTTTGACCAACAAATGGAATTTAAAAATCCAGAAGATACGGTATTTGATGATTTTTATAAAACATTTCCAGAATTAACAACAACACAAATAAGAACAATATTAGGAACATTTTTATTTTCAGGAGAAGATGTTTTTAAGAAAATAAAAGTATTGTCAGGTGGAGAACGTGCAAGACTTCAATTATGTAAAATATTTAAGAAAGGTGCAAATTTGCTGTTACTTGACGAACCAACCAATCATATGGATATTATAGGTAAAGAAAGTTTGGAGAATATATTAAAAGAATATAAAGGAACGTTAATTTTTGTTTCCCATGATAGGTATTTTGTAAACAAAATTGCAGATTCATTGCTAATTTTTAATTCAAATGGTGTAACATATTTTAATGGAACATATACAGAATATGAAGAAAAATACAGAAATTGCGATGAAGAAAATAAGTTAAATTACGAAAATAGAAGTTTAAAGACAAAAGAGAATACAATTATAGATATGTCTATAAATAAAAATACAAATATCAATAAAAAAGAAAACTTAAATACAAATTTAGATATAGCAGAAAAAACAAATACAAAAGGAAGTAATCAATATTTTATAAATAAAGAAATACGAAGAATTAAATCAAAGATAGAAAAACTAGAACAAGAAATAAATAACTTAGAAAACGAAGTATCAAATGTAAGATTAGAAATGGAAAAAGAGGAATATAGTACAGATTATATAAAATTAAAAGAAATGCAAGATTGTATAGATAATAAAAATACTATGATAGAAGAAAAAATGATTATGTGGGAAGAACTAGGTGAAGAATTAAGAAAATATACTAAATAAAAATAGTAATGTATAGCAATGTAAAAGTAATTCTTATAAAATACAGCCTCATTAAGTTAAAAAGGAAATAAAATCTCTGTATGATAATTTGATAAGTATAGTGTGAAATTGTAAAAGTAAAATATAGTTTGATAGTAGCGAAAAAATATACAAATTTACTTGACTATGAAAGTAGAATATGCTACAATAACAAATGTCAAGTAAATAGAAGCGGATGTGGCGAAACTGGCAGACGCGCTGGTCTTAGGAACCAGTGCCAACGGCGTGGAGGTTCGAGTCCTCTCATCCGCACCAAAACACGAAAAACCTTGTAAGCATTGAAATATCAATATTTTACAAGGTTTATTTTTGCTAAAATGATGTAATAGGAATGCAGTAGGAATTTATTGTATTTTTTCTTTCTATAATATAATTTTTTAGCTTTATAATATTTGAAATGTTGGAAAATAGCGAATTATTGAAAGAGGTAAAATTATATGGTATAATTATTAAGATTTAGCAAGTAAGCATATTAATTTTATAATCTCCTTTTGGAGTTTAAACATAAAGAACCACTAGCAACACAATAATTATTGAAGGAGGAA
>FR901522.1:28765-29162 GCA_000438355.1 Clostridium sp. CAG:273
AGGAGGAATTTGATTATATTAATGAGGCTAATACTCAAACAGACTTTTAATGTAACTCGCAAACAAAATTGTTAAGGAGTGAAAAGATATGGCAAAGCTTACATTTTTTTCTGTCTTAAAAAACAATTTGCAATGTGCACTTTGTAAAAAAGAAAATTGTCCTATAAAGTATATGCCCGAAAGGAAAAAAACTCAGATTTACGATGGCACACGATATATTACAAAATGTGAAAAAGATGAGAAAGCACGTGAAGATGCTATATTGAAAAGACGGATTCCATGATAGGTTAGTCAACAAAACAGAATGTATTATATTAAAAGATAATACATTCTGTTTTTATTAGAGTTTTCTTTAAAGATAAATTAGAAAAAAATTTAATATTAATTTTTGTAATTT
>FR901522.1:29192-32049 GCA_000438355.1 Clostridium sp. CAG:273
TAGCATAACTCATTTCTATAGATTGCCTTCAAAGGCTTGCTTAAAAATAAATTTCACTTTTGATTTGTCTTAAATAAAATTTTTGTGAGTTTCTAATTTCAAACTAAAGCTAGTAAAATCTTATAAGTAGTATTTTTATTAATGTTAAATATTTTTTAATTTATTTTAATTTTTATACATTTTTTAATAATAATAAAAATATATAGTGATTTTAAGTAAAAATGTGATATAATAAATAATATATTAGTGTAGGAGATGATATGATTATGACACTGAAACAACAAGAATTATATAATGTTATTGAAAGTTTACCAGAAGAACTCTCAATAAAAGCAATTGATTATATAGAATACCTAAAATTTACTTATTCACTTGCTAAAGCTCCAAGCGATTTGATTGTAAAAAATGATAAAGAATTATTGACAAAACTACAAAAAGGTATGAAGGACACCGAAGAAGGTAAAGTATGTTCTGTTGAAGAAGCTTTCGCAGAAGTTAGTGAAATCTTATCAGAGTAAAGTAGGAGGTTTTATATTGAATAAGTATAAAGTAAAATTATCTATACAAGCCAAAAATGATTATAAAAAGATTATTCATTATATAAAATATGAATTATTAGAACCTACTATTGCGGAAAAATACGCTAATTTGATAAGGGATGAGCTTACATCTCTAGAGTACCAACCTAATAAATTTTCTATTATTGACCATGATTTAATTGAAAAATATCAGATTAGAAAATTAATTATTAAAAATTATATTGCTTTTTACCGTATTAATGACAAAGATAAAATAGTAAATGTTGAAAGAATTCTATATAATGCTAGTAATTGGCTGGACAAATTGTAAATAATTCACAATAATTGATTGGCATTATTTATAATTTATTTTAACTTTTTTTATGTTTATTATTAATTAGATACGGATATGAAAATGCTTGAAGATAAGCCCCTTTATACGCATTATATACCAAAAAACTTCCATTTTTTCATAAATTTATTCTGCTAATCGACTTTTACCTGTGGCATAATCTATTATAATGCCAGGTTGAACATTATAAACATAAACATTAAAGCAAATACCTTTTCCATTATCTTCAACAGAATATGCTTCCATCTGCACACCACTTGCAACGAGATTGTTACCATGAAAAATAGGAGTAACTCTATATAAAACATGATTATTTTCATTTTTTTCAATATAATCATCAATATCATTTTCAAAAGGAAGCATACCTTCTGTATTCATGTAACGAGTTCCTGTAATTAAATTTTTTTCGTTTGCATTTTCGCCAGCTAATTGATGACCTATTAAATGACAACGATTGTATAAATAATTACCTTCAATTATACCTTCATATGCTGTTTGTTCCCAGCCAGAAGGTATTACAGAGGAAATTGATTCTCTTTCATCTGTTTCAAGTGGCATAACTTCTTTGCAAATATTAGCATAAGCCACACCACATCTACCTTGTCTATCTAAATCACTATATGTTTCAAATGCATTAGTAGTATAGTCATTTTCTGTAAATGAAGGTTTATTATTATTTAGTATGATATATGGATTTCCTGAATATTCAGGGATGTTTTGAATGTCAGTTGAAATTATATTGGAGTTTGAAATAAAATTATTATGAACTGTATTGTTGTTAAAATATCCAACAATTCCCAGTATAATAGTAAAAAGAACTAAAATTAATATTTTTTTTAAAATATTGTTACTTTTTTTCTTACTCATTTTTATTTACCTCGCTCATTATTGATTAAAATAGTATAGCATAGTAAATAAAAATATAAAAGTAATGTTTAAATTATTTTTCAATTTTTCCTATTTCTAATTATATTTTTCTTTTTCAATTAACCATTTTTCCTATTTGTTTTCGTTATGTAACATATCATATCCATAAGGAGAATAGAGCTCATATTTTCCATTTTTATATTGAAGCATAGCACCTTCTTTGGCTACTTTTTGTAATTCTACAGAAGTAATTATTTCTTTAAATTCATGTTTAGGCTTATCTGTAAAATCCCACAAATAAATTTCATTGTTTCGATCTTCTGTAACAAAATATAAATGACCTTCTTTTCGGTATTCTTTTACATCTAAAGTATTGTCTTTATCAAATAAGTTTTCTTTTGTGTTTGGTAAGCTTTCATTGCCAATATTATTACTACTATTTGGTTTTACAGATGATGTCGTATCTTTTAAAAAGTTAGATAATTCATCTATGAATTTTTTTATAGTAGTATTAGATTCAATGTCTTTTTTTAAATTTTGAAATAAGTTTAAGTCCAAAAATAATCCTCCTTTCATATTTTTTAATTATATCACATTTTATTTATAATGTATGTCGAAATTTGTAGATGATGAGATTTTTTTAAAAAGGCTATTAATAATTGACATAATTTTATCTAAAATTTCATAATTATATCACATTTGAAAAATGTTAAAAAAAGTGATATAATTATATGTATACTCAATTATTTTATTTCAATGTCCGATGGAGGACAGGAGGACTTAGTTATGCTTAGACGGGTTGTTTATTGCTTGATTGTTTCTCTTCTACTGTGGACAAGTATGTTTATCCTAACGTTTATTACCTCAGGATGTAATATGCAATATGCAGTATCTGCATCTGTACTATTTGCTCTAGGAACTTTTTTAGGAGGAAACATAATTCTGTGGCTGTGGGAGAAATTTGAATGCTAACAACTTAAGAGATATGCGACACTTGGTAATTCAAGTGTCGCTGTCTATTTTTTAACAGGTCGAAATATATTTTAAATGAAAATGTAAAATATATGTAATTTTATAAAGTAAATGTAAGATGTATTGTTAAATAATTGGTTAAATGTAA
>FR901523.1:0-4928 GCA_000438355.1 Clostridium sp. CAG:273
GCAAGTCCAGAAGGAGCAACAACAGATAAAGCAAATAGCGAATATGATGGAACAGAAAAGAAACTACAAGTAAAACCAGGAGTAAGTAGTTGGAGATATATAGATATAGGGGATATGTATACAGTATGCTTAAACTATAATAGTGCATTAAATAGTCATATGATGAAAAATGATGAATGGGGAGCAGTAGCATATTTAAGTAAAAGTAAATATGGAAAACAGAATGAAGAAGTATGGATAAATAATAGTAGTAGTTATATAACAGGGTCAGCAGGAAATAGTGCAAGTGCCGAAACAGATGTAGGAACAACAACAGATTATACGAGTACACAAGGAGTAAAAGCAAGTACAACAGGAACAGTGTATGGAGTATATGATATGAGCGGAGGAGCATGGGAATGTGTAGCAGCATATGTAAATAGTGAAAATAGCTACTTTACATGGGGAAGTGCATTAGTAAATGGAGAATCAAAGACGAAGAATGTTTATAATGTAGCAAGTTCAGATAGTTATGAAAATAATTATAATGCAAATTCTAGTAAGTATGGAGATGCAGTGTATGAAACGAGCACGAGTGGTAATGGAAGCACATCATGGTACAGCGATTACTCTAACTTTCCTGACAAATACGGTGGTCCTTTCTTCTACCGTGGAGGTTATTACAGTGGTGGTTCTCGTGAACGAGTATTTAGTTTTAATTGCACCAGCGGAGCTTATTATGATGGTGTTTCATTTCATCCGGTCTTGGTTGTAATTTAGGGAATGGCATAAATTGGGTGTTTGTGTATATAGTTTTATTAAGATGTGTGAAATGAAAAATCACACATCTATTTTTATGTGTAAAATAGGTAGAAATAAAAAAGTCTGGACTTAGTATTTTTCAGAAAAATAGCATTTATTTTTGTTTGCTATTGAATAAAGTCCTTAAATGTTATATACTATTGCTAGTTACAAAACAAAGGAGGAGGATAAGATGGACAATATTAAAGTAAATTTTGATAATGTCGATGTAACCGAAAAAAATATCATGAAATATGCCGAAGAGGTAGAAAAGGTACATGATGAATTACATAAAAAAGCAAATAACCCAAAAGAATTTTTAGGATGGATGGAATTACCAACCAAATATGACAAAAAGGAATTTGAAAAAATTAAAAAATCTGCTAAAAAGATACAAGAAAATTCAGAGATACTAGTTGTTATTGGTATTGGCGGTTCTTATTTGGGAGCAAGAGCAGTTATAGAGGCTCTTACACATACCTTTTATGCATATTTGCCAAAAGAACAAAGAAAAACTCCTCAAATTTTATATGTTGGAAATAATTTAAACCCAAATTACATAAATGATATTATAGACTTAATTGGAAATAGGGATTTTTCTATAAATGTAATTTCAAAGTCTGGTACTACAACAGAGCCCGCAATCGCTTTTAGAATTTTTAGAGAAATACTAGAAAATAAATATGGACTAAAAGAGGCCCAAAAAAGAATTTATGTTACAACAGATAAGAAAAATGGAGCTTTAAAGCAGCTTGCAGATTCAGAAAAATATACAACTTTTGTTATTCCAGACAATATAGGAGGAAGATATTCTGTTTTAACAGCTGTAGGTTTACTACCTATTGCAGTAGCAGGAATAGATATAACCAAATTAATGAATGGTGCAAGATTTGCACAAGAAAAATATGCAGATAAAAGCTTAAAATATAATGACTGTTATAAATATGCAGTTATAAGAAATCTATTATACAGAAATAGTAAAAATATTGAAATATTGGTTTCTTATGAACCAAAGTTACACTATATGATTGAGTGGTGGAAACAGTTATTTGGCGAAAGTGAAGGTAAAGACGGAAAAGGAATTTTCCCAACTGGAGCTGAATTTACAACAGATTTACATTCATTAGGTCAATATATACAAGAAGGAAGAAGAAATTTATTTGAAACTGTAATTAATGTTGAGAAAAGTAAAAGTGATATAGAAATAAAAGAAGATGGTGATAATTTAGATGGTTTAAATTATCTTGCTGGAAAAAGTTTGGATTATGTTAATAAAAAAGCAATGGAAGGTACAATAAGTGCACATGTTGAAGGAGGAGTACCAAACATAGTAATTAACATGAGTGAGCTAAAAGAAGAGACATTAGGACATTTAATTTATTTCTTTGAGTTAGCAGTAGCAATGTCTGGAAATTTAATAGGTGTAAATCCATTTAATCAACCAGGTGTAGAAAAATATAAAACGAATATGTTTAAATTATTAAAGAAACCAGGATACGAAAATAAAAAGTAATGCAAAGATTACGATTAGCATTTATTATAAAAAATAAGTGCTAATGTAAAATTTTATAATGTAATTTAAATTATGGAAATTAAGCTGTAATCTAAGCAATAATAGAATAGCAATTTAGAAGGGAAATGATTTTATGGTAAAAGTAGAATTAAAAGATGGCTCTAAGTTAGAAGTAGAGTTAGGAATGTCTATTTTAGATATAGCAAAGAAAATTAGTGAGGGATTAGCCAGAAATGCAATGGTTGGAAAAGTAGATGGAGAAGTAAAAGATTTACGTTATCCAATAGAAAAAGATTGTAAATTAGAAATATTAACGTTTGATGATGAAGATGGCAAAAAAGCATATTGGCATACAACTGCACATATTATGGCACAAGCTGTTAAAAGATTGTATGGAGAAAGTGTAAAATTAACAATAGGACCTTCAATTGAAAATGGTTTCTATTATGATTTTGATGTAGAAAAACCAATTTCAGAAAATGATTTTGAAAAAATTGAAGAAGAAATGAAAAAAATAATAAAAGAAGATTTACCTTTAGAAAGATATACTCTTTCAAGAACAGAAGCTATAGAATTTATGAAAAAATTGGATGAGCCTTACAAGGTAGAGCTTATTGAAGAATTACCAGAAGGAGAAGAGATTTCTTTTTATAAACAAGGTGATTTTACAGACCTTTGTGCAGGACCACATTTAATGAGTACAGGAAAAATTAAAGCAATTAAACTACTTTCTACTTCAGGAGCTTATTGGAGAGGAAATGAAAATAATAAAATGCTTCAAAGAATATATGGAATTTCTTTTCCTAAAGCAAGTCAGGTAGAAGAATATTTACAAATGCTAGAGGAAGCAAAACAAAGAGACCATAGAAAAATTGGTAAAGAGTTAGAATTATTTATGACACACCCATTAGTAGGTTCTGGACTTCCAATGTATTTGCCAAATGGAGCAGTTGTTAGAAAACTTTTAGAGAGATATATTCAAGATAAAGAAACAGCAATGGGATATCAACATGTATACACACCATCTCTTGCAAATGTAGATTTATATAAAACTTCAGGACATTGGGACCATTATAAAGAAGACATGTTCCCTGTAATGAAAATAGATACAGAAGAATTAGTTTTAAGACCAATGAACTGCCCACACCATATGTTAGTTTATAAAAATAAAATACATTCATATAGGGATTTACCAATTAGAATCGGTGAACTTGCACACGATTTTAGGTTTGAAGATAGTGGAAGTGTTTGCGGACTAGAAAGAGTACGTGAAATGTGCCAAAATGATGCTCACTTGTTTGTAAGACCAGACCAAATTAAAGAAGAGGTTGCAAGGGTAGTGCAGTTAATATTAGCTGTTTATAAGGATTTTGGATTTAAAGATTATAGATTTAGATTATCTTTAAGAGATAAAAACGACAAACATAAATATTTTGACGATGATGAAATGTGGGAAAAAGCAGAAAGTCAGTTAAGAGAGATTTTAGTAGAATTAGGACTTAATTTTTATGAAGCAGAAGGAGAAGCAGCTTTCTATGGACCTAAATTAGATGTTCAATTAAAATCAGCTGTAGGACATGATGTAACGGTTTCTACATGTCAATTAGACTTCTTATTGCCAGAAAGATTTGAGCTAGAATATATTGGTCAAGATGGAGAAAAACATAGACCAGTTGTAATTCATAGGGCTATTTTAGGTACATTTGACAGATTTATGTGTTTCTTAATAGAGGAAACAAAAGGAGCTTTCCCATTATGGCTTGCACCTACACAAGTTAAAGTTTTAACTATTTCAGACAAACAAATAGATTATGCTAAAAAAGTAGAAGAGGCACTTCAAGAAAAATGTATAAGAGTTTCTGTAGACGATAGAAGTGAAAAAATAGGATATAAAATAAGAGAAGCTCAACTTCAAAAAGTTCCTTATATGCTTGTAATTGGAGATAAAGAAATAGAAGCAAATGCTGTAGGAGTACGTTCTAGAACAGATGGTGACATCGGTCAAATGAAACTAGATGAATTTGTAGACAAAATTGTAGATGAAGTTAAAAATTACAAATAAAATTATATTGGAGGAAAGATGCCAAAAACTACAGATGAAAACGAAAACATATTAGAAAATAAATTAAAATTTATAGGCTTAAACCTAAAAAGGCTACCTAGCTTTTTAAAGGACTTTGAGCCTTTAAATTTTAAACCTACAAAATCACATGATGATATAAATTACAAAATATATAAGTATATAAATGTATTAGATATAGAAATATTACTAACTCCATTAGATAGAACAGCAGATTTAGAACAGAGATATAAAAAAGCAGAGCCACTATGTAATTATTTAGATACAAAAAATAAGAAAAATGCAGAAAAATTTGAAACTTTTATGGAAATGTTAGATAATTTAAATACAGAAGACATAGAAAGATTGGATGAAGAACAGGAAAATTTAAATGAGACAATTCCTTTAAAAGTAAAATACGAAAATAATTATATTTGGCAAATTTATTA
This sequence comes from Clostridium sp. CAG:273, assembly GCA_000438355.1. Taxonomy (GTDB): domain Bacteria; phylum Bacillota; class Clostridia; order TANB77; family CAG-508; genus CAG-273. The sequence continues at coordinate 4,802 of FR901523.1, forward strand.
TGCACCAGAAAGTAATAAATACTTTATGCTTGTACCTACAACAGAACTTACAAGTGTTGCACTATTTTATTTAATAAAAAAACAAATAGAGAGTAAAAAAAATAAAAAGAAATTTTATATTTTTGTT
>FR901523.1:4978-9187 GCA_000438355.1 Clostridium sp. CAG:273
TATTCAGGTAATTTATATACAAGTCTCCAAATTACAGATTTGGAGAACTATTTATGGTATTTTACAAAAGAGTGGCCTACAATATTTGAAATATTTGATAAAAAGGAAAATTCTACTATTAGAGTTGTAGGAAAAGCAAAAGTATATGACAATATTGTAAGTGATTATATAATGAATTTTACTCAAAAAGATGAATGTATAGAAAAATATAAATTATTAAAAGCACTATTTTTACTTTCAACAAGTTTCCAAAATGATTATTCTTTTAAGACTGCAATAGGAGAAGATGGAGAACTTGAGTTTAAATATAATAGTGAAGTTATAAATTATGAAAATTTACCAGAGTTTATAAAAAGTCAAGCAAAAGAAAGAACAGATGAAATAAAAAATATTATTAAAGAAAAAGCCAAAAAAGAAGCTTTATTAAAAAAATTAAAGAAAAAAATAGATGAACAAAATGCAGAATATTTAGAGAAACAAAAACAAATATCAACTTTTTTGGAATGTAAAAAAACTTTTTTCGGAAAGGTTAAATACTTTTTAAATGGTAGAAAGAAAAAAGAAGTTGTTTCTATAAAAAGAAAAGTAAACAATGAAGAAGAATATGAAGATATACAAGCACTTCAAAAAGAAGTTGTAACATATGAATTTGTAGAGAAAAAAGTATATACAATAGAAGACATTATAGAAATAGTAACAAGGTTGGACTCTATTAGAAAAGAATATAAAAATATAGAACTAGATGTAAAAGCTGCTGAATTAAAAACAGAAAATTTAACTAGAAAAATCAAGAATGCCAAAATATACATTGCAGAAATAAACAGCCATAAAAAGAGTATTTTTGAATTTTGGAAATTTGCTAATAAAGATGAATTACCTGGACTAAATGAAGGAGAACTAGACGAAAGTGAAAATGATAAAATAGGAAAAATATTTGACGTTGATAATGACATGGCAGAACTAGGTAAAAAAATAGATGAAATTCAAAGAGTAAAGCTTTCTAAAAATGAGGCAGATGCATTATTTATATTTAGATATTGCAGTAGAACTATGCAAATTTTAAATGAAGTAAAGAAAAATAGTGATTTGACAGAAAAGCAATTAAAAGAAATAGAAAAAGAATTAAAGCAATTAAAAAAGTCATTTAAAGCAGATTTAAAAAATATAAATCTTACAGAATTTGACGTCTTTGGAGATATTTTATCTAATGAAAAAGATAATATTTCAATTAATAATGTAAGACATAGAGAAAGCAAGAAAGATAAATATAGAATTTTAAACATTAGTAAAGAAATAACTTTAGAGGATTTTATAGATAATGTTAGAAATTATTTAAAATTAATAAAAGAAGTTTTAAATAAAATTAAAACAAATTCAAATCTTTCTATATATAAATTAAGTAATAAGAAAATAGAATTAGAGAATTTAAATATCTTTAACATTAATCCAAAAAATGAGTTTAAAGATGTAGATTTTTCAAAAAGTAAAGAAGTTTATTTGTATAAAGTTAATATAAAAGAAAATACACCAGTTGCATTTTATACAAACTATGTTTTTTACGATAATTTTAATAAAACATTACCAATAGGAATGGACATTTCAACTGAAATTTTATTTGATACATTTAAATCAAAAATAAAAGAAACAAAACACGAAGAATTTAACATTAATGTATATGAAGATGAATATACTAGTAAAGTACTTAAAGTAAATGTAATAGAGTACGAAGGGAAGGAATATAATTAAATATGAAACTAGTTTATAAAGGTGACACAAAAGTAGAAATGGGAGAACATAAAAAAATTGTAGATATATTTAAAAATGAAATAGAGAATAGTAAAGAAGAGATAATAGCTTGTAAATGTAATAATAAAGTAAGAAGTCTAAATTATGAGCCAGAAGAAGGAGAAAAAGTAGAATTTTTAGATATTTCAACTGCTGATGGTATGAGAATTTATGTAAGAGGATTATTACTAATAATGTCAAAAGCATTTAACAAGCTTTATCCAGATGCATTACTTACAGTAAATTATCAATTATCAAATGCAACATTTTGTCAAATAGATAATATGAAAACAACAGAAGAAATGATAAAAAATGTTAGTGACGAAATGAAAAAGATAATAGATGCAAATTATGATATAAACAAAGTTGTAATGACAAAAGAAGAGGCTAAAAAGTTTTATGATAAAGAACAAACTATAAGAGGAAAACTACAATTAGATAATAAAGACAAAGATACTGTTTCTTTATATTTTTGTGAGGATTATTATAACTATTTTTATGGTGTTATGCCAATTTCAACTGGTTATACAAAAATATTTGACTTAAAAGTTTACAATAATGGATTTTTAATTAGATATCCAAGTAGAAAAAATCCAAATAAATTAGAAGAATATAAAGAAAATAAAAAATTATTAAATACACTTCAAGAATATGAAGATATACATAGGGTTTTAGGTATTAATACAATATATAAATTAAATAAAGAAATATTAAATGGAAATGAAAAGGAACTAATACTTTTAGCAGAAGCATTACATGAAAAGAAAATATCAGATATAGCAGATAAAATAGTAAATAAAAATGATGTAAAGGTTGTTTTAATAGCAGGACCTTCTTCTTCAGGAAAAACTACATTTGCAAAAAGATTAGGACTTCAACTTAGACTAAATGGACTAAAACCTGTAACAATATCTGTAGATAATTATTTTGTAGAGAGAACAGAAACACCACTTGACGAAAATGGAAATTATAATTTTGAATGTTTAGAAGCAATAGATTTAAAATTATTTAATCACGACTTAATAGAATTATTAAAAGGTAATGAAATATTAATGCCTACATTTAATTTTAAAACAGGACATAAAGAATATACTGGAGAGACAATGAAATTAGGAAAAGATGAAATTCTAGTAATAGAAGGAATACATTGCTTAAATGATGAATTAACATCTGCAATTCCAAGAGAAAATAAGTATAAAATATACATAAGTAATCTAACTGTCCTAAATATAGATTATTTCAATAGAATATCAACAACAGATAGTAGACTAATAAGAAGAATTGTAAGAGACTACAAATTTAGAAGTTATAATGCAATACATACCCTTCAAATATGGAACTCAGTAAATAGAGGAGAAGAACAGTATATTTATCCATTTCAAGAAGAAGCAGACAGCATGTTTAATACATCTTTAATATATGAATTTTGCGTATTAAAGAAGTTTGCTGTACCATTATTAGAAAGTATTAACAGCAGTTATGCAGAATATTCAGAAGCAAGAAGATTACTAGAATTTTTAAAATACTTTGAAACTATAGACATAGAAAATGTTCCTAAGAATTCATTATTAAGAGAATTTATTGGAGAAAGTATATTTGAGTATTAGGATAAATGGTAAAATGGTAAAATATAACTGAAATGATGAATGATAAATAATATATTAGATAATAGATAGAATTTTAAATAAAATAATGGAATATGAAAATTACAAATGTTAATAAATATATAAATGTGTAATTTTTTATAAAAGGTTAATAGGCTTTCCTTAAAAGCCTAAATTTTTTATAAGGAAAATAAGAAATAAAAATGGGTAGAAAATTTACAGAAATAGACGAAGAATTTATATGCGAAAATTGTGGTAAATTAGTAAAACCACTTGGTTATTCATGTAGAAACCATTGTAACTACTGTTTACACTCAAAACATGTAGATATAAATCCAGGAGATAGAGAAGAACAATGTCACGGAATATTAGAGCCAATAAGTGTAGAATTAGACTCAAAGAAAGGATATGTAATAATATTTAAATGTAAGAAATGTGGAGCAATTAGAAGAAATAAAGCAGCGATAGATGATAATATGGATCTAATAATAAAACTTACTGCTAGACATGGAAATTAGATAAGGGGATAGATAACTAGAATGTGTAATTAAAATGTAATAATAATGTAATATAAAAGAAACATACCATCTCACAATGAGATGGTATAATTATTTTGCAAAAAAAATAACAAGAAACAAATTATTTTACTTTTATTTATAGAATACATAAAAATTATAGAAGGTGAAACAATAAGATAAAAATATTACTAATAAATATGATGGAATAATAGAAAAAGATAAGGAGGAAATTTATGAAAGAAATTTACAAATGCAGAAAAAATTATAGTGTAGATGAAGGAATAACGTTAATAGCGTTGGTA
>FR901524.1:0-9789 GCA_000438355.1 Clostridium sp. CAG:273
ATGCAGAAGTAACAATAAATGATAATAGTTCATATTACACAGGAGGCGGAAGTGGAAATACATATTTAAATAAAGGAGGACAAAGTACAACAGGAACTGTACATGGAGTATATGATATGAGCGGAGGAGCCGGTGAATATGTAGCAGCATATATAAATAATGGAAATAATAACTTAGCAAAATATGGACAAAACTTAGTAAATGGAGATGCAAAGACGAAGAATGTTTATAAAAAAGCGAATTTAGATAGTTATGAATATAACTATAATCAAAATAAAGGAGTGTATGGAGATGCAGTGTACGAGACGAGCGTAAGTGGTAATGGAAGCACATCATGGCACGGTGATTGCTCTTTGTTTCATTATGGAAACTGGCCTTTCTTAAACCGAGGAGGTTATTACGAAAGTGATACGGGAGCAGGTGTATTCTGTTTTTACAACTACATTGGTGATGGCTACAGCTACTATTCATTCCGTCCAGTTTTAATTATACTTTAGAGTATAGTAATTTTGTTCAATTATGCTCTAACTCTTGTAATTACCTACACAAATGTGATATAGTATAGCTATAAAAAGCTATACTATATTTTTTTAGTTTTATATTTTAGGAGGAATAAAATGAGTAGAGGAAGACGATATAGTGGAGAAGGCAAATTAAATATAAAAAAAGTTGTTGCAGTTTTAATAGCATTAGCTTTAATTGTAATAGTTGTAATATCTATTGCAAAACTTTTTGGAGGAAATAAAGTAGAAAGTAAAGTTGTTACAACAGAGTATTTTGCCGCATATTCAGAAGGAAAATGGGGAGTAATAGACTCTAAGGGAAAAGAAATAGTTAAACCTTCATATGATGAAGCAATTATAGTTCCAAACTCAAAAGAAGCAGTGTTTATATGCACATATGATGTAAATTACAATACGAATGAATATAAAACAAAAGCAGTAAATGAAAAGGGAGAACAATTATTCACAGAATATGATGGAATTAGAGCAATTGAAAATTATGATGTAAATAATAATTTGTGGTATGAAGATGATGTTTTAATAGTAACAAAAAATGGAAAATATGGATTAATAGATTTTAAAGGAAAAGTTTTAGCAAATTGTGATTATGATTCTATAACAGCTTTAAAAGGTGTTGAAAATACATTTGTTACAGTAAAAAACAGCAAAAAAGGTTTAATAGATAATATTGGTGCTATTATTTCAGATAATAATTATAAAGATATAAAACCATTAACAGATAAGGCACAAGACGGATATATTTTAATAGATGAAAATGACAAATATGGTTTAGTAAAGCCAGATAAAACAGTAATTTTTGAAAATAGCTATCAAGATATAAAACAAATATATGGTGATAACAAATATGTTGTAAAACAAAATGGAAAATGGTCAGTAGCAGATAGGGATGGAAAATTATACTTAACAGGTGAGTTTGATAATATTTCATCAATTAATGGGGAAAATGTAATCGCTAAAAAAGGTAATAAATATGGAGTGTTATCAACAGAAGGAGATATAGTAATAAAATTTGAATATGATGATATGTCTTATACATATGAGAACAATTACATAGCAAAAAAAGATAATAAATATGGAATTATAAATGTAGATGGAACAACAAAGCTAGACTTTAAATATGATAGTTTAATATACAGACAAACAGAAGGATTTTTTGAAGGAAGCACAAATACTAGTGTAGATAATGATTTAATAGATAGAAATTTTGCAGTAAAATTAAGTGGCATTATTTCAGAAATAAATGATGAAAATGGTTACATGATAGTTAGGATAGATGGAGAATACAAGTATTACAATTTTAGATTTGAGGAAAAAACAAATATAGAATTATTAAAGAGTAATACATTGTTTTTAAGTAAGCAAAACGACAAATATGGTTTTGTAAACAAAGACGGAATAGTTATAGTAGACTATATTTACGATGATGCTACAGAGCAAAATAGATTTGGTTATTCAAGTGTAAAGAAAGATGGAAAATGGGGAACAATAGACTCAAAAGGAAAAGAAGTTGTAAAGCCTCAATATACAATGGAAAATAATTCATTAATAGAGTTTATAGATGAATGGCATTTAGGAGAAGATTTAAACTTAAATTATTATACAAAATAGTATACAATAATATTATTATGAAAACAAAAAAGTAAGGTTTATAGGTATTGCCAAAAACCTAAATATATATAAGGAAAGTGAAAAAAAGCTTTGGAACTAAAGACGAGATATCAATATACGTACTTTATATATCCATATGTAATTGAAGAAAAAAATTATAGCAAATATTTGCTTAAGCTACTTAAAGATAAAAAATGTACAATGAAAAAGTTTGATATAGCTAAAGATTTATCGATATACCAAAATTTTTTACCCAATATACGAAAGTTTATGTTTTGGAGTTTTAATTATACTAAACAGCAGATGAGAGAGTTGGAGAGTTTAGATAATGAGTTAAAAGCAAATATTTTAAGTAAATATCCTTGTACAATGTTTGATTATAATATAAAGCAAAATGTACAAGGAAAAGTTCAAAATGAAGATGGAATATATTTTGACATTACAAAAGTAGAGTTAATTTGTTTTAATACAGGAATATGTTTTTTATTATTTAAAACAATAATAGATGGTGAAAATAACAAATTTTCAGATGTTGTAAATTTTAATTATAAATTTAGAGATATAACATCAAAAGCAGATGAATTAAAGGAATTTGAGAATATAAAAATACAAACTAGTATTTTTAAAGATTCAAAAGATATAATAAAGTTTATTAAAGATATAACAGGAAATACAAGTTTAGCGGAAGATTTAAACATTGACCAAGAAAGATTTATAACATATTCATATGCGTGTATTTCACAAGAAGATTGGAATGATAATGTAGAAATAAAAACTATTGAAAAGTTATTTTTTAAATTTTTTAAAGTATTACCAGCTCATAAAGAATTAAATGACATAATAACAGAAGATTATTTTAATAAACCTCCAAATTCTAAATACATTAAATATGGGTTTTCAAATGTAGGAACAGCTTTACTTACGTCAGATATAGCTGTAGATAATTATACAAAATTGCCTTTTAGATTTGAGAATGAACAATTATATTTGTATATATTGTGTTTATATAAAAAGTTTTATTTGGCAAAAGTAAATTATGAATTAGATAGAAAAGATTGTCAGCAGGAATTTTTTAGTTTTACTAAAAACTTTTTAATAGAAGAAGTTTCAAATGATGAAACAGAAAGCTGTTTGGAGAAAAATTGGAGTGAAAAGCTAGACATAGACAGGATTTTTAATAAAATTAAAAATAAATATGACATGTTGTATAAAAGTACTAATGTAGAAAAAACAAAAATAAAACAAAATATAATAATACTAATTTTAATAGTAATAATGTTAACTATTTTATATGCACTTTTTTAAGCTAAAAATTGCTTAAAGGGTGCATATTTAATAATAAAGATGATGTTAAGTGTTAGTTTTAGTGATACAAGAAAGGGATAAACTTTGTATGATAATTAAAACAGGAATTGATATAATAGAAGTACCTAGAATACAAGAAGCAATAGAAAAATATGGGGAATTATTTTTAAATAAGATTTTTGACAAATCAGAGGTAGAATATTGTAAAAATACAGGAAAAATGGAATATCAACATTATGCTGCAAGATTTGCAGCAAAAGAAGCAGTATTTAAGGCAATTTCTAACTTAATAGATTATGAGAAACAAGATATTTGGAAAAATATAGTTATAAAAAATGATATAAAAGGTAGACCTTTTGTAGAGTTTTATGGGTCAATAGAATTTTTGAATATGGAAGTAATAAGTATGGATTTAAGTATATCACATATTAAAGATTATGCTATAGCAAATTTTGTAATGTTAATAAATGAATAAATTGTGAAAATAAATGCTTAAATTACGAGAAAAATGTGGAAAACTAATTTAATTAAAAGAGGTATAAAAATGAGTTTTTTTGAGCAACATGCACATTATAATGACGAGAAATTTAATGAAGACAGAGAAGAGGTTATACAGAAAGTATATAACTCTGGAGTAACAGGAATTGTAAATGCTGGTTATAGTGTAGAAAGTTCTATGCAAGCTATAAAATTAGCAGAGAAATATAGTTTTATTTATGCAACTTGTGGAGTTTCGCCAAACGATATTCCAGAGAGCAAAGAAGAAATTGATACTCAATTAAAAGAAATAAAAAAGTTTGCTAAAAGTAGAAAAAAAGTAATAGCTATTGGTGAGATAGGATTAGATTATTATTGGAATAAGGAAAACAAAGAACTTCAAAAATATGCATTTATAGAGCAAATAAAAATTGCAAATGAAATAAATTTACCAATTGTAATACACACTAGAGAAGCAGTAGATGATACATTAAACATTTTAAGAAATATAGAAAATGTTGTAAAACCAGGAGTATTTCATTGCTGTCCATTAAATAGAGAATTAGTAAAACAAGCATTAGAATTAGGTTTTTTTATATCTTTAGCAGGAGTTATAACATTTAAAAATTCAAAAAATGCAAATGAGATAATAGAAATGATACCAAATGATAGAATATTAATAGAAACAGACAGTCCATATTTATCGCCAGAACCTAATAGAGGAAAAAGAAACGACTCAAGAAATTTAGTTTATATTGCAGAAAAAATAGCAAATGTAAAAAATATTTCTATAGAAGAAGTGCAAAAAATAACTTTAGAAAATGCAGAAAAGTTGTATAATATAAAGATATTTTAAGAAATTAATAGATTTTAAAAATGAAAAATAGTATATGAAATTTATAATAAGCCTAAGCTGTAAGCTTAGGCTTAAATATAGTTTAGCGTTAATACAATATTAATATTACAAAATTTTTAAGAAATGCAAGAATTATATATATTATATGCAATCTATTTTAAATTTCTAATTGCTTCAATTCTATCTTCTGTAGAAGGGTGTGTTGACCAGATATTGCTTTGCTTTTTCTTTTTTTCACCTTTAAATGGATTTACTATATACATATTTGCAGTTGCTTTGTTAGCAGTTTTTAATTCATCTGGGTCAGCAGAAATTTTTTCTAATGCAGATATTAACCCATCTGGATTTCTTGTAAGTTCTACCGCAGAGGCATCTGCCAAGTATTCTCTTCTTCTAGAAAGTGCTAGTTTCATAAGGTTGCCGAAAATTGGAGCTAAAATTAAGCAGATTAATCCGATAATCATTAAAATGGGATTTCCACCTTTACTATCATTATCGTCTGAGCTTCCGCCACCCCAGAATAACATTCTAGATACAAAATCGGAAAGCATTACTATAAATCCAACCATTACAGTTACAACAGCAGATAATCTAATGTCATAATTTTTTATATGTGAAAGTTCATGTGCTACAACACCTTCTAATTCGTAATAATCAAGTTTATTTAAAAGTCCTGTAGTTACGCAAATAACAGAATGCTTTGGATTTCTTCCAGTTGCAAATGCATTAGGTTGAGGGTCATCTACAACATATAATTTAGGTCTATATTGCAATCCAGATGAAACCATAAGTCCATCTAATATATCTATTAATTTAGCGTCCTCTTCTTCTGTAGCAGGCCTTGCATGGTTAAATGACAATATAATTTTATCACTATAATAGTAAGAACCCCATGCAGATAATATAGAAAAGGCTAGTGCAATTATAATTGAAGAGGTGCCTAAGTCAAAAGCCATACAAATATAATAAACAATTAGTGTAATTACAATGATAAAAATACTTATTATAACACCTGTTTTTATTTTATTTTTTGTTATATCTTCATACATAATTAATCAATCCTTTAATAAAATTAATGCACAAAGAAGATTATTACTTTGTGCATTGTGTTTTAAAAATCTACTTTTACATTCTTTTTTGCTTCTTCGTTATCAACAACGAATAAATCTTCTGCTTTAAAGTGGAACATAGATGCAATAATATTTGATGGGAAAGTTTCTAATTTTGTGTTTAATCTAGTTACACTATCATTATAAAATTGTCTAGAATAAGCAATTTTATTTTCTGTTGCTGTTAACTCTGCTTGCAACTCAGAAAAGTTTTGATTTGCTTTTAAGTTAGGATAATTTTCTGAAACAGCCATAATAGTTTTTAAAGTTTCAGAAAGTTGATTGTCTAGACTAGCTTTTTCAGCAACTGTTTGTGCTTGTGACCAAGAACTTCTTAAGTCTGTAACTTTAGTTAAAACTTCTTTTTCATGTTCCATGTAACCCTTTACTGTTTCAACTAAGTTTGGAATTAAGTCAAATCTTCTTTGTAATTGTACATCAATTTGGCTCCAAGCATTTTTTACTCTTTGTCTTAAAGTAACTAAACTGTTGTACATAGCAATAACTGCAATAATTAAAACAACGATAATGCCTAATATAATCCAAAGTGCCATAATAATTCATCCTCCTAATAAAATTTAAATTAATCATAGCATATATGTATGATGTTTACAAGATAAAAATGTGAATTTATTGTGTAATTTCAATTACTGGTTTTTAAATTATAAAGATGGTTATACATCTGGTACACTTAAAGATATTGTAAATGAAAATGCTGGAATGGAAATTATACAATAAAGAGGAATAATAGTAATAAATGAAAAAGATGTAGTTTCTCTTAAATTAATTTATAAAAAATAGTAATATTTTAAGTACAAGCCTCATATATTATTAATATAGGGGCTTATAAAGTTTAGCTAAATAGCCAATAATGCAAGATGCTTGTAAGAGTAACATGTTAAGAAACTCCACAAAATTTGACAAATAAATAAATAAATGTTATAATAAGCATGTTGCTTTTAAAGGAGGAAAAATTTTCTATGAAAAATAACGATAAAGCATCGATATCTCTGAAAAAGGTTTTAATAATTAGTTTAGTATTTATACTTTTTGTAACAAGTGCAACAGTACTTGCAGGAAATGTACAACCAACTAATGTAAAAATTATACTTTCTAGTGGTTATGAAATGAATGTATTAACTACAAAAACAAAAGTATCAGAAATATTAGATGAAAATCATATTATATTATTAGAAGATGAGAAGACAGTACCAGATAAAAATTCTGAACTAACAGATAATAAAACAATAAAAATTACAAAAGAAACAGAAGAAGTTGTAGAAGAGGCAGAAGAAGTAGAAAATTCTAAAAATATTACAGCAGAAGAAATTTTAGCATCTTATGATAATATAGTAGAAAAAATAATTACAGAGCAAGTAAAAATACCATTTGAGACAGTAAAAAAGGATGTTTCTTCAGGTTCTAAACAAAAACAAGATAGAATAATACAACAAGGTAAAGATGGGCTTAAAGAAATAACTTATAAAGTTAAATATCAAAATGATAAAGAAATAGAAAAAATAAAATTATCAGAAAAAGTTATAAAAGAGCCAGTAGATAAAATTATAGAAGTAAGACAAAAGCAAACAGTATCAAGAAGTGCTTCTGTAAGATATAGTGGAGGAAAATGGTCATATTCAGCTTCTGAGTTAGACCTATTATGTGCTATTACTGCACAAGAATGTGGTTCTAGTTATAGTGGAGCTTTAGCAGTTATAACATGTGCTGCAAACAGAGCAGAAAGTAGCAGATGGAGAAGATATGGTTCAGACCCATTAAGTCAATATATGGCGCCAAACCAATTCTGTTATTCAATAGATAGCCATTGGAGAAGAAGATTAAACGGAAACTATCCAAGCTATGTAAAACAAGCGGTATTAGATGCATTAAATGGTAAAAGAAATCACAACTATTTAAGCTTTAGAGGATATAGTACAGCAGGAAGTGTTAATATAGGTGGTAACTGGTACTTTGCAACTAAATAATATAATAAAGGCGGCCATTTGGTCGCTTTTTTGTATTATAGGAAAGTTTACTTTTTATTTTGAAACGAAAATTATATATGTAATATAAGAGAATGTTATTTATATAATATGTTCTTTAGAAGAAATTGTTAAATGATTAAAAGAGAATAGTTATAAATTTATGAATAAAAGATATATAATAAATTGAGAGGAAGTTTAAAATATGAAATTAATATCATGGAATGTAAATGGCTTGAGAGCTGCAATAACAAAAGAATTTGATAAATTTTTTAAAGAGATAGATGCAGATATATTTTCAATTCAAGAAACAAAAATGCAAGAAGATCAAATTACAGACGAAATAAATAATATATTTAATGGATATTATGTATATTGGAATAGCGCAGTAAAGAAAGGATATTCTGGAACTGCAGTATTTACTAAGAAAAAGCCAATTAATGTTACATATGGAATTGGAATAGAAGAGCATGACCAAGAGGGAAGGATAATAACTTTAGAGTTTGAAAAATTTTATTTAGTAGATTGCTATACACCAAATTCAAAAAGAGAACTAGAGAGGTTAGATTATAGACAAGTTTGGGAAGATGAAATAAGAAAGTACTTATCAAAATTAGATAAGGAAAAGCCTGTTATTTATTGTGGGGATTTAAATGTAGCACATGAAGAAATAGATTTAAAAAATCCTAAAACAAATACTAAAAGTGCAGGTTTTACAATTGAAGAAAGAACAAAGATGACAGAGTTATTAAATGCAGGTTTTGTGGATACATTTAGACATTTATATCCTAACAAAGAAAATGCATATACTTGGTGGTCTTATATGTTCCATGCAAGAGAAAAGAACGTGGGTTGGAGAATTGACTATTTTATAGTATCAAAATCTATTGCAAATAAAATAAAGGATAGTAGTATTCATTCAGAAGTATATGGAAGTGACCATTGCCCAATAGAGCTAGATATAGATTTATAAATAGGAAGGGTTAAATTTATGTATAATAAAAATGAAAAGAAGAGTGAAAACTGGAAAAATTGGATTGCTATTTTTACAGTTGGATTATTATTAATTTTGGTTTATAAATTATTAGATAACTTTACACAAATAGGGGAATGGATAGGAACACTATTTTCTGTTTTAACACCTTTTTTAGTTGGACTATTAATTGCGTACTTATTATATATGCCATGTAGAGGTTTGGAAAATTTATATAAAAAAACTAAGAAAAAGAATTTTATAAATAAACATGCAAGAGCTTTATCTGTTGCAACAGTATATATAATAGCTACTTTAATAATAGTTATAGTTCTTATATTTGTAATTCCAGCAATTATAGATAGTGCTATAGAATTTGTAAGTAATATTCAAAATTATTATAATGAAGCATTACAAGCAATAGACCAACTTCCAGCAGAGTCATTTTTAAAAAGTGAAATTGTAACAAATGCAATAGCAAAAATACAAAATATAGACTTGGAGAGGTTTACTAACCTAGAAAGTATTATAAATTATTTAAAAGGAGCATTTAATATTGTAAATGGTATTTTTAGTGCATTTGTAGCATTTGTAGTATCTATATACATATTAGTGGAAAGAACTCAAATTTTAAGCTTTTTGAAGAGACTAGCGAAAGCAATATTTAAAAAAGATACATATTTAAAAGTTGGAACATATTTTAACAGTGCAAATGAGATATTTTTTAAATTTTTAGCAACTCAATTTTTAGATGCCATTATTGTAGGAATTTTAGTCTCTATAGCAATGTCTATAATGGGCGTAAAATATGCGGTATTATTAGGCTTTATGATAGGATTATTTAACTTAATTCCATATTTTGGCGCAATAATAGCAGTAATTGTAGCTGTAATAGTAACAATATTTACAGGTGGAATTGGAAAAGCGATAATTATGGCAATTGTGGTAATTGTAT
>FR901524.1:9811-11271 GCA_000438355.1 Clostridium sp. CAG:273
ATTGTATTGCAACAAATAGATGCAAATGTAATTAATCCAAAAATAGTAGGAAATTCTTTAAAAATGAGTCCTTTATTGGTTATATTTGCTGTAACAGTAGGTGGAGCATATTTTGGTGTAATTGGTATGTTTTTATCTGTACCTATTATGGCAGTTGTGAAGTTACTTGTAACAGAGTTTATAGAATATAGAAACACAAATAAAAATAACAAATTAAAAGAAAATAATATAAGAATAAAAAATTCTATAAATGAAGATAATGCAACCGAAAACAATGTAAAAGAAAGTAATTGATATAAAGAAGAGTATAAGAAAATAAAGGGAGAATAGCGGTATAATTGCTAAACTTATAAAATCACAAAATAATTAATAAAAAATTAATAAAGACTGCAAATTTTCTTAATAAAAGTATGTTATAGTATTAATTGCAAATATAAATGTTTTTTAAGGTTCTATTTATAAAGCAGAAATTGGAAGAGGGGAATTTTATGTATAATGTATTAGTTTGTGATGATGACAAAGAAATTGTAGAAGCCATAGAAATTTATTTAAAAAGAGAAGGATATAATATTTTAAAAGCATATAATGGAAGGGAAGCTTTAAAAATAGTAAAAGAAAATGATGATATTCATTTAATTTTATTAGACATAATGATGCCAGAATTAGACGGAATTAGTGTTGCAAATTTAATAAGAAAAGATAAAGCTATACCAATAATTATGTTATCTGCAAAGTCAGAAGACTATGACAAAATATCAGGATTAAACAATGGAGCAGACGACTACATTACTAAACCTTTTAATCCGTTAGAACTAATAGCTAGAGTAAATTCACAAATAAGGAGATATACAAGCTTAGGTTCTATTGCTGAAAAAATGGGTACTAATGATAATATGTATAAATCTGGAGACTTAATTATAGATGATAATACAAAAAAGGTAACAGTCGGAGAAAAAGAAGTTAAACTTACTCCTACGGAATACAATATTTTAAGGTTTTTAACTCAAAATAAAGGAAAAGTTTATTCAATAGAACAAATATATGAAAATGTATGGGAAGACGAAGCGTATGGAGCAGAAAATATTATAGCTGTACATATAAGGCAAATAAGAGAAAAAATAGAAATAAACCCTAGAGAGCCAAGATATTTAAAAGTAATTTGGGGAATAGGATACAAAATAGAAAACTTAGATTAATAATTTGAAAAAATTTAAGAGTCCCCAAAATGTAATATGATATAAAAATAAAGTAAATTAATTCAAAGTATTTATAAGATTAAATATAAAAGTACATAAAATTATTTATAAATTCAAATATTAAATTGTTTATAAATTTATATTCAAAAAGTAGTAAAAAAAGGTGGTAGATAGATGTGGGAAATAAAACAAAACAATTTGTTAAAATAATTGGGTATATTTTAATCCCAATTTTTATTTTAATATCTATTTTTTCAGCATTAA
>FR901524.1:11285-13705 GCA_000438355.1 Clostridium sp. CAG:273
TTTTTCAGCATTAAGCTTGTATTATAGAAGTGAGAACCAACAGGTACAGGAAGCAAATAATTTTTTCGAAACAGACAATTTTATGTATATGTATAGTGCCTCAATTATAAATAATTTTTCTATAAATGCAAATTCACTATTAGTAAAGGATGAAGATGGGGATAGTTATTACAGTAGCAATAGGTATGGAATATATGATGATTACCAAGAAAATGTGCAAATAGGAAATAAAAAAGGAAGAGTTAATTATTTAACAACATATGAATATAAAAATTTTAAATATTTAATAATAGATAATAAAAACTCTGTTGCGTATACAAATGTTGAACATACAATGTTTACAGATTCTATTGAGGAAATAAAAGAAAGATTAGCTAAAAATTCAATTTATTGGAATTATGAAAAAGGAAATGTAAATACTTCTATAGAAAAACTAAAATTAGAAGAAATACGTTATAAAAGTATTTATAAAAGTATAGATGATGCTAAAAATTTTAGTGTATATACTAGCTTAGAAAATGATTTAACATATTATGACCAATATAGAACAAATAAAACAGTATTTGACATGGCTCAAATACTATATAAGCCAGCATTGTATTTATTACCATTAAGTATAGTTGCAGTGCTAGTATTACTAATAATGAACTGTTTTTTAATAGGTTTAAGAAATGAAAAGGGAGAAGTTATATTAAATGCATTTGATAAAACACCACTTCTAGTTGCACTTATTATATTATTTATTTTGTCAATGATAGGTTGCGGATTTTTAATAGCTCTTACCTCTGAAAATTTAACATTAATACTTTCAGGAACGGCAATTGGAGCTGTTATAGTATATATTTCTTTTGTATTTTTCTTAGAAACTATTATAAAAAGAATTAAGTCAAAAACATTATTTAGAAATACTATAACATATAGAATTTTAAGATGGATTAAGAGTTTAATAACATCAATGACAAGAAATGCTAATATGACAGTAAAATTAATACTAATATTTATAGCATTTGGAATATTAAATATTATTGGATTTGGATTAAGCATTAATAATGAACCAATTGGATTTTTTATACTTATTGCCATATGGGTATATGCATTTGCTAAAATGCATCAATGGTTAGTAAGATATATAGAAATAAAAAATGCAATAAATGAAATTTATATAGGAAATACAGAAGTACACTTAGATGAAAAGAGATATAAAGGTTCTCTAAATAGTATGGCTATTCAAGTAAATGATATAGCAGGTGGCCTTTCTAATGCAATACAAGAAAAATTAAAAAGTGAAAGACTAAAGACAGAATTAATTACAAATGTATCACATGACATAAAAACACCACTTACATCAATTATAAACTATGTAGACTTATTAAAGAAAGAAAAAATGCCAAATGAACAAGCAGAAGAATATTTAAACATATTAGATAATAAATCACAAAGGTTAAAAAGGCTTACAGAAGATTTAGTAGAAGCATCAAAGGCATCTTCTGGAAATATAAAATTAAATATAGAAAAATTAAACGTAAACGAATTATTAAAACAGGTTTCGGGAGAATTTGAGGATAAATTTAAGTCAAGAAACTTAGAAGAAGTAATGTCATTACCAGAAAAAAATGTATATATAAATGCAGATAGTAGATATATGTATAGGATTTTAGAAAATATGTATTCAAATATTTCAAAATATGCAATGGACAATACAAGAGTATATATAGATGTAATTCCAAACAATAATAGAATAACAATACAAATGAAAAATATATCTAAAGAGAAACTAAATATATCTACAGAAGAGCTAATGCAACGTTTTGTAAGAGGAGATAGTGCTAGAAATACAGAAGGAAGCGGACTGGGACTTTCTATAGCAACAAGTCTTACAACTTTACAAGGAGGCACATTTAATATTTACTTAGATGGAGACTTATATAAAGTAATAATTGAATTTGATATGATTAATTAAGAAGATTGCTCTATTTACAAATTTGAAATATTTACTTAATATATAAGATATATATATTAAGTAAACAATTTTTTAACAAATTTAAGTCAGCTAACTATTTAATGTCAATGATTAGCTGACTTTTTTTAAAATTTCATGATTTAGTTCTGTAAACCTATAAATTTGTATTGCTTTTTTTTACAAAAAATGATATAAAATAGAAGAAAACAAAAGCTATTAAAAAACAAAACTTTTATAAAAGAAAGGAGAGATAAAAATGTTAGTAAATTACACAAGAAAATATGAGAAAGTATCAATTTTAGCATCAGCATTAATGTTAATAGTAGCATTATTTTTAATTTTTAAGCCAGCAGAGTCTTTATCATTAATAACAATTTTATTTGGTCTTATAATTATGATTGATGGTGTTATACACATTATTAATTACTTTAAAATAGACCCTACTCAAAAATTAATGAGT
>FR901524.1:13710-22606 GCA_000438355.1 Clostridium sp. CAG:273
CCCTACTCAAAAATTAATGAGTTTTGAGCTTGTTGAGGGCTTAATAGAAGTTTTTGCAGGAGCTGTTATAACAGTATGTGCAGATGGATTAATTGAATTTTTACCGATTATATTTGCAGTATGGATTATATTAAAAAGCTTAATTACATTCCAAATGGCACTTAACATTAAAACAGTACCAAATACAAGTTGGGGATTAATGGTTGTAGTTGCAATAATAGGAATACTTTTAGGATTTATAATTATATTTAATCCATTTGAAGCAACAATGGCTGTAACGACTGTAGTAGGTTTAGCATTATTGATAGTAGAAATATTAAATATAATAGATGCATGCACAATATTATATCATTTAAAAGAAGAAAAGTAATTTTTAATAGTAGTATTTACTAATTTTTGAAATTAGTAAATGTATAAATTGATAGTAAATTATAGTATTTACTGCAAAGATTTATAACTATAATATGTAATAAAATAGAAAAAGCTTTTATATATGTAAATTATATAAAGGCTTTTTTTATTTTGTTTTAATATTATTATTTAGAATGCCATAATTTTGAGCCCTAAACCCTTGAAAATGTAACAAAAATGTAATATAATTGTAATGTAAGCTTAATATAAAAAAATAAAAACCGTGATAACTATTTCCGTAATAGCTAAAAAATGGTTTTTGTAATAATAGGAAAACTTAGCAAATACTGTTATTGACTTATTTTTTAGAAGAAAGTAAAATATAAATAATGTAATAGGTTAAAAGGGTGAGAAATTATGAAACTAAGAAAAATAATAACTTTATTATTGTCAGCAGTAGCAGTTGTTACATTAGCTGGATTATTTAATGTAAGTAATGCAGCAAGTGGTGACAAATGGTTTAATGCAATGTCAATTTATAGAGACAAGTATACATACAAAGCTGACGGAAAAACAATTTGGAGATTATATGAGTCATCAGCATCGTCTAATACGCCAAAAAATGAAGGACAAACAATATTCTGTTTGCATAGAGGTGTAGGTTTAGGTTCAGACTTTGGTTCTGGAACTCCAGAAAGAGTTAACTACAATCGCTATTTTGATTTTAAATCTTCAGAAATGCTAAATGAGCTACAAAAAGCTTTACCAGATCTTACAGAACATGACTATAAAAGATTAATCTGGATTTTTGACCATGCTTATGTTGCTCCAAAAGATACAAGTGAAGAAGCAAATGCACATGCATATAAAGAAGTGTTATTGAAAAATGCTGGAATTAAAGATTCTATATTAGCAGAAGCAGGAACAAATTATGTTGCTGGTTCTGGTGCACAAATATATGAAATTGACTTTACAAACGAGGAAATTGATGACATTATAGATGTTGTTCAACAAATGGCAGTATGGAATGTAGTTGGAGATTATTTAGATAGTAATAATTTAGAAATACATAGAGCAGAAAAAGGAAGTTTAACATATAAAGACTTTACAGAAGATTCTTCTATATTAGAAAGATTAGGAGATGTATATGCTGCAAGACAATTTGGTAGCAGCCTAAACTCAGAAATAACAAAATTATATAATTATTTTGTAGATGAATCTGAAAAACAAGCAGATAGTTATGATGTACATTCAAATTCACAAAATATAACATTCCAAGATACAGCTGCAAAAGTTTTAATATCTGGTTCAAATTATATTGCTGGACCATTTAAATTAGAAAAAGAATCTAATTTAGATTATACCTTAAATTTAAAAGTTACTAATGATGGTAATAACCTAACAAATTATACATTATTAAACTCAAAAAAACAACCAGTAAGTTCTGAAACAACAATAAAAGATTTAGTTGGACAAGAATTTTACTTATCTATACCAGATACAACAAAATTAGGCTTAGTAAGATTAACAGTTGAAGGAACATATTTTGGCACAGTAATAACATATTGGACAGTTAATGGTAGTGAAGATTCAGAACAACCAATTGCAGTATTAGAAAAAGGTGAAAATAATTTTGAAGATTGGACAGAAGTCACTTATATACCAACAGAAGGAAAAGTACCTGACTTATCTTTAAGAAAATTTATTATAAAGGTAAATGATAAAGAAATTGCTACAAATGGAAAATTTATAAGAGAACCAAATGTAGATATTAGCCCGTTATTCAATAAAACAAGTACAACAGCATCTTACAGACATAATAAAGCTCCAGTACTTGTTGAAATTGGAGACATAGTAACATATACAATTAGAGTTTACAATGAAGGCGAAATAGATGGATATGTAAGAGAAATTACAGATTATTTACCAGCACAATTAGAGTATTTACCAGATGATAAACTAAATAAACAATATGGATGGCAAGTTGTAAATAATGGCAGAGCTCTAAAAACAGATATTACATCTCCAGATACAGAATATGCAGCAGATCAAGAAGCTTTATATGGTTCAAGGGAAAATAAAACATTATTAAAAGCATATGGTGGCAAGACTAATGACAAGTTAGATTATATAGAAGTACAAGTAAGATGTAAAGTTATAGACACTGGTTTTAGAGGAATAATAACAAATATAGCAGAAATTACAGCATTTTCAGATGGAGATGGAAATGCTACTACAGATAGAGATTCATTTAAACAAAACTTAAACTTACCAAGCGATGAAAACTTACCAAATTATAGAGGAAATACATCTAATAAAGAAGATTTATCAGATTCAAATTACCACTATAAAGGACAAGAGGATGATGATGACTTTGAAAAAATAGTATTAGAACAAGAACCACCATCACCGGAGGAAAAAGAATTTGACTTAGCATTAAGAAAATTTATTACATCGGTTAATAATGAAGAACTAAAAGATATAGATGGAAGCTATACAAGAGAACCAAATGTAGATGTTTCTCCTTTAGTACAAAAAAGTGGAACAACAGCAATATATAATCATACGAAAGTGCCTGTATCTGTTGCAAGAGAAGATATAGTAACATATACAATTAGAGTTTATAACGAAGGAGAAAAAGATGGATATGTAAAAGAAATTACAGACCATTTACCACCTCAATTAGAATTTTTAGTAAATGACCAATTAAATGTAAGATATGGATGGAAAGTTTCTGAAGATGGAAGAACAATAAAAACAGATATAACCTCACCAGATACAGAATATTCTGCAACAAGAGATGAAATTTATGCTACAAGAACTACAAGTGAAGACAAAGTATTATTAAAGGCATTTAATGGTGAAGAATTAGACTATATAGATGTACAAGTAAGATGTAAAGTTAAGAAAGATATAGACATTACACAAAAAATTACAAATATTGCAGATGTAACAGAAGACAGTGACGAAAACAATAAACCTGTAGAGGACAGAGATTCAAATGAGGATAATGTAAAATTACCATCAGATGAAGAATTACCAGGATACAAAGATAACGAAATTAATTCTGAAAATAAATATATACCAGGACAAGAAGATGATGATGACTTCGAAAAATTAATAATTGAAGAATCAGTTCCAAGGTTTGATTTAGCTTTAAGAAAATTTATTACAGGTGTTAATGGAACACAAATAGACAACAGAGTACCTGTATTTACTGTTACAGAAGATGGTAAATATGTATATGAACATACAAAAGAGCCTGTAGATGTAAAAACAGGAGATGTAGTAACATATACATTAAGAATATTCAACGAAGGAAATAGAGCAGGTTATGCAGAGCTTGTAAAAGATGATATACCAGAAGGACTAGTATTCTTACCAGAAAATAAAACAAACATTGACCACAGATGGAAAATGTATAAAGAAGATGGAACAGAAACAGACAACCCTAAAGAGGCAGATTATATAGAGACAGATTATTTATCTAAGGCTCAAGAAGAAGAAACTGGTAGAGTAACATTACTAAAAGCATTTAACCCAGAAACAATGACACAACCAGATTACCATGACATAAAAGTAGCTTTTGAAGTAACAGAACCAAACACTTCAGACAGAATAATAATAAATCATGCACAAATTTCAGAAGATAGCGATGAAAATGGAAAACCAGTAGAAGATGATGACTCAGTACCAAATGAATGGAATGAAGGAGAAGATGATCAAGACATAGAAAAAATAAAAGTAAAATACTATGACTTAGCATTGAGAAAATGGGTAACAGAGTCTATAGTAACATATGATGGAAAAACAACTGTTACAAAAACAGGAAACACAGCAGAAATGGATCCAGAACCACCAGCAAAAGTAGAAATTCGTGGAAGTAGATTGTCAAAAACAACTGTTAAATTTAAATTTAAAATAAGAGTAACAAACGAAGGTGAAGTTGCAGGACATGTTGGAGAAATATCTGACTATATTCCAAAAGGATTAAAATTTATTCAAGCAGATAATCCAAAGTGGAAAGAAGTAAATGGAAAAGTTGTGACAGACCAATTAAAAGATACATTATTACAACCAGGAGATAGCGCAGAAGTAGAAATAATATTAACTTGGGTAAATAGTGAAGAAAATTTAGGACTAATGACAAATATAGCAGAAATAAGTAAAGACGATGGAGACGACATAGATTCAACACCAGATAACAAGAAAGACGGAGAAGATGACCAAGATGATGCACCAGTAATTCTTTCTATTACAACAGGTGCTGCAGATGTATATGGATATATAGGATTAGCTGCAGGAGTACTATTAATAATATCAGGTGGAATTATATTAATTAAGAAATATGTAATTTAATAAAAGTTAAGATAACATATATATAACTTACTTAGATAATAAATTAGGGTACATTATAAGTTGCTAATTTATATAAGCTTATAAAACAAATTTAAATAGATTTTAAGTATAAAACTGCTTAAAATCTATTTTTAAATTTTATTTTAATAAATTATAAGAATAAAATTTAATAAAAAATAGAGTTTATTTATGAAGTGAACTTTGCTATTATAAAATTAATTTTGCAAAGTAAGAGTAAACTATACAATTAAATGTGAGTTTAAATTTTATTTTTTAATTTATCAAATAATTTATATTGTTTTTAAAAAACTCATATGTTATAATTCAATTGTAAGTTTATATTCTTACGGAGGTAACAAATGAATCAAATTTTAATAACAGAGAAAAAGAAAAAGAGCAAAAAAGCGCCGAGAGGGCCTATAGAAGTAAAAGGTATTGTTAGGTTTTTTGCAGTATTTATTATGATTTTTGGTATAATTTTAGCAAGTGAAGGTTCATATGCTTTATATAAAGAAATTGACGAATCAAGGCCAGAAAATATACCAGACCTTACAATTACAAGAGATGGAGATGTATTACTTTTACAAGTAGACCACAATACAGAAATTTCTAAAATTAATTATAGATGGAACGATGGAGAAGTAAATAGTATTCCAGAGGGAACAACCTATGCAGAAGAAGAGATTTTATTACCAGATGGAAATAATGTTTTAAATATAACTGTTATAGATATGAAAAATAGAGAATATCAATTTATTAAAGAATATAATTTAGAAGGTGTTGATATTACAAAACCAAATATAGATGTTACACAAACAGAAGAAGGAACAGCAAATATTAGTATATCTGCAACAGATGAAACAGAAATAATACAAATGACTTATAAAATAAATGATGATCAAGAAGTAGTAATTGAAGCTACGGAAGAAGGTCAAAAAGAGATAAAAAAAGATATTACATTACCAGAAGGACAAAGTACTTTAACTGTAGTTGCAAAAGATGCTACTGGAAATACAACAACATATGAAAAACAAATTATAGCTTCTTCAAAACCAACAATAGAAATAGTTTCTAAAGAAGGAAATGTAATTACATTAAAAATAGCAGATAAATATGGATTGAAAGATGTAGTTGTTAATTTAAACGGAAAGGTATATGAATCTAAAGATATAGATAAAAATCCAAATTTGAATAAAAATGAAATTTATGTACCATTAGAATTACAAAGTGGAAATAATGTTTTAAGCATACAAGTTATTAATGTAAATGGTTTAGAAGGAACTGCAGCTACCCAACTACAACAATAAAAAATAGGAGAAAAATATGGCATATAATATTTATTTAATAGATGATGATAATGAGATATACAAATGCATAACAAAGCTTTTTCAGAAGGAAAAGGAATATAAGATACATAAGGCAAAAACAAATCAAATAGAAGGTGTGCTTAAAGACATACCTTCTCTTATAATAATAAATGAAGATGGTGTGGATGAAGATACAATAAAAATTTGTGATAGTATTAGAGGAGATGAAAATAATATAATTACACCTATTATTGTTATATCTTCTAATCATGACAAAGATCATAGGGTAAAAATATTAAAGGCTGGAGTAGAGCATTATATAAAAGCACCAATTGATGAAGAATATATGTATTACACAATTGTTAATGCAATAAGACTTTTATACACTAATAGGGGTATTAGTCCACTTACAGGACTTCCTGGAAATATTCAAATTCAAACAGAAATAAAAAGAAGGCTTTTAAATAAAGAAGATTTTTGTGTTATATACTTAGATTTAGATAATTTTAAGGCATATAATGATGTTTATGGTTTTTTAAATGGAGATGAAATTATTAAATTTACAGCAAAAACTATAATGAATAATATAAATTCAAACGATTGCGAAGACTGTTTTGTGGGACATATAGGAGGAGACGATTTTGTAGCAATGATAACAGGAACAGATTGCGAGAAAATATGCCAAAATATTATAATAGAATTTGATGAAGGAGTAAAAAGCTATTTCACTAGAACAGATTTAGATAAAGGATATATAGAAGTTCCAAATAGAAAAGGAATTATAGAACAATTTCCAATCACATCTATTTCAATTGGAGTTGTAGTTGTGGATAAAGGAAGATTTAAAAATACACTTGAAATTGGTGAAGTTGCAGCACAGGTTAAACATTTGGCAAAAACAACATTTGGAAGTACATATGTAATAGATAGAAGGAAAAAGTAAGAACTGAATGAGAAAAAATATATAAGGTTATATATTATTAAAGAATACTTATTTATGTATTAAGTATTAAACATATTATTTTAATATACATTAAAATAATGTATATAATATAAAGCTAAGCATACATATATACCAAAAGGGGTATGATGTATGCTTATTTTTAATCAAAAAAGAATAATTACAATATTTTTAATGGTATTTGTATCGTTATTTGCGTTTTCTTTTAAAATTGCTAATAACAATATGCTAAATAAAGAAATAACAACAGAAACTGTAGCTTTGCCTGTTACAAATAGAGTAATAGTAATAGATGCAGGACATGGAACTCCAGATGAAGGGGCAGAGAGCAATAATGGAGTAACAGAAGCGGAAATAAATTTAAGAATAGCATTAAAACTTCAAAATTTGCTTGAACAAAGTGGAGCAAAGGTTATATTAACACGTTCTAATGAAACTGCAATATATGATATAGATAAGAAAACATTAAGAGAAAAAAAGGTGTCTGACATTCATAATAGAGTAAAGATAGGAAATGAGTCTAGTGCAGATATATTTGTTTCCATACATCTAAACAAAATTCCGCAAAATCAATATTGGGGATGGCAATGCTTTTATAACCAAAATGAGAAAAGCAAGATTTTAGCAGAAAATTTACAAAATAATTTGAATGAAGCTATTCAAAAAGAAAACAAAAGAATAGCAATGAAATTAGATACAGTATATATAATGAAAAATGTAGAAATACCAATTAGCATAGTAGAATGTGGATTTTTATCTAATGAAGAGGAAGAAAAAAGATTACAAGAAGATGATTATCAAAATAGACTTGCTTGGGGAATATATAATGGCATAATGGACTACTTTAATTAAAAATAGTATGTTAGAATATATAGGAGAAGGTGTTTAAAATTTAAAAGAAAATCTTCGAGTATATAGAATAATTTGTGTAAAGTGAAAAAGAAATATAGAAAAGAGCATATCGGAAAGTCTGAGTAAAGTTTAAAAATAAACCTTCTTATAATAAAATAAAAATGTCCCCTGCTTATTAAATAAAAATTTGATAAGCAGGGTTCAACTTAAAAATTTCTCTTATTATTTTTCATTTTGATCTTGTTCTTGTTCTTCTACTTCTATACCTTCTTGCTCTTCAGGAGTTCCCTTTATATCTTTTAATTTTAAAGAAGGATACATTTTCTTTAAAACATCCCTAGAAGTTAATTCTCTAACATTATCACTGTAAGGGTTAGATACCCACATTGTAGGAATATATTCACCAACTGTTAAAAGGTCAGAATCATAAAGCGCTTGTACTTGTTTCATTTCAGTATTTTTATATTGTTCATGACTTGCTGTTCCGAAGTTACCTTGATAATAAACACCAAAAGTTTTGTATTGAAATTCAATTAAAGGAAATAATTGCTCAGAAATAGAATTTCCTTTAGTTTTTCCTAATAAAGCATTTAAAGTTTTAATTAATTTTGGTTCGATAGAACATGTATGGTGTTCTGCTTTATAACCATTTTCTTTATCATGATTTTTTACATGAAGAACTTTTAGAAGATGAGTGGCTTCAGGAGAAGACTCTATTTCTTCCATTAGTATTCTAAATTCCTCTTCTGCGGTAGCTAAAATTTCTATTCCAAAAACATCATCTAAAGATTTACCATCACTGTGATTTTTATAAGCACTATTAGTAGCCTTTACTCTTGCATAAAATGATAAAAAAGGAGTAATTTTACCTAAGTCTCTTAAATGATTAAGGTATTGATTTAAGTAATTTATGAATAAAATAAATTGTTCTTCTTGATCTATAACATATTTTTCATATGTTCTTCTTGCTTCTCTTTCAGAAAGAGGTGTAACCTGAGGAATATTACCATAATTTTCTGGGCTTAAGCTTTTTTTAAACTCGTTCATAAAAAATTCATTCCTTTCT
>FR901524.1:22638-26749 GCA_000438355.1 Clostridium sp. CAG:273
GCTTAAATGGATATATAGTTATGTAAAATGTTTTTTAAAAATAAATTCCTTTTACTAAAAGTATTCTATTATTATAACATAAATTAAGTTTTTTTACAAATTTGAAATTTAGAGCAAGTTTACAGACTTATTAAGTAAAAAAATAATAGCAATTTTATAAAGTAATTTTCTAAGTAGTAAATTTGCTACATATTTTATTTACATTTACCATACACAATGGTATAATTTAGCCATAATAATTTGGTTAAACCGTTTTAATAGATTACTTAAATAAAAATTTAATCAAAAAGGATGTGTTTTAATATGGAAATAGTAGAAAAAGAATTTATGTGTGTTTTACTTGGAAGTGATATAAATACATATAGTATGGCAAGAGCTTTTCATGAAGAATATGGAATAAAATCTAGAGTAATGGGGAAATTTTTTACAGGACCAAGTTATAGAAGCAAAATTGTGGATTTTTATGCAGACCCTAAAATGGACCAAAAAGAAGTATTTATAAAAGCTGCTAATGATTTTGCAAATGAGCATAAAGATAAAAAAATAATTTTACTAGGTTGTGGAGATAATTATGTGAGGCAAATTATTGAGTGCAGAGATGAACTAGAAGATAACTATATTATTCCATACATAGATAAAGAGCTTATGGAAAGATTAATAAAAAAAGAAGAATTTTACAAGATGTGTGAAAAATATGGGATCTTATATCCAAAAACATTTATATATTCAAAAGATATGAACTTAAACTATACTTTGGATTTTGATTTTCCAGTAATATTAAAACCCTCTAATAGTGTGGATTATTTTGCTCATGAGTTTGAAACACAGCACAAAGTATATAAAATTGATACTAGAGAAGAGCTAGACGAAGTAATAAAACAAATATATGATGCAGGATATTCAGATACATTAATTATGCAAGAGTTTATTCCAGGTGATGATACCTACATGAGAGTTATGACTGGTTACGCAAATAAGAATGGAAAAGTTGAACTAATGTGCCTTGGACATACAATGCTAGAAGAACATACACCACATGGAATAGGAAATCATGCAGTTGTTATGACCGAATGTAATTCAGATTTAGCAAATAAATTAAAAACTTTCTTAGAGGATATACATTATATAGGATTTTTTAATTTTGACATAAAATATTGCGAAAAGGACAATACTTTTAGAGTATTTGAAATAAATGTGCGTCAAGGTAGAAGCAATTATTATGTAACAGGAGCAGGTTATAACTTAGCAAAATATGTTGTGGAAGACTATATATATAATAAAGAGCATGATTACTTGGTAGCAGATAATATTAATTTATGGACTGTAATTCCTATAGGAATAGCTTATAAATATGTTGATGAAAAATATGTAAACCAAATGAAAGAACTAAAAAAAGAAGGAAAATTTGTAAATCCATTATTCTATAAAGGAGATAATAAAATATTAAGAACTTTAGCATTAGTAAAGAGTCAATTAAGACATTATGGTAATTATAGAAAGTATTTGAAAAAATAATGTCTTTAAAAATAGAACTAGAAATCAAATAAAAAAGTTATGCAATGATTATGAAGGTATAAGGTCAGGAATAAAAACTAAAATTTTACAATAATTGAAAAACAAGAAATATAGTAATATAAATTTAGACTAAAGAAATGGAAGGAAGGAATTTATTTGAATAAAAAAGTATTAGGTGTAATTGGAGGAATGGGAACAGCTGCTACTATAGACTTTTATACCAGAATTATGAACCATACAGTTGCACATAAAGACCAAGAACATATAGATATGGTAATAATAAACCATGCATCAATAATAGATAGAACTTATGCAATTAAAAATAATAAATTGGACGAGTTGTTAAAACAAATGCATGAAAATTTAAAAATTTTAGAAAACGCGAAGGTAACAAGTATAGCGATACCATGTAATACAAGCCATAGCATTATAGATAAAATACAGCAATTAACCAGTATTCCAATTATTAACATGATAGAAGAAACTGCAAAAGGACTGAAGGAAGTAGTTAATAAAGGTGAAAAAGTGGGGATAATGGCTACAGATGGTACGATTATGTTAAAAATCTATCAACAAGCATGTAAAAAGTATGATATAGAATATTTTGTGCCAGAGGATAATATACAAAAACAAATTATGGATATTATATATGATGATGTAAAAGCTAATGGAATATTTGATAATGAAAGATTTAAAAAAGTACTAGATTATTTTTTACAAAATGGATGTAAATATGTAATACTAGGATGTACAGAGTTGTCTGGATTTAAAAAAGACTTTGATAAAAATACTATAGACCCAATGGATTATTTAGTAAAAGCTGCTATATTAAGTGTTGACAAAGAGTACAAAGATTAACAATATTGTACAAATTTTATTATTATTAAAAATTTATATGCAAAAATTGTGGAAACTATATTAGAAAAATATTTTAAGACACAATAAGTGTAATAAGTTATAAATATAATAAATGACAAAATTATATGAAAATTTTAAAACATGAAAGGATGTAAGAATGAAAAAATTTAAACTATATGAGTATGTGGAAAAGTTAAGTAAAAATGACTTGATAGTAACAAGTAATGTAGAAAAAAATAGGGATGTTGTTATAAACAAAGTTTGTTATAATTCAAATGATGTAGAAAAAGATACATTATTTGTTTGCAAAGGAGTAAAATTTAAAGAGGAATATTTAAAAGATGCTATAGTAAGTGGTGCAATTGCGTATATTTCAGAAACAAAATATAATGTGGATATACCATGTATATTGGTAAGTGATATCCAAAAAGCTTTAGCAATTGTATCAAAAATGTATTTTAATAATCCAACAGATATATTAAATATGATAGGGATTACAGGAACTAAGGGAAAATCTACAACTGCATATTATATAAAAAGTATATTAGATAGCTATATGAAAGAAGTAGACGGAACAGATACAGCAATTTTGTCTTCTATAAATAATTATGACGGAAAAACTAGTGTTGAATCTGTACTTACAACTCAAGAGTCATATGAAATAGAAAAATATGCAAGAAATGCAGTAGAGAGTAACCTTAAAAACTTAGTTATGGAAGTTAGTAGCCAAGCACTAAAAAAGAATAGAGTGTATGGTATAACTTATGACGAAGCTGTATTTTTAAATATTTCAGAAGACCATATAAGTAATATAGAACATCCAGACTTTAATGACTATTTTGAGTCAAAATTAAAAATATTTAACCAGTCAAAAGTAGCTTGTGTAAATCTTAATATGGATAATATAGAAAATTTATTAAAGGTACTTGATTATGCTAAAAATTCAGAAAAAATAATTACTTTTGGAACAACTAGAAATGCGGATGTATTTGCATATAATATAGAAAAAAAGGGATTACATACATCATTTAAAGTAAGAACACCATATTTTAATAATAAAATATTACTTACAATGCCTGGATTATTTAATATAGAAAATGCATTAGCAGCAATAGCAGTGTCAGTTGCAATGAAGATTCCATATAAAAATATATATGAGGGATTAAAAGTAGCAAGGTCAAGTGGGAGAATGGAATTATATACAAATAAAGATAAAAAAATAATTGCAATTGTAGATTATGCACATAATAAATTAAGCTTTGAAAAACTATATGAGTCAACAATAAAAGAATATCCAGATAGAAAAATAGTAACAGTTTTTGGCTGTCCAGGTGGACATGCTATAATAAGAAGAAGAGACTTAGGAGTTCTTTCTGGATTAAATTCAGATATAACATATTTAACAGCAGAAGACCCAGGAATGGAAAAGACAGAAGATATCTGCGAAGAAATAGCTGGATATGTAAAAAAAGTTGGAGGAAAATACAAAATTATTGAAGATAGAGGAGAGGCAATAAAAACAGCTATAATGGAAAATCCAGATAGTGTAATTTTAATTACAGGGAAAGGAAATGAAACAAGGCAAAAAATTGGTACAACTTATGTAAAATGTTTAACAGATGTACAATATGCAAAAAATGCGTTAAAAGAATATGACAGAATTTATATTAATACTCAAAATGCTAAAAAGAAAGTTGTAAAAAAATAATTATAGGAGATTTATATATGAAAATAGAAA
>FR901525.1:0-509 GCA_000438355.1 Clostridium sp. CAG:273
AATTTCATTGAAAACCAATTGAAAATTAAGTAAAAAAAGATATAGGAAAGCTAAAGTCCTATATCCCCTATGAATTCATATTTTTATATAAATTACAAATTATTTCTTGTTTACTAAATCTTTTAAAGCTTTTCCTGCTTTGAATACAGGTGCTTTAGATGCAGGTATTTTTATTTCTTCCTTAGTTTGTGGATTTCTACCTTTTCTAGCAGCTCTTTTTCTTACTTCGAAAGAACCAAATCCAACTAATTGAATTTTGTCTCCCTTAACTAATGATTCTGTTACAACATCTGTAAAAGCATTTAATGATGCTTCAGCATCTTTTTTTGTTGCTCCTGTTTTAGCTGCTATAGCTGCTACTAAATCTGATTTGTTCATCTTTCATTACCTCCTATAAGATTTTATGTGTAGAATACTTGAGCTATATCTACTAGTTACATTATTCGCCATTCTTATATAAAATCCTTCTTTTTTTTACTTTATTTTTTATCAAACCTCTTATTTTCTAG
>FR901525.1:521-5068 GCA_000438355.1 Clostridium sp. CAG:273
ATCAAACCTCTTATTTTCTAGGGGTTTGTTTGTTTTTGTGTCTGTAGGTGGCTATTTTGTAGCACTTTAGGACTTTTCTTTTTGAAATTTCTTTAAAAATTTACTCCCATATGGTATCATGCATATTTCGCTTTTTGAAAAAGTTCTTAAAATAATAATCATTATAAAATAAATTATTATTGATAATATTATACTAATAATTAATGTTAAGTTTTGATTTAACATATTTAATAAAAAACTATACAGTAATTTTGAACTTATTGCCATTGTTAATACTGCAATTAAAGGTTTAATTATGAATTTTCTCTTTTCGAATTTTAGTTTTAATTGTTTCTTTAAAACAAATAACTCTATTGTTAAAACAACTGCATGGCATATAACAGAGGATAAAGCAGCTCCAGCAGTACCTCCTAATAAAAATATTTCATTATTAATTGGTACTAAACTTAGGTTTAATATTAGTTTAATTATTCCTCCTATTGCTAGAGCTATTGCTGGTATAAATACCTTTCCTATTCCATGTAATGCTGCTCCTACTGTTTGTTCTATTAAAATAAATATTATTCCTAAACAACTTATTTGATATATAAATTCTCCAGAAGCTGCATTTGGAAATAGCAATAACAAAATCTGTTTTGCATATAAAATCATACCCACCATACAAGGTAATCCAATTAAAATACTAACCAAAATAGAAAATTTTATACGTTTTTCTACAGTTTTTATATCTCCTTTTGCTGTAGCCTTTGACATTGCAGGTACCAATGCAGTTGCAAATGCCATATTAAAAGACATTGGTATTGTTACCAAAGTTTCTACTTTTCCACTAAGTATACCATATTGTATTTTTGCTGCTTCTTCTGACATAAAATTTTTAAGTCCTCTTACCACAGTCATTGAATCTATATTTCTATTAAGTGCACCAAATATAGAACTTAAAGACATAGGGATTGATACAAAAAATATTTGTTTTATAGTTTTCCTAATTCTAGTTGGCTTATAATTAACTGTACTTTTTATTTCACTTGCAATTATTGGTCTTATTGTTCTGTAATAATTTACTAAATATATAAAACAAGCACATGCAGATAAACTTGTTGCTAAATTAGCTCCTGCTGCCAAAATTAGCTCCTGCTGCCATAATTACTGTATCCATTCCAGTAATTATGCTTAAAGAATTCACAATTATTATTGTAAATACTGTTTTAAAAACTTGCTCTAAGCTTTGTGACCTTGCTGTAACAGTTATATTCTCTCTTCCATTAAAATATCCTTTTATAACAGCAATTACAGAAACAAAAAATATAGATGGAGAAAGGGCTACAAGTGCCATTTCTGCTTCTGGTATTTGTAAAAATGTATTAGAAATTGTATTTGCTCCTAAAAAAAGTATCATTGAACATCCAAAACCAATTACAGAAAATGTTATAAGTGCAATTTTAAAAACTCTATGTGCCCCTCTATGGTCTCCAACAGCCACTCTTTCTGATATAAGTTTTGATAACGCATTTGGAACTCCCATTGCAGAAATAGTAAGAAGTAATGCATATATTTGAAAACCACTACTATATATTGCATTTCCTTTATCTCCAAATCCTTCTTTATTTGTTAAATATAATTTATATACTAATCCTAAAGCTTTAACAAATACTTGAGATATCATAAGTACAACAACGCTTTTCATAAAGCTTTCTTTTTTTAATTTTTTTCTTTTCATTATGTTTATATAATCAATTACATAGAAATATTAATCTACTTAATTAATTCCTTTCTTAAATATATGTAGTTATTTAATTTTATTAGAAAGCTATAATAATTATGCAAAATAATTAATCCTCAAACTTTATTCACAAAAATATTACTATTGCAAATATTTTATAAAAAAAATTGTAAAAATTATTTATATCTTTTATTGTATTTCATTTGGCTATGAACTGTAACAAATATGTACAATTTCAGCAACTTTTTTTGCAAAATCTATTGTATTTTTTGTCATTTTATAAGATAATATATATTGTATAATAATAACGTTGAAAGCGGTGAATTATTTGAAAGCAATAGACAAATTTTTAAAATTTCTAAAAACAGATAGAAATACATTTGTAGCTTATATTTTAGCATTAATATCTGCTTATATAATGATAGATAGAATTGTTGAAATATTATTTATAATATTTACAGGAGTTTCTTATTCTTATTGGGGACCAATAGAATATACATTATCATTTGCATGTATTGCATTTGCATTTTTTATATCTTTTGGTTCAAAATTTGCTAAAAACGATAGAGATAAAATTAGAATATTTCATATATTCTGTATATCACTTTATATAGTCGCTATATCTGCTTGTGTGCAGTGGTTAAACCAAGCTCTATGGTTAGGTTTACTTTCACTTCCAAACTTTCCAGGATTAGTAAGTGAATTCCATAATTTATTTTTCCCTGCTTTAACAGCACTTGGAATTTATTTTCCACTTACCACTTTCTACAAACTATTTAAGTGGTTAACATTCACAGTAGACGATAGCAAAGATACAGTAGATTCTATATGTGATTATGGCGGAATTAGTTTAGCAACTACAAGCAAAGATCATGGTGTATATTCATGTGATATGAAAATTTGTACAGATTCTGAAACAGGTGAAAATGTTAAAATTCCAGAAATTAAGAGATTTGAATCTTTACTTGCTGTTGGTGTTTCTGGTTCTGGTAAAACCTCTATGATATATGAACCAATGCTTGCAATAGATATTAACAAAAAATTCTTCTTTAAGGAGGTTTCTAAGGAATTAGGTTTTACAGCCTTAAAAACTAGAATTGCTACATTAGACTGCCCATATGATAATGAATATATTAATAAAAACTTTAGTTTATCAATGCTTATACCTAATCCAGATAAACTAGATGTATATAAAAAATATATGAGCAAAATGATTTTAGCATCTAGTGGAGAAAACATTATATATAGAGATTTAGGACTTACATATGTTTCTGCTGAACCAGAATCTACAAGCAAAATTATAAAAATAGTACAAAACTACAACTTACCAGTAAACATAGTAGACCCTGGAAGTAATGATTCAATCGGTATAAACCCATTTATTTATAAAGACCCTATAAAAACTGGTATTGCCATATCTAGTGTATTAAAAGGACTATTTGCTTATCACAGACCAGATTTACAAATGGCATTTAGAGAAAATGCTGCTATACAAATTATAGAAAACTTATCTATATTACTTAAAGAAATATACCCAAGAAAAAATAATGGTGCATTACCTACACTGGAAGATATGCTTAACTTATTAAATGACTTTTCTTTAGTACAGCAAATGACTGAAGAAATGAAACAAATACCAGAACTTGCAGAAAAATATAGAATACTTATAAAATATTTAGAAAGTAACTTCTACGAAAATGGAATAGATATTACAAGTACAAAACAATCTGTATTTACAGCATCTACAGAGTTGGATAATTTACTAAGATATCCTGGTGTAAAAAATGTACTATGTAACAGAAATAATAATATAGACTTTGACAAAGCACTATCTGAAGGTCAAATAACTATAGTTTGTACAAGAAGAGGTGACTTAGGTGCTACTGCACATAAAGCATTCGGATTGTTTTTCTTACTATTAATGCAACAATCTGTTTTAGCAAGACCAGGAAATGACAGTACAAGAATACCACATTTTCTATATATAGATGACTTTCCAGACTTTGTTTGTAAAGCTATTGAACCTGTATATACATTATACAGAAAATATAAAGTTGCAACAGTCTTAGATGCTCAAAACCTATCTCAATTAGAAGGCTCTATGGGAGATTCTGGTGCTAAGAAAATGAAAGAAACAATTTTAGCAAACTGTGTTAATAAAGTTATCTTTGGTAATGCTCTTCCAGAGGACCTTGACTGGTGGCAAAAAGAAATGCAAGACAAGAGAGAATGGACATGGAGCAGTACTATGGATGGAAGCAAAAATGAATACGATCCAAAAATGAGTGGTATAAAATATGCTTGGATTCCAAACTATTCTGCTGGTAAGATTAAGTCACTAAAAGGAAAACAAATTATATACAAAGTTAAAGCAACAAATGGAAAAAGCAGTGTTGGTAAAGGTAACTTAGACTTTATAGACCCTAAATATAAAGCTCCAAAGAATATAAAGAAATATGACTTTTTAAAATATACATCCGGTATTTCAGATGCTGAAAAAGCAAAACAATTATTTGAAAAAGCTAGAGGCAACTTTGAAGATGTAACTAAATTAAATGATGTATATACAACCGATGAAGAATTTGACCCTATTCAAACAAATACTAAAAATTCAAGCTTTTTATTTAATAATGATGAGGCAATTGTTGTTAATTTCAAGAAAAAAAATAAAAATAACGAGGAATAGAAAAAAGAATTTATGAACTTTATTTTGAGAATAGTTCATAAATTCTTTTTTTATTAATTTTAATCTATTTACTTATTTTTTTAAGTTTATAATTTAATCCCAAACTTAAAAATAAAAAAACTTTCAACTTCTATAATATGT
>FR901525.1:5075-5937 GCA_000438355.1 Clostridium sp. CAG:273
CTTCTATAATATGTTAAAAGTTTTTTATAATTAATTTAATAAATAACAATACTTTGCTTTATATTCCTAATAATTTAACTTCCACATCTTGCATTCTATATTTTCCTGTTATTTCATCTGCTTTAAATTCTACTAAAGTTTTAGCAAGAGTTTCTTCGTTTTGTCTTAAATCTGTAGTAAAATATAATTTTATATTTGAAATTTCTACATTGTTTAATACTATTGTTTTAAAGGTTTCCGCCATATGTCTTTCATCTTCACAAACTATAATTAATTGTGGAATACTCATATATCCAGAATCTCCAACTTGAAAATTCTCGTAAAAGTCTTTATATAATTTCATTTTATCTACAAGTTTCTTTTCCCACTCATCTTCTCTTCTTATAATTTCAAATACAAACTCTATAGATTTATTATTTTTAGTTAATTTTACACTTCCTCCTGTTGCTTTAAATACTTTCCCATTTTGTTTTGCTGTAAATTGTGGCTTTGGAGTATATGAATCAAATGCAGAAACCTTTCTTAAATATGCAATTATTATTTGATTTCCTGCTAGTCTTTTCTTTACCATTGCAACTGGTTTAGTATTATCTGTAGGTTGCCACTTGCACTCAATTCCTCTTGAATTAAGCAAATATTTGCCCATTTTTTCTAAAGAGTATATACGATATACACCTTTTCCATCTTTACAATCAAAATAATATCTAGTTAAAATTTTAGATTTTGTTAATTGCTCTAATTTATTATTTAATTTATCTTGAGATTCTATATCTATATGTTCCCATTCTAACATTTGGAATATTTGCCTTGATGTCATAAACTCAAATTTATTTACCAATTCTAATATTTTAAAATGTAAATC
>FR901525.1:5942-7917 GCA_000438355.1 Clostridium sp. CAG:273
TATTTTAAAATGTAAATCATTAATATGTCCCACATTAATTTTATGGATAATTTGATTCATCGAAACATATCCATCTTTTCCATCAAAAACTTTTATTTCACCAGGTCTTATTGCAAATGGTGATACTGTTGCTTTTATTTCTTTATCTTCTACCATTTTGCCCTCCTTAACTTTTTCTCCTATATTTTAACATATTATTTATTATATGTCCAATAGTGATTTTATCTCATTAGGTTTTAAATATCTCCATGTACCTAGTCTTAAATCTTTTACAGAAATATTGCCTATTTTAGTTCTATGAAGTGCAAGAACTTTTCTTCCTATAGCTTCACACATTTTTCTTACTTCTCTATTTTTTCCTTCATGTATAATTATTTCTACTCTTGAAAGGCTTTTTTCTTTATCTATTCTAAGTATCTTTACTTTAGCTTTACCTGTAATATAATCTTCTATTTGTACACCATTTTTTAATTTTTCTACTTCTTCATCTGTTATTTGCCCCTTTAAAGTAACATTATATGTTTTTTCTACTTCATATTTTGGATGTGTTATTTTATAAATAAATTCTCCATCATTACTAAGTATAATTGCTCCAGATGTATACATATCTAATCTTCCAACTGGTAAAACTTTCTCTTTTACCTTAACTAAATCTAAAACTGTATCTCTGTTAAATTGATCTTTTGTTGTTGTTACATATCCTATTGGTTTATTTAACAATATATATACTTTTTTTCCTGTTATATTAGATATCTTCTTTCCATCTATTTCTACTATATCTTTCGCAGGATTTATTTTTGTCCCTAATTCTATTACAGTATTTCCATTTACCTTTATCCTACCAGATGTAATATATTCTTCTGCTTTTCTTCTAGAGCAAATACCTTGGTTTGCTATAAACTTTTGTAATCTTTCTTCTTCCAAATTATCCTCCAATTATTTTTCTATTATTATACATCTTTTATAATAATGTTTTCTAATTTACTTAATATTTCTTCAAAATACTTTGGTAAAGGTGCTTCAAAATGCATTAATTTACCAGTAATAGGATGTTTAAATTCTAATTCCTTAGCATGTAACATTTGTCCCTCTATTCCGAAGTCATTTTTACCATTTGAATACACAATATCTCCAACAATAGGATACCCAATATTAGACATATGTACTCTTATTTGGTGTGTTCTTCCAGTATCTATTTTTACTTTAATATATGTATATTTGTTATATCTTTTTATAACTTTAAAATGTGTTACTGCTTCTTTTCCATTTTTGTCTACAGCCATCTTTTTTCTATCTTTTGTACTTCTCCCTATTGGCATATTTATTGTAGCTTCATTTTCCGAAATAATGCCTTTAACTAAAGCCACATATATTTTATTTACTTGTCTATTTTTTATTTGTTCTGACAAATTTATATGTGCCTTATCATTTTTTGCAATAACTAATAAACCAGATGTATCTTTATCTATTCTATGTACAATTCCAGGCCTTATTTCTCCTCCTATTCCAGAAAGACTATCTTCACAATGAGCCATTATTGCATTTACTAATGTTCCATCTGGATTACCATTACCTGGATGTACAACCATTCCTTTTGGTTTATTTACAACTAAAATATCTTCATCTTCATAAATAATATCCAGTGGAATTTCCTGCTTTTTTAAACCTTTTTCTTCTGGCTTTGGAATTACAACTAGTATTTGGTCCCCCTTTTGAACCTTATAAGATTCCTTTTCTTCTTTATTATTTACTAGTATATCTCCTTTTTTTATTAACTTTTGCACCATATTTCTAGATAAATCTTCTAATTTACTAGTTATATATGCATCTAGTCTTATTCCTGTTTCTTCTACTTTTAAATCTCTCACTAAGTTACTTTCTTTTATTAAATTACTTTCCTTTTTTAATTCGTTTTCCAAATTATTAATCCGCTTCTTTCTTGTTATATATTTATTTTCTAATATTTTTTTAAAGT
>FR901526.1:0-7083 GCA_000438355.1 Clostridium sp. CAG:273
TTGTGTAATTTGAAAAGGGTATGAAAAAAATCTTCCTTATGATAATAAAATATCATAAGAAAGATTTTTTCTTTTGCTCTAATATTGAATTGAAAAAAAATATGTTATATAATCATAAAAAGTCAAAAGAGGAGAAGTAAATATATGGATAATTATGCTGTAAAATTATTTGAAAGTTTGCAAAAGTTAAAAGTAACAGATGAAAACAAAGCAGAAGTGGAAAAAATTAAACAAGATATACGTAAAAAGGATTTTAAAAAGGCTTTAGATAGAATTGAAAAAATTAAAAATAGTAATGTAGAAAAGAAAAATAAAGATAGTAATACAGTATATAAAAATGCAGCAGATGTACCAGATGATGACTTTTTTACAAATGACGAAGTAAAAGAAGAAGCCAATACAGAAAGTCAAAAAGAAGATAATAAAGAAGACGGGTATAATAATGATGGAAATTATGACGACAATTATGGTGACGATTATGATGATTATGACGAATTTTCAGAAGATCCTTTATTTAATAAGTTAAAAGCATATAATGATGAAGAGGATGATTATTCAGAAGAAACTGAGAGATATGATACAGATAATTTTATAGATGATGACGAAAGTAGTGAAGTAAGCGTAAAAGATACAGAAGATAACTCAAAGAACAAAAAAGAAAGAAAGAAAAATAAGTCGGATATTCAAAATAATAATGAAAAAAGCGAAAACGAAGCTAATGAAATAAACGATGACGAAGAAAGTAGCAATGTGGCTGAAAACGAAGATAAAGATGTAGACACAGAAGAAAGTGAAGAAGAAAAAGACGACGAAGAAAATGAAAACTCAAACAATGCAGATGAAATAAATAATATAGAGGATAATGAGGATGAAATTCAAGAGGAAGAAGATACTACTGGAATATATCCTAAACAACTAAAAAATGAAACACTAGAACATATATATTTAGGATTATTACTAACAAATCCTAAGTTAATAGCAAAATATTATGTAACAAAAAAACAATGTTATTTTGAAGATGATAAATGTACAGAGATTTATAAAAGTGTTTTATTTACAGAAGGAAGTAAATACACTCCAGAAATTGCTAAAGATGGATTTAATTT
This sequence comes from Clostridium sp. CAG:273, assembly GCA_000438355.1. Taxonomy (GTDB): domain Bacteria; phylum Bacillota; class Clostridia; order TANB77; family CAG-508; genus CAG-273. The sequence goes on from FR901526.1 coordinate 1,107, forward strand.
GCCAAAATACAATAACGAGATACGAGAACTTAAAGACGACTTAATGGCAGAATATATGGATAGTAATTATAGTATAGAAGAAACTTATATAGAACTTAAAAAATTATTTACATTAAGAAAGAGCTATTTGGAAAATCCAATAAAGGAAAATCAAGACAAAATAGTAGAAATAATAAATTATGTTTTATATAAGTCTATGTCTGTGGAAGAAGTAGAAAGTGCGGTAAATCAAGTAACGGTTACAGGAAAATTTAAACAGGCTGTTTTAAATAAAGATTTAACAAGCTTTTTAGAAATGGGAGACAATACTTTAACAAATGGATTAGACTTTCCATTTCCTATTCTTTCAGGTGTATTTAAAGGATTAAGAAAGGGAGAAACTATGGCATTTGCAATGCCTTCTAACTCTGGTAAAAGTAGATTTACAATAAACTTAGCAGCATATACTGCATTTGTCCATAAGAAAAAGGTTTTAATTATATCAAATGAAATGTCAGAAGACAAAATGAAACTATGTTTAATTACAACAATAATAAATAATCCAGAAATACAAAAACTTCATGGTCAAGAAATAAGTAAAACAGAAGGAGAACTTTTAGAATTTAAGTTTAGACCAGATGACACTAAAAAAGTAAAAGTAGATGAAAATGGTTTTGTTGTAAAAGAGGCAAAAGAAAGCCAAGAAGATTTTGTTAAAAGATTAACAGAAATTTCAACAGAATTTAACAAAACAATAAAAGCTGTAGAATGGGCAAATAAAGAAATTGACAATTCTATTTATTTTATAAACATTACAGACCATACGAATGACGAACTTAAAAAAGTTATAATGAATTTTTATTACAAAGAAAAAATAGAGTATGTATTTTATGACACATTAAAAACAGACACTGCAAATATTGGTAAAGGAGAAGAAATAAAGAAAACGGCTACAATACTTTCAAATTTGGCTCAAAATTTTAATATGTTTATTTATTCTACATTACAATTAACAGAAAGTACAACATTACCAATAAACTTAGATGTTAACGATTTAGCAGTTAGCAGGACTGTAAAAGAAGTTTTAGATACACTTTGTTTAATTAAACAAATTAATAAAGAAACATATGATGATTATGAGTATTCACTAAAAGAAGTAGATACAAAATATTTCAATTTAAAGAAATACACAGACCCAGATGTTAGGTATTATGCATGTGTAGTTGACAAAAACAGAGCAGGTGCTAAGCCCAAGGTTTTATTTAGGCTAAATTTAGCATATAACAGATGGGAAGAGTTAGGATATTTAAGAATGAAACAGCAAGTAAAATAGGAGAGCATATGGTAAAAAAGTGGGAAGTAAACAAAGTTAATAATGAAGAAGTAGAACAATTTGCCAAAAAATATAAAATAAGTAATTTATTAGCTAGTATTTTAGTGCGCAAAGAAATAAAGACAGACGAAGAAGTAGCTAAATTTCTACATCCAACAAGAATGGATTTTTACAATCCATTTCTTTTGCCAGATATGGAAAAGGCGGTAAAAAGAATAAATAAAGCAATAGAAAATAAAGAAAAGATAACAATTTATGGAGATTATGATGTAGATGGAATTACAAGTATTACATTACTTAAAAACTTTTTTTCAAATTCTAATATAGATGTTAACACTTATATTCCAAATAGACTTGAAGAAGGGTATGGACTAAACAAAAATGCAATAAGGGAAATTTCATATTCTGATACTACACTAATTATAACAGTAGATTGTGGAATTACAGGAATAGAAGAAATTGAGTATGCTAAAGAAATAGGAATAGATGTTATAGTAACAGATCATCATGAACCAGGTGAGGAAATTCCAAAATGTATTGCAGTAATAGATGCAAAAAGAAAGGATAATAAATATCCTTTTAACCAGTTAGCAGGTTGTGGAGTAGCTTTTAAATTAATGCAAGCTTTAGCAACAGATTGGAAATTGCCAGAAAAAGAATATTTAAAATTTTTAGACATAGCAGCGATTGGAACAATTTCGGATATTGTACCACTTGTAGACGAAAATAGAGTAATTGCAAAACTTGGGCTTATGTTAGTAGAAAGGACAAACAATATTGGTTTAAAAACTTTAATAGATTTGTGTGGATTCAAGAAAATAGACTCTACAACAGTTTCTTTTGGACTATCTCCAAGAATAAATGCATGTGGTAGGTTAGGACATGCAGATGAAGCTTTAGAACTATTTTTGGCTAATAATAGGGAAACTACAAAAAAGCTTGCAGAAAAAATGAACGAATATAATTCAGCAAGACAGCAAGTAGAAAGAAAAATATATGACGAAGCAGTACAAGAAATTATAATGGAAAAAGATAAACCTGCTATAGTAATTGGTAAAGAAGGATGGCATCATGGAGTGGCAGGAATTGTTTCTTCAAAAATTACAGACGAGTATTTTAAACCAAGTATATTAATATGTTTTGATGGAGATGAAGGCAAAGGTTCTGGAAGAAGTATACCAGGTTTTGATTTACACGAAGCATTAATGGAATGTTCAGAGTATTTAGAAAAATTTGGTGGACATTCAATGGCGGTTGGAATTACAATAAAAAAAGATAAATTTGAAAATTTCAAGAAAGCTTTTATAGAATATACAGAAAGAAAAGATATATCTGAGATAGTTCCAGTAATTAATATAGAAAGAAAGGTAGAATTAAAAGATATTAGCATAGAAAATGTAAAAGAACTGCATCAATTAGAGCCATTTGGAGAGCAAAATAAAATGCCACTGTTTTTAATAGAAAACTTAAAAATAGTCTCAATTAGATCTCTATCAGAAGGAAAGCATTTGAAAATTTTACTAAAACAAGATAATTTTTTTATAGATTCAATAGGATTTAATATGGGGGACTTGACAGAGCAGTATAAAATAGAAGATAGAGTAGATATTGTAGGAACAATAGATGTTAACGCATTTAATGGAAATGAGAATGTTCAAATTACAATAAAAGATATAAGAAAAGCTATATAAATAAGTAGATAAAAGTAAAAGCTATAGCATAAGGAAGTGATTTTATGTCAGAAGTAAAAGAATATACGTTGGATGACGTAATAAAAGAAATGAAAAAGCATAATAGAAAAATAGACACAAAACTTATTAGCAGAGCATATGATTTGGCTAAATCTCAACATGAAGGACAACTTAGAAAGTCTGGTGAACCATACATAATTCACCCTGTTCAAGTTGCATATATATTAGCAACACTTGGATTAGACGACAGTACAATTTGTGCTGCACTTCTTCATGATGTTGTGGAAGACACAAATATTACTAAAAAGGACATTATAGAAAAATTTGGCGAAGAAATTGCAAATATGGTTGATGGGGTAACAAAATTAAGTAAATTAGAGTATGCAACCATAGAAGAACAACAAGTAGAAAACTATAGAAAAATGTTTTTGGCTATGGGAAAAGATATAAGAGTAATTTTAATAAAACTTTCAGATAGACTTCATAATATGAGAACTCTTAAATTTCTTTCAAGAGATAGACAAATAGCAAATGCAAGAGAGACTATGGTTTTATATGCTCCTCTTGCAAATCGTTTGGGTATGTATTCTTTAAAGTGGGAGCTTGAAGACTTATCTTTTAAATATTTATATCCAGAGGAGTATAGAGAGTTAGTTGAAGGTATAAATAAAAAAAGAGAAGAAAGATTAAAGTTTATTGACCAAATAATGGAACAAATAAAGACAGCATTAAAAAAGCAAAAAATTGAAGGAGAAGTAACAGGAAGAGCAAAACACTTATACAGTATTTACAACAAAATGAAAAGGGATAATATTACACTTGACCAAGTATATGACTTATTTGCTTTAAGAATTATTGTAAATTCTGTTAAAGACTGTTATGCAGCATTAGGAGTCGTACATGAATTGTATAACCCAATGCCAGGTAGATTTAAAGACTATATTTCTGTACCAAAACCTAATATGTACCAATCTTTACATACAACATTAATTGGACCAAAAGGAACACCATTTGAAGTACAAATTCGTACGTGGGATATGCATAGAGTTGCAGAATTTGGTATTGCTGCACATTGGGCTTATAAAGAAGCAAGCTTTAGAACACATAAAAAAGCAAATGTTGTAGTAACAGATGATAAATTATCTTGGCTAAGAGAAACTTTAGAATGGCAAAAAGATTTACAAGACCCAGACGAGTTTATGAAAACTTTAAAAACAGAACTTTTTGAAGATGAGGTTTATGTGTTTACTCCAAAGGGACAAATAAAAGCACTACCAAAAGGAAGTACACCAATTGATTTCGCTTATACAATACATGAAGCAATAGGAAATAAAATGATTGGTTGTAAAGTAAATAGCAAAATGATGCCTATTGTAACAAAACTAAAGAGTGGTGATATTGTAGAGATATTAACATCAGACCAATCTAAAGGCCCAAGTAGGGATTGGCTTAAATTTGTGGCAAGTTCTACTGCTAAAAATAAAATACTTTCTTGGTTTAAGAAAAACCAAAGAGAGGAAAATATAGAAAAAGGAAAAGATGCAGTAGATAAAGAATTTAAGAAATTAGGATTAAGTCATACAGAAATATTTAAGCCGGAGTTTGTTCAAGCTGCATTAAATAGGTACAAATTTAATAATACAGACGATATGTATGCAAGTATTGGATTTGGAGGAATAACAGCAGGTAAAGTTGTTACAAGAATATTAGAAGAATATAAAAAAGAACATAACGAGGCAAACATAGAAAAGAAAATAGAAGAGCTTACAAATCAAAAACCACATGAAGATAAAAAATATAATGCAGGAGTTATAGTAAAAGGTATAGACAATTGCTTAGTTAAATTATCTAAATGTTGCAATCCAGTGCCTGGAGATGATATAGTAGGGTATATTACAAAAGGTAGAGGAGTTTCTATACATAGAAAAGACTGTACAAATATAAAATCACTTATTTCAGAAGAAAACAGAATGATAGATGTTGAATGGAGCAAGAGCGAAGAGAAAGCATATGATGTTACAATAGAAATTTATGCAAATGACAGGACTGGTATTCTTGCAGATATTATTACAGCTGTAAATAGCATAAAAACAAAGCTAATTGCAATTAATGCAAGAACTACAAAGGAAAAAATAGTTATTGCAGAAGTTACTGTTGAGGTTGAAAATATAGAAGAATTAAACAAAGTTTTAAAAACTTTAAGAAAAGTAGATAGTGTGTATGAAGTTAAGAGAAAAAAATAAACGATAGAAAATAAATAATAATGATTACTTATTTTTAAGAAAAGATTACGAAGGAAGTTATTAAAATGATACTAAAAATAATAAGAGTAAATGGTGGGATACCAGAAAAAACAAATTGCTATATAATTCAAGATGAAAATACAAAAGAAGCTATGGTTATAGACCCAGGTGGAAATCCAGAAAAAGTAATAGAGATGTTGGATATTTTAGATGCAAAAGTAAAATATTTATATTTAACACATTGCCATGGAGACCATATCAGTGCATTAAAACAAGTAAGAGATGCAAAAGGTGGAACTATATTAATTCATAGATATGATGTAGAAGGTTTATATAACCAAAATATTAGTTTAACAGATTATATTGGAATAAACCATATACAAATAGAAGCAGATTCTAGGGTAGATGATGGAGATTTATTACATGTTGGAGACATAGAGCTTAAAGTAATTCATACACCTGGGCATACAAAAGGTGGAAGCTCACTATATTGTGAAAAAGAAAAGTGCATATTTACAGGAGATACAATATTTAGGGGCACTTGGGGAAGAACAGATTTGCCAACAAGTAGTTTAGAAGATATAATGAATTCTATTACTAAAAAAATATTAGTATTACCAGATGATACAATAATTTATCCAGGACATGGAAAGTCTACTATTGTATATGAAGAAAAACCTATATACTTTGATTTAAAACCTAGAATTGATTAGATAATGGTTTGACACTTT
>FR901526.1:7124-7202 GCA_000438355.1 Clostridium sp. CAG:273
GGATGAAGATTATGATAGAACCAAGAACATTACCAGGATTTATGGAATTGCTACCAAACGAACAAATATTATTTGAGC
>FR901526.1:7209-10483 GCA_000438355.1 Clostridium sp. CAG:273
AACAAATATTATTTGAGCAAATGAAACAAAAAATAGAAAAAACATATCAAAAATTTGGATTTTTACCACTAGATACACCTATATTAGAACTATCAGAAATATTACTTGCAAAAGCAGGAGGAGAAACAGAAAAGCAGATTTATCAATTTCAAAAGGGAGATACAGACATTGCAATGAGGTTTGACTTAACAGTGCCTCTTTCTAAATATGTTGCTAAGAATTATGGAAATTTAAGTTTTCCTTTTAGAAGATATCAAATTGGAAAAGTATATAGGGGAGAAAAAGCTCAAAAAGGAAGATTTCGTGAGTTTTATCAATGTGATATAGACATTATTGGAGATGGAGAGCTAAGTACTATAAATGATGCAGAAATTCCAAGTGTTATATATAACTTAATAAAAGAACTTGGATTTGAAGAATTTACAATTAGAATTAATAATAGAAAAATATTAAATGGATTATTTGAATATATAAATCAAAAGGATAATTCGGTAGAAATTTTAAGAATAATTGATAAAATCGAAAAAATAGGAAAAGATGCAGTAATAGAAGATTTAGAAGAAATAGGAGTAAGCAAAGAAGCAATAGAAAAAATTATTAATTTTATAGAAATAGATGGAACAACAGATGAGAAATTACAAAAACTACAAGACTTAAATATAGAAAATGAAACATTTAAATTGGGATTAGAAGAATTAATAAGTGTTGTAAAATATATTAGAATATTTGGAGTTCCAGATACACATTTTAAAGTGGATTTAACAATTGCAAGAGGACTAGACTATTACACAGGAACAGTTTATGAAACATTTTTGAATGATTATAGAGAACTTGGAAGTGTATGTTCTGGAGGAAGGTACGAAAACTTAGCAGAATATTACACAGACAAAAAGCTTCCAGGAGTAGGAATTTCTATAGGTTTAACAAGACTATTTTATAAATTAAATGAATTAGGACTTATAAAAGCAGAAAAGGCTTCTATGTCAGATGTATTAGTAATTCCAATGGTAGATGATTTATCAAAACCAATAATACTAGCTAATTCTTTAAGAGAAAAAAATATAAACACAGAAATATATTTAAATGATAAAAAGCTAAAAGCAAAATTAAAATATGCAGATAAATTACAAATTCCATATGTAATAATAGTAGGAGAAGATGAGATAAACTCTGGTGTAATTAGCGTAAAAAATATGATTACAGGAGAAGAGAAAAAAGCTAATATATTAGCAGATGATGAAAATATAAATGTAGAAGAGATTGTAAGTATAATAAACAAATAAAAATATTACATTTATAGTATTTTGAAATAAATGAAATAGAAATTTTATGAAACCTGAACAATAATATTATGTTAATGTATTACAACAATAAATGTAGTATTTTTAATTTCGACTGCGGACGCATGCTACTTTAAATTTGTATGCACAAATTTAAAGACCTTGTCTCACTAAAAATATTACATTTATTGTTTTTGTATTGTTAATAATAATTAAAACAGGTTATGTATAAGATTAAATTTATTAGTTTGTCATAATTTAAAATGTACTGGCATATATTAGTATATAAGAACTTGGACAAAGGAGAAATATATTAATATGATTAATATGGCAGTAATTAGTTTAAAAGACATTATAAAATATCTAGTAAAAATAACTATAATAATTACTATTGTAGTAGGACTTACTAGATATTTTTTAAGTGTAAAAAATAATAAAGAAAACAATAGCAGTATAGAAAAAAGTAGTGAAGCGGAAGTTATTAGTGAAAATAACAGTAAAGATATAAATAAAAGTTCAAGTGAAGTGAAAAGGGAAAATCAAAGCGAAAGCAAAGGTACAAATGAAGATCAAAATGAAAATAATAAACAATTAGGATTAGAAAATAATTGGCAAAATTTTTTGTCATGTTTAGATATAAGTATACCTGCAATATCACAGATAAATAATAAAGAAAATAGTAGTAGTCCAAAAGAAAATAAAACAATAGAAGATATTTTAAGTGTAAATTTAGGAGTAATAGATAATTTGAATTCAGATAAAAATAATAAGCAAATGGCAGAAAAAGATGCAGAAGATGTAAATACAAATAATGTAGGAAATAATGGGGAAAATAGTAATGAAATTAACAATAAGCTGTCTGAAAATATAGAACATGCAGAAACAGGATTAAAAACAGAAGTATTAGAATCAAATGTAAGTCCAAGATATTCACAAGAATATTATGGAGTGAAAATAAGAAATGAAACAGATTATAAATTAACAAATGAAGTATTAGATCCAAGCAAATTAGAAATAAATAAAGATAATATTATAATTTATCAAACACATTCATGTGAAAGCTATACAGCAAGTGAAAAATATCAATATAAACAAACAGGAAATTTTAGAACCACAGATAAAAATTTTAGTGTAATACGTGTAGGAAGGGAATTAACAGAACAATTAAAATCATATGGATATAATATAATACATGACGAAAACTATCATGATTATCCATCATATACAGGCTCTTATACAAGTTCTTTAAATACAGTAACAAAATTACTTGAGGAAAATAAAAACACAGACATAGTTATAGATGTACATAGAGATGCTGTAGGAGACAATAAATATGCGCCTACAGTAAAAATAGGAGATGAATATGCAGCACAAATAATGTTTGTTGTAGGGGGAAATGGAAGTAGTATACCACACCCTAAGTGGCAACAAAACCTGAAATTTGCTATAAAAGTACAACAAAAAGCAAATGAGATGTATCCAGGTTTGTTTAAGCCAATAATATTACGAGAGTCGGGATATAATCAACAAGTATCAAAAGCAGCAAGTTTAATAGAAGTAGGTGCAACAGGAAATACACTAGACCAATGCTTAATTAGTATGAAGTATTTAGCAAAGGTGTTAGATGAGGTACTTAGCAATTAGAAAAATTTGTCTAAATTTTTTAAAATAGATAAGCTGTAGTAACTATAAGTAAAAGATATGTGTTTATTTCAATAAAAATTATATTAAAGAGATTACGAATTTTTTATAAGTAATTAAAATGTAATATAAATGTAATGCAAAAGAAATATACAATCTCATAATGAGATGATATAATTGTTCTGCACAAGAAAATATAAAGTAACAAATTGTTCCACATTTATTTATTAATCATACAGAACAAATTAATAAAATAAAACAGTAAAATATAAAAAGAAACAGTAAATAAAACAATAGAGAAACATAAAATAAAACAATAAAACCAGTAGACAAAGTAACAAAAAAGAATAAAA
>FR901527.1:0-950 GCA_000438355.1 Clostridium sp. CAG:273
TATCAAATTCATCTAAAAATATTATGTTTGATGTTCTTTTTAACAAATCTTTAGCAAATGATGGTTCCTGAATTTTATTTCCATATAAATAATTTAAATGTCCTTCATTTTGGAACATAGAAAATTGACTGTAAAACATTTCTTCTCCCAATAATTTTGCTAATAATCTACCAGTCTCTGTTTTACCTACCCCTGATGGTCCATATAGCATTATTACAATTGGTTTATTATCCTTATTTAATTTTTGTTGAATTATTAAAGATTGTATTACTTTTTCTAATGCTTCTTCTTGTCCCAAAATTATAGAATTACAATCTTTTTTAAAATTTACTATTAGTTTATTATTGATTTTTCCGTAATCATAATTATATTCACAAATATCTTTTTCATCAAATTGTTTTTTCAAATCATTAATAATCTCTATCGGTGGATTTTGTATAATCAGTTTACTAATATTATATTTAGAAATATAATTTACAAAATTACTTGTTACAGCTTCTGTAACTCCAGAATATTCATTACTAGACACAGTTAATAAATCAATTACATTTTCTTCAAAGTTACTATCTTTTTTCTGCTCCTGTCCAGGAATCTTTACTAATAATGTATTCCTTTCACTTTCACTCAAATTAACCAATTTAGTTAAATTGTAGTTATTTTTGTCTTTTTCATAAAACTTCATTGTAAATTCATTAAATGCCTTTGTAGGACCTGTATAAATTATTACTTTTTCATTTTCAATCATTTTTCACTCCTGCAATTATTATATCATATATTGGTAACTCATTATTAGAACTTTGTATGTTAATACTTAAATCTTCTTCCGATAGTACTTTCTTTGCCGTATTTATTTCATTTTCTAGCTTTAATTCTTCCTTTTTGGTTGTTCCTACTTTAATTCCGTAATAGCAAAGATCCATTTTTAATAAATCCCCAAATTTATAGTTATT
>FR901527.1:956-4642 GCA_000438355.1 Clostridium sp. CAG:273
AAATCCCCAAATTTATAGTTATTTCTAAAACAATCAACATTAAATCTTAATACCGACTCTTCTACATTATCCTTATAAGCCAAAAATTCAAAGTATCCTTTTGTCGAAAGAATAACCTCATCCACTTTCTCAATATTAATTTCTTTTAGTTCATCAATCTTTTCAGGATCTTTCAATAAAGATAAATAAGGAAAAACACTTTTTAAATATGTTAAAGTATCTTCATCAATACGCAATCTTAACCCAGTCAATTTTTTTATATTAGAGTCTAAATCAGCTAGTTTTATAAATTCAGTCATTATATTAGTAGTTATAGTTGAATTCACTATTTTTTCATTAGATTGATGTCCTGATGCTCCTGCTTTCACTCCTAAAGATAGATTAAGCATTTTTAGTAATGATGTTTTTACCGAAGCACTTCCTTCTATTCCAACTTCTGCATTGTTTCCACTAATTGCTTTATTTATTTCTTCAACAGTTATATTTCCTTCATTCATTATTGTAACATAGTCGATCGCTGCATTTTCATCATAATAAATTACTTTTAATATTTTGTTAGATTTTGTATCTTTTTTACTCATTTTTGTCCTCCTACTACTTTAATTACATTTATATCAATTATTCTTTTAACATACACTACTTTTTATTATTGTATGAAGTATATCACATTTTTCACAAAAAATCCAGTAATTCTTAGATATTCATCACTTTTCGCAATATCTGATTTTATCTATTTATAAAATTTTTAAGTTTCTTTTTGAAATCTATTGTAATTTGTTAACTATTATTATATAATGTTTTTGTTAACAGTTATATACATACTCCTCCCACCCATAGGCATACTTGAAAGGAGGTGAAATAAGTAATGGCTGGGAGTATAGAAAAAAGAGGAAAAAATAGTTACAGGCTAACAGTATCTGAAGGATTTGACCTAGACGGAAAACTTATGATACACAGAAAAACAGTCCATGGAACAAAAAAAGATGCAGAAGTTGAACTAGCAAAATTTGTTACTGAAGTACAAAATGGTTTAGTAATTGATGGTAAATCTCTTAAATTCTCTGAATTTACTGAGATATGGAAAAGAGATTATGGTTCAAAAGAACTTGCTCCATCAACATATAAACGTTATTGTAGAATGTTAGAAACAAGGCTTTTACCATACTTTGGACATTTCTATATTAACAAAATTAAACCAACTGACATTATGAAATTCTATGACTTACTTGAAAAGGATACTCAGTTAGTTAGGAAAAAAGGTAACAATGGTTCAAAAACAAAAAAGCCCTTATCTGGTAAAACAATTTTAGAGCATCACAGATTATTAAGAGCAATGCTTCATAAAGCAGTTTATTGGCAATTAATAGTGGCGAATCCTGCTGAACGTGTTCAACCACCTAAAGCTAGAAAACCAAAAAGAAAATCATATGATGATGAGCAAACTAAAATATTACTAGAAAATTTAGAACTATTATCTAGCGAAGATACTAAATACAAAGTTGCAATCATCCTTACAGTATTTACTGGTGTTCGTTTAGGCGAGTTAATGGGACTAGAATGGCAAGATGTTGATTTTAAAAATGGAATTATCAGTATTAATCGTTCTAGTCAATATCTATCCGATATGGGAGTTTTCACAAAAGTTCCAAAAACAGAAAGCTCCATTAGAGAAATTGCAATACCTGAATTTATCATTTCTTTACTTGAGGAATATAAGTTATGGTATGAAGAGCAAAAATCGGTTTACGGCGAATTATGGACGAATTCTGATAGGTTATTTGTACAAGCAGATGGTAAACCTATGCATCCTTCTACGATTAGCAAATGGTTTGTAAAATATGTTGGTCAAATAGGATTACCTGTAATTAATTTTCACGGATTAAGACATACAAATGCAAGTTTACTAGTTGCACAAAATATTGATATAGCAGTAATTTCTGCGAGACTAGGTCATGCACAAATAAGTACTACACTTGACTTTTATGTGCATCCACTACTTTCTCATAATAGAAAAGCTTGCTATGCACTAGAAAACTTATTATTACCAACAAGGTCTTAATTTGAACTTTTTTCTAATTTTCACAAATTACAAATTTTCACGATGTAAAAGGTAAAAAACTTTGAGATTAGATATCTCTTTCCCAAAAGTTTTTTACTATAAATTTAAAAATTTTATTGCAATTTACATTATTAAATTATGTTAAAATTTAAAACATTTATAACATTGTAATGTAAGTATAAAATTTTAATGAATTTTTATTGATATTTATGGCATTTGAGGTATTTATTTTACCCAATTTTTACCCAATTTGACATAAGAATGCTATTTTAAAGCATTATCGCAACCAATTTTTAGGCAATAAAAAATCACTAAAACCGTTACAGTTCTAGTGATATATAAATTGGTTGCGGGGGATAGACTCGAACTATCGACCTTCGGGTTATGAGAAACGAAATACATTTTTCATTATGTTTTACAAATTGCCATTCTATAAAATAAAAGTATAATGCTCTTTTAATTATTTACTAATAATTCTATTATTTTTTAGATTGGTATCAATATTTTTATGAGTATAATATTAATTATTATCTATTATAAATTTAGCCAAATTATATATTTTTTCATAATATGTTTTTTTATTATTTTTATTCATTTAGCCTTCAATTCTGTAATTTTTTTGTATTCTTATTTTTAATTATCTTAACTGCTTTATTTATTTTATATGATTTTTTTATAATTAACAAGATTTCCTTTTAAACTCTATATCATCAATTTGCATAGCATATTCTCTCCCTATTTTTGTTAATCCTATTGTATCTCCCAAGAATATATTAGTCATATAGCACTTAAATCATGCACCGATTTAGTATTTTTATGTTTTGTATAGTTATTTTATAGATTGTCATATAATATTTTAATATGCAAAAAATAATCTAAAATTACTAGTATCTTGCCAAAAAGTAATATATAATATATTAAAATTTTGCTTTAATTTAAAACAATAAGTAATGTTATAAATCTTATAAAACTGGAGGCAATATGCTAAAAATATATAATATAAAAGAAAAACAAAAGTTTTTAAGAGAAGTTTCTATACTTACCCAAAAAGAATGGAAAAAAAGCGAGGATTTAAGAAGTTATATCTAAAAACAGGGTTAATTAACTATTATGAAAAATTTGGTGCAATATTTTTAGATACTTTAAATAACAGTGAAAAATTGTATTATTTTAATTTATAGGAGGTCAATATGGACAAATTTAAAGAAATAAGACCAATAGTTTTAGGTCTTGCTATCAAAAACAATAAGATACTAGTTTCAGAAGGCTATGACAAAGTAAAAGATGAAACATTTTACAGATGTTTAGGCGGAGGTATTGAATTCTTAGAAAAGAGCGAAGAAGCTCTAAAACGTGAATTTTTGGAAGAAATTAATATTAATATTACAGTTAAAGATTTTTTAGGCATATCTGAAAACATATTTACATTTCAAGGAAAAAAAGCTCATGAATTAATTTTATTTTACTCAATTGAAATATCTGATAAAAATTACCACGAAGAATATAAAGTAATAGATGATCATGGTGAGACTATTGCTAAATGGATAGATATTGAAGAATTTAAAAACAAAAATAAAATTTTATACCCAGAGGAAATTTTTAAATATATCTAAAATATCACATTTTG
>FR901527.1:4679-18497 GCA_000438355.1 Clostridium sp. CAG:273
AATAATCCTTATTTTACATTTTATAAATCTATTCTTAATAAATATTTACTTTTGTTATTTTTATATGTATAATTTTCACTAAAGGAGGTTTTTTTATGAAGTTAAAAGATAAAATTGCCATTGTTACTGGCGGAGCTATGGGAAATGGTTTAGGAATTGTAAAAATATTTTTAAAACATGGTGCGAAAGTATCTATTTTTGATTATTCAGAGAAATTGCAAAACACAGTAGACACCTTAAAATCTGAAGGTTATGATGTTGATGGATACTCAGTTGATATCCGCGATAGCGGACAAATTAAAAATGCAATTGATAAAATTATTGCAAAGTATAATAAAATTGATATCTTAGTTAATAATGCTGGTGTAGCAAAGCTAACACCGTTTTTAGAAACTCCAGATGAAATAAGAGATTTTCATTTTGATATTAACATTAAAGGTACATGGAATGTGTCAAAAGCAGTTGTTCCATATATGTCAAGTGGAAGTTCAATTGTTAATTTATCTTCTGTTACTGGAACTATGGTAGCAGATACAGGTGAAGTTGCATATGCTACAACTAAAGCTGCAGTTTTAGGTTTTACAAAAGGACTTGCTGCTGAAGTAGTTGATAAAGGAATTCGCGTAAATGCTATTCTCCCAGGATATATTATGACTCCTATGGTTGAAGGAATTGCAAAAGATTCAAATAAAGATAATCCAAATTCAGTAGTTGACGGAATTGCAAAAGGTATACCTATGAAAAGACTTGGTACAATAGAAGAATTAGGTGAATTTGCTGCATTTCTAGCAAGTGATGAAGCATCTTATTTAACTGGACAAGGTTATGTAATAGATGGAGGTTCAACATTACCTGAAACTATGAGTGTTGGTGTATAAAATAAAAAAGTATAAGAGTTATTTTGAAATGCATCCCATTTAGTAAACATAGAAAAAAGTATCTATGCCAAACTACTAAATAGATATATTCTTCAATTTCTCTTATACTTTTTCATATACTATAATATGTCATATTAAAACTCCATTACATTCATTCCTTGCCACTTGTTTTTTTCTTTCAATATCTTTTCTATTCCATTTAATACCCATTTTTTATGTAAATTCCATTCTGGTGCAACTAGCAAGTCTTTTGGTGCATCTCCTGAAATTCTATGTATAATAATATCATCTCGTAAATGTGTAATTATATACTCAAGGTTTTCTAAATAATATTCTAGTGATATAGGCACATATTCTCCTAATTCATACATTTTTGCTAATCTTGTATTTTTCACTACATAAGTTGAATGAATTTTTATTCCTTGTACATCATGATTATTTATAAATTTCACAGTATTTGCTATATCTTCTTGCGTTTCCATTGGAAGTCCTACCATAATATGTGCTACAACATCAATATTATACCTTCGCAAAATTTTAACCGCTTCACTAAATTGTTCACTTGTGTAGCATCTATTTATTATATCACCTATTCTATTATTTGATGTTTGCAAACCTAATTCCACACAAACATAATATTTATTTGAATATTCATTAATTAGTTTTGCAATGTCTTTGTTTATGCAATCTGGTCTTGTCGCAATTTCTATTCCAACTATTCTATCATCTACTAAGGCTGCATTATATTTTTTTCTTAAAATTTCTATTGTATCATATGTATTTGTAAAATTTTGAAAATAAACTATAAACTTATTTGCTCTTTTTGATTTATAGCTTTCAAAGTATTTTTTCACTTGGGTTGTAATATCTTTTTCGCTATCCTTTATTAGTTCTCCTGAACCACATTCACTACAAAAAATGCATCCACTCTTACTTAATGTGCCATCTCTATTCGGACATGAAAAATGACCATCTACACATATTTTTAAAGTTCTTTCTCCAAATTTTTCTATTAAATATTTATTTAAATGTCTGTACCTCTCTCTTTCCAAACCTCTCACCCTATTTGTATTTAATAACCTATAATTCAATTATACCAAAATTATCACAGTATTTTTATTTTTCTCTACATTATTATATCACTAATACTTATTTAAAAATTATTGACAAATTATACTTTATTTTTTATATTATATCATTACGTTATAAACAAATCTATAAATTAATTTATTCAAAAACAGAATATTTATTTAAATTCATCATATAATATACTATAGTAACTTAATTTTATAAAATATGTTGACAAAACACATATATAAGTTGTATAATTAATTTCGTCAATACATCGCGGGGTGGAGCAGTTGGCAGCTCGTTGGGCTCATAACCCAAAGGTCGGAGGTTCGAGTCCTCCCCCCGCAACCAACAAAATCAAAAAATAGCTTGTATCTAAGAATACAGGCTATTTTATTTTTCTTCACTAATTTATCTTTTTGGTTCTTTGTCAATAGTTGGGGGGAAAATTCTGTAAAGCATTTATTTTTTAATTTTTCTCTGACTTTTTATTTATTTTTTAAAGTTGTACCTCTATAACTAAATTTCCATCCATATATTTAGCAATTATATTTCCTTTATTTATTTCTACTAATTGTTTAGCTATCGAGAGCCCTACTCCTGTTACATTGTTTGCATTTTCTACTGTAAAATACCTGTCAAAAATTTTTTGTACAGTTGTTGTATCTAATTTTTTTGCTTTGTTTGAAAATATTATCTTCCCGCTTCTTTCTAATTTTATTTTAAAATTCCCATCACTGTATTTAATCATATTTGATAAAATATTTTCAAATATTCTTATCAAAGAATTTTTATTTAAATTTTTATAAATCATTTCATTACATATATTTATTTCTGGAACTATATTTTTCTTTTTAAAAATACTATAATATTCTGCTAATATTTCTTCTAATATTTCATTTATACAGCAATTTTCTTTATCAATTTTCCACAATGTATCAATATTATAAATTGTATTGAGTTATTATTTTTAAACTGTTACTTTGTCTTTTATATCATTAAATTTAGCATCTCCTATACCTTTTACATTTTGCAAATCTTCTACATTGTTAAATTTACCATTTTGCTCTCTATATTCAATAATTCTAGTTGCTAAAGATGGTCCAATTCCTGGGAGTTGTTCTAACTCTGTCTGCATGGCTTCATTTATATTCACTTTTCCTACCTCCTTCAAACTATTACTCTTAGCATTATTTCCACTACCGTCTATAATATACTCATTATTTTCTATTTCTTCACTTTTATTAGGAATGTAAATTTTCTGCCCATCTTCCAATATATATGCTAAATTTATTTTATTTAAATCTGCATTTTTAGTTGACCCACCTGCTGCATTAATTGCATCTGCTATTCTACTATTTTCTTTTAAATTAACAATTCCTGGTTTATTAACTTCACCTGTTATATGTACAATTATTTCTTCTAAATTTTCTAATTTTCCATTATTTATACTGCTACTTTCAGCATTTACCACTTCGCCATTTAATGTTATGTCTTTATTATTTTCTCCATTTTTCATAATTTCATTTTCTTCACTTCCTTCTATCATTTCATTAATATCCTCTATATCTAGCATTCCTTCTTCCTCACTTAATTCATCTATTCCTTCTTTACCAGTTAAATTTCCTGAATTCATAATAAAATAAATTAATATAAAAATTACCATTGTAGCTATTATTATTCCAAAAATTATCTTTTGTTTAAAAGTTAAATTATTCATAATTAATATCCATCCTTTCTTTGTATTTACTAATGCCTTACTTTAATAAGGCAGAAATTACATTACATTAAAAAATTCTTCTTTAGTTTTTTATTTTCATTCAATTTTATTTTATAACTTTCCTACATTATCCACATCTAGTTATATAATTTAGATTTTCTAATAAAATTTTGTCATTATTTGGCATAAAATTTTAGTTAAGTTTTTTCTTTTTATGTAAAGGAAATTATTGAATTTTTTTCAATTTTACGGTATATTAATAGATATTTTACAAAGGAGTTTACTAATGAAATTAAATTTAAAAATAAAATTTATACTTACAATTATAGCTTTTTTAATTTTTCAAATATTGCTTAATATCACCTCCTTAGCAGCAAGTGCTGACATTAAAATTGGTTCTCCTGCATGTGTTTTAATAGAATCTTCTACAGGAAAAATTTTATATGAAAAAAATGCCAATGAGCAAAGGTACCCTGCAAGTACAACAAAAATAATGACTGCAATACTTACTGTTGAAAATTGTAAATTAACAGATGTTGCTACAGCTAGCCACAATGCAATATTTTCAGTCCCACCAAGTTATTCTCATGCTAGTATAGTAGAAGGTGAAGAACTTACAATTGAGCAACTTTTAAATGTACTTTTAATTCCTTCTGCTAATGACGCAGCAAATATTTTAGCAGAACATATTGCAGGTTCTATAGAAAATTTTGCGCAGATGATGAACAATAAAGCAAAGGAAATAGGATGTACAAATACACATTTTGTTACTACAAATGGTGTTCACGATGACAATCATTATAGTTCTGCATATGACCTAGCTTTAATGGGTAGATATGCTATGAAATATGACGCTATTAGAAATATAGTAAAGAAAACTCAATGTTCACTTCCTAAAACAAATAAATATAACAAAGAAGATAGAGTTTTTAATACATCAAATGATTTGTTAAGGGTTAATAATATTCCCGGACCAGATAATTACTATTATGAATATGCAACAGGTATAAAAACAGGTTATACTACAGAGGCTGGTTCTTGTATAATAGCAAGTGCAGAAAAAGACGGATTAGAAGTAATTGCAGTAGTATTAGGTGCAGAAACTACAAAAGAGGGTTATAGTATTCGTTACCCAGATTGTAAAACATTGTTTAATTATGCATTTGATAATTATAAATTGGAAAATATATTAGAACCAGAAGATGTAGTTAAAGAAATAAATGTAGCAGATGCTACAAAAGATACATCTAATTTAAAAGTATCTCCAGAAAATGCAATAACAGCTATAATAGATAAAGAACAAAGTGTAGAAGAATTGCAACCAAAAATAGAATTGGATGATAATTTATCTGCTCCAATTTCTGCTGGTGAAGTAGTTGGAAAAATTACTTACACAATAGACAACAAAAATTATTCTACTAATTTAGTTGCAGATACAACTGTTATAAAATCTGGCACATGGGATATTTTATTTAAAATTTGTGTTATTATATTAGTTTTGGTAATTCTATTTATGTTACTAAAACCTGATAAAAAGTCTAAAAAGAAACGTAAAAAAGGTGGAAAATCTAACTATATAGGTTATAAACATTTAAAAATCTAAAAAACAAAATGGGGACATTAAATATAAAATTTATTGCCCCCATTTTTATTTCAATCTTATCTTAATTTTAAATTAAATTTCACTTTAATTTAGTTTAAATTAATTTAATTTGATTTGACTAAATTTAATCTAATTTTATTCACTTCAAGCTAATCTCATTTAAATCAATTTAGCTTAGCTTGATTCAATCTCATTTAATTTGAGATTTCTTTTTATTATTTTATCTTAATATTACTGTAAATTTTCATAATCTTGCCCAATTATTATAGTAATATCTACTGTAGTTTCTCTTCCTTCTTCTACTTCTGCCGTTTTTAAAGTTTGTTTTATTTCGCCTAAAAACCCTTCTTCAACATTGCTTCTATTTATAATTACTGTTTTGCTTGCTGCATTTGTATTTCCGGTTTTTGTAACATCATATCCTAAGTTTTCTAATAAATTGGACATTTTTGATATATTTTTTATATTGTCTGTAGCATTTAAAAGTTCTATTTTTATGTCTTCTTTATCTATACTAGAAGTACCTGTAGAACTAATTTCATTTTCTGATGATATATTATTTATTTCCTCATTTGTTGTTGAATTTGATGTTGTATTTGTATCATTTGCTTCTTCAATGTTATACAACATTGATTTAGGAAATAGTTCATCAATTACCTTTGGAGCATCTTCTTCATCTGCTAAATACACCCAAACTCCATTAGTTAATGCTGGTTCTCCTGGTAATGTATCTTTCTTCACATCACTTAAATTTAACTCTACTAAATATGGAACATAGTCTTTTAACATATTAAAATCCATATTTGTTTCAACATATTTATTTGCTATATCTAGTATATCTATAATTTTAGGAATATTTCCAACTGTTAAAGTTTGTTTTGCAAGCTCTGTTAAAAATGCTTGTTGTGTTTTCATTCTTCCTTCGTCTTCTAAACCATAACTTGCAGGATATGTTGTTCCATCGTTATTATGTCTAAACCTTACTAATTGTTCTGCTTTGTCTCCATCTAACTTTTGTTCCCCTGCTTTTAAGTCTATATGTAATCCTTGTGAGTATGAATCATATTTCATATCCATTGGAACATTAAATGTAACTCCACCTATTGTATCTACTAATTCCTTAAAACCAGATGTATCCACAGCAACGTAATTTTCTACATTTATCCCTGTTAGCTCGCTAACATCTTTTAATAGTTTGTCCACACCAAGTTGATAAACTGAATTTATTTTATCCCAAGCCGTAGCTTCATCTGGGTCATCCCCAACAAATGTATCTCTTGGAATTGATAGCATTGATGCTTCTTGAGTTCTAGGATTATATGAAAACAACATAATTGTATCTGTTAAGTTTAAACTTTCTCCTAAAACTAATGTTGTTAAAGTATTTAAGTTTTTTCTAGTTTCTTCATCATGACCTAATGTAGCTGCTATAGTTCCACCTAGTCCTCCACCTAATTTTTGTATTCTATAATAAAATACACCTGCTGCTATTCCTATAATTATTACTATAACCAATAAAACAATTGGCCATTTTCTTTTTTTCTTTTTTTCTTCTTTACTACTTTTATAATTTTTATTTGATAATTTTCTCTCTTCTTTTTCTATATCTTCTGCTTTTGCTTTTTTCAATTTATTCACTCCTAAAAATAATATAAATTAGTATACCAGACTTTACTACAAAATACAATTAATTAAAACAATATTTTTAATAATATGTTGTTATTATATAGCATACTTCCTATAAATGATTTATTTAAAGCATCTATAAATTCTGCATTATTTATCATTGGAGCTATAAATGAAATTATTGCTAATAATACATATAATATTACAAAAGCTTCTAATATTCCATATAAAATTCCACCTAATTTATCAAATTGCTTAATAACTGGTAATTTTGCAATTAAAGCTGTTATAAATTTTATAAATATTAGTAAAATCCTTGCTATAATAAATACTGCAATCCAAACTCCTGCATTAACTATTAAATTTGTAACACTTTGAGCTGTATTTTCTATTGCAACTTCTTTTGCTTCATTAACAGATTGTGCCATTGTTTCATCTATATAATCTACTATAACTTGTGGGAGACTAGACTTTTCTTCAGGTGTTGACGTTTTCTCAGTTATAAATTGCTCAATAGAAGTTTTTAATGAGTCATCCCAATTTGTATGATTTATAACTAAATTTGATACAGGTTTGAATAAAATAAATGCAATTACTATAGCTAAAACAAAAGACAATATTTTTAGTAAAGACCCTGTAAGCCCCCTTCTGTATCCTAAAAATAGGCATAATGCAATAATTGCAACAATTACAATATCAATAATAATAGCCATATTAAATTCCTCCTTTCTTATAAACTAATTAATTCTATTTTATCTTTGTATATAATTCCTGCTAGTCCATCACATAAAATTATATCTTTAACTTCACTAGAAGAATTATATCTTTTTATTAACCATCCATTTGTGTCTATAAATTCTATTTCTGTTCCCAAATTTAATGCTATAACATTTCCATTGGTTTTTACCGATTTTGCTACACTTTTAACTGTATATACATTTTTCTTTTCATTATTTATATTAATTATCTCTACTTTAGTATTTGCACTAAATAATCCAGAAGACTCCTCTATTGCTTTAAATGTGCTGTCATATAAATCTATTCCTGCAAAGCTTATATTTTTATCCTCTTTTAAGTCCATTATAGTTTTTGGAGTATTATTTTCAATTACTTGAACCGAACTGTCAAACATACATACTAATTTTCCATTATCTATGTAATTAACATTTATTGCTAAAGCACTATCTGGTACTTCATATGTATATATAATTGCTTCTGTATTTTCTTGTTTTGCTTTATCTATTGACAAGATTTTAATATTAGACTTTGTACTTGTAGAAGAAGTACTTATTTCTGCAAATGCCAAGTATTTATTATCACTTGAAATACTTGTATCTACTGCAATTGTATTAGCAAGATATATTCTTGTTAGCTTATTTCCTCCTGCATCATACACATCAACCATTGTTCTGTATGCACCTGTTAATGTGATACTTGTATAACCATTTTTATTTACACTTACTTGAGAAATATTACCTTCTAATTCCTTTTCCCATAATATTTTTGAATCTTTTATTAAATATGCTTTATTACCGCCTTTTTGTCCAATTACTAAATATCTATCTTTATAATCTGAAATCGGATTATTTATTTCTACATTAAGTTCAGATTCCATTTTTGCATTTACATTGTATTGTTTTAAAGTATTATTTTCTAATACTCCAAGCAATTTACCATTTCCAACAACTCTCGTACCATTTTCATTTTCCATTTCAATTACTTCTGCATTTTCTTCTGAAATATTTTTTCCAAATAAGTATTTATCCATAAATTCTCTAGCATTTTCATTTGCAAGATAAACAATAACTAATATTAATATAATTATTAAAATAATTGAAATAGCAGAAATAATTAAAATTCTTTTACTCTTATTAGATAGTCTTTTTGTTTCACTATTTATATTATTTTGCCCTTTCTCTTTCAAATTACCTTTTCTTTCTTCGTTTATTAATAAATCATCATTTGTATTTTTTACTATGTTGTTATTATTGTTGAAGTTCTTGTTATTTTTCTTACTTTTAATAAAATTTTTAAAATTTATTACCTTATTTTTTTTCTCTTTATCCATATTTCTCTCCATAGTATTTTCTTTTTATTTTATATCAGTTTTTTCTTATTTTTTCAATACTTTATTAGCTTTTAGTATTAAAATTATCTGTATAAATCCAAGTAATCCAAAAATTGGATATAGTATTTCAACTAAATAAGAAAATTTAATCATTGCAACAAATACAGATACCACGCAAATTATCACAGATACTTTTTTATATGTACTTTTCGAGTATTCAAACTTTTCCAGGAATCCATATCCTGCAGAAATTGCAGATGTAAATATTGCTATTGCTACAACAATCCCATATATATTGCTATAAATATTTCCAAATTGTTTCATTATAAAAATTATTGGAATATCTAAATATTGTACATAATTTTGCCCACTTGTAAGTAGCGAATATAAACTTATTCCCAAAATCATAAATATAATTCCAGTTAAACAAGATATTTTCCCTATACTTTTCTTTTCTACAATTCCTTTTAATCCTATAAGAATCGGGATAAGAATTATACTATTATAACTTGCATAAAGAATTGCCGAAATTACCCAATTATTTGAAAAACTAATTTCATTTTTTATACTCATATTAACATCTATATAATTAAAATTATTTATAAAACATTTACTATTTAGTATTGCAGAAATAACTATAAAAACTATTAAAAAAGGTATTAAAATTGTATTTACTTTTGTAATTCCCTCTATATTTTTATTAAATGTAATAAAACACAAAATAGCCATTATAATTGACATAACTACACTATTTATGCCCAGTTGTTCATAAAAGTATGACGCAAAACCTGAAACCATAACAAAAAATGATATTAAAAGAAAAGCACTTATTATGTTTTTTAAAAGCTTACTTATATTTTTACTCTTACTTATCCCTGTAATTAAATTATTATAGTTTTGTACTTCATTCTCTTTGGTTATTTTTAAAACTTTATATATAACAATAGAAATAAAAATTCCAGATAAAACTACCCCTAATACTCCCAAACTTCCATATTGGTTAAAAAAAATATATACTTCTTTTCCTGAAGCAAAACCTGCTCCTATTAGGGTTCCTATAATTACAAGAACCACTTTTAGACTATTTTTCATTAAAAAACCCCCTCATAAAAATTATGAGGGGATTTAAAATCTATTCATTATTTTTTTCTTCTTCTAATTTGCCATACAACAATTCCTAATATTATAATTGCAATTGGAACTGCAAATATAATTGTTAATATAATTCTATGTTGTTGCTCTGTTACTGTATATGTTGTTACTTCAACATTTTTTCTTATTGTAATATTATCTTCTCTTTCTGTTAAATATGAAATAGAATTTAATAAAATATCTTTGTTATTATATAAATCTATTGCATAAATATAATGTCCATTTGCAACCTGAATTTTTGTATCTGTTGCAAACACTGCATTTGAAAATACTACTAATTTAGATTCCTTTTCATCATTTATTTTTTTAGTTACTATTGCACCTGTTGTAGAAGATGGTAAATCTTGGTCTGAATCTGTTTTTGTAGCAGATATAACATTTAAATTTGTCCTATAAAAAGCATTTGAGGTTGAAGCTGTTAAATATTCTACATCTACACCTAACTCTTCCATTTTCTCAGGCTTCTCAAAGTTTATTGCACCAGCATTTATAAAGCATGCACTTATATTCATTCCTGCATTTTTTGTTATAGAAGAATTTAATGTTACATCATTTATTATAAAGTTTGGAGCTCCTTGAATCATTTTTTGTGCATCTGTTTCTAATATTATACCTTTTTCTATACTTATACCATATTCGTCTAAAACTTTTTGGAAATTTGGAAGTTTATAATCTTTACTAATAGTTACACCTGGATCCTGAAGCAATAAAATTTCTCCACCATTTTTTATATATTTTATTATTTCGTCTCTTTCCAAATCTGTTAAATCTTCTGATAAAGTTGATATTACTAAAACATCACAATCTTCTGGCATTTTTGTATTTGCTAAAATATCTATGTTTTCTACATCATTTGCTTCTTCTCCTATAGCAGTTTGCAAACTTGCTAAATTTGTTTTTGTATATTTGCTATGTCCTTCTAAGAAATATATTTTGGGTCTATCTTCCACTGTTACGTCTAATATTGCATTTGTAAAAGCTTCTTCTGTTTTATCTATTGTAGCATTTGTAGTAGAGTCATATGTTACTAAATCATATGTTTCAACTATTTTATCTTTTCCATTAGATGCAAAAAGAATTACTGAATCATTTGATGTTAAGCTATATTTACTTTCTAAATCTGGTCTAGTTGAAATATCATCTATTTGCTCAACTTTTATATGTTCATTTAAATTTGCATATTGATTTGCTAAATCTACTACAGATGTATATACACGCATATTTATTAATGTAATTGTTACATCTTTATTTAAATTTGCAAGTTTATCCTTAGTAGGTTGGGTTATAGAATAAATTTTATCTGCTGTAAAATCTACATCTTGGATTTCAAGTTTTTCTACTCCCCAATTTATTAGCACATAAGCAGCAATTATTATTGCTACTACTATTAAAGTTATAAAAATATTTCCAACTAATTTTAATTTATTGTGTGGTTTTCTTTCCTTAGTTTTAATTAGTTGCTTAGATTCTTGATTTCCGCCACTTTGCTGTTTTTTGTTTTTTTCTTTTTTCACTTTTCTCCCTCTCTTTCTATTTTACAGCTTTTCTTCTTTTTAAAACCATAATTGTAAATATTATAAACATTATTGTAAATGAAACTAATCCAACTACTTCTGTTGCAGATAGTAATCCTGCTGGGAATTTTGAATAATTAGTCATTAAATCAAGTGCTTCAAGTGAAGTATTTATATTTGGTAAAAACCATGGAAGTATTAATACTGCTGCTGTAATAACTGCTGCTACTATTTGGTTCTCTGTTATGCTAGATGCAAACATTCCTATAGAAATAGCAGCCATTGATAATAGTAAAAATCCAAACATCATTACTAAAGTAGGTACTATATTTGGTGAGCCAAAATACATTAATATTGCAAAATATATTAAACTAATTACTAATGTAATAAGTACTACTATTGATGCTGCAAAAAACTTTCCAAGAACAATTCCTGTAACACTTCTTGGTGATGTAAGTAGTAATTGCTCTGTTCCATTTTTTCTTTCCTCTGCAAATAGCCTCATTGTAAGAATTGGAATAATAAGCATTAGTCCATACATAGCAGTGTTATAATATAAATTTCCTAATTCTATACTTGCACTTTGAATTGCAGTTAAATAAAAGAAAATACTAAATATTATTAAAAATATACCTATACATATATATCCTATTGGAGATAAGAAATAAGATTTTAATTCTTTTTTTAATACTGGCCACATTATTTTTTCTCCTCCTTTTTATTATTTTTATTTGTTTCTTTTTGTTTTGTTTTTTTATCTGTCTTATTATCTGCTTCTTTATCTATTTTATTGTCTGACTTTTTATTTTCTTTATTATTCTCTTCTTTATTTAGTTTATTATTTACTTCTTTACTGTCTTCTTTTTTGTTATCCTTAAGTTTCTTCTTTTCATCGTTTTCTATTTTGTTACTTACATTTTCTTTTGACACTTCATTGGTGTTATTTATTAAACTAATAAATGCATCTTCTAATGTAGACTCATCTTTCTTTAGCTCAAATATCACTATTTGTTCTTTTGGTAAAACATCAAATAATTTCTTTCTTAAGTCATATTGTGTATCTGAAATAACTGCATATTGCTTTGTTCCGTCTTTATTGTCTTTTATTAGTTTTATTTTTTCTGCTTCTTTAATTTTATTTTTAATATTTTTCATATTGTCATTAGGATCTTCTACTGTAACTAATATTGTATTTTTAGATTTAGTTTTATCTTCTAAGTTTGAAGGAGTGTCAATTGCTACAATCTTTCCTTTATTTATAATAATTACTTTTTCACATATTTGACTTACTTCTGGAAGAATATGTGAACTTAAAATAACAGTATGACTTTTTCCTAATTTCTTTATAAGGTCTCTTATTTCTGTTATTTGTTTCGGATCTAACCCTACAGTAGGCTCATCTAAAATAATTACATCTGGATTTCCTATTAATGCACCCGCTATTCCTACTCTTTGTTTATAGCCTCTTGATAAATTTCTAATTAGTTTATTTTGTACATCTTTTAGTCCAACTTCTTCTAAAACTTTATTGACTTCTTCTTTTATTTCCTTATGTTTTACTAATTTAATCTCTGCCATATATCTTATAAATTCTTTAACTGTTAATTCTTGATATAATGGAACAGATTCTGGCATGTATCCTATTTGCTTTTTAGCTTTTCTAGGCTTTTTAGCAACATCAACGCCATTTACTATTATTTCGCCTTCTGTTGGGTCTATATAGCCTGTAATCATGTTCATTGTAGTACTTTTTCCAGCTCCGTTTGGTCCTAAAAATCCTACAACCTCTCCATCTTGAACTTCAAAGCTAATATTGTCTACAGCCTTAAATGCGCCGTATTTTTTTGTAACATTTTTTACCTGTATCAAAATTATTCCTCCCTTAAATTTGTATTTCCGTAATAATTTACCACTCAAATATTATCATTTAATTTTTATTCTTGCAATTGTTTTAATTAATTTTCACATAGAATTTACATTTTTGAATATATATTTTACAAATGAAAGAGAAAATAAGATTTTTAAATTTATCTTAATAAAAATATTATTTTTTAAGCTTTAATTATTTTTAATATTTTTATAAATTATTTAATATACCATTTATAAATTATGAAAGGAATGAATTTTAATATGTCTTTCTATGCAGTTTTCATTGCATTTGCTTTAGTTTTTGTTACAGAATTAGG
>FR901527.1:18548-22903 GCA_000438355.1 Clostridium sp. CAG:273
TATTAATGATATCTTTTGCTAACAAAACTACTCCAATTAAAATATTATTAGGCGTCTCTATAGGTTCATTTTTTAGCCATGGAATAGCTATTTTATTTGGAAGTAGTATTAATTTTTTTGACAATTATTTATTGCAAAATACTCTTAAAATTTTTACATATATTTCGTTTATTTTAATAGGATTATACTCTTTTATACCAAAAAAAGTCTTACTATCTATGGACAATAGTAAGAAAGACGGTATTATTAATAAATTACATAGTTTTGGAAATATATCTAATTTAAAACTTGGATATACTTTTATTGTAGCAATTTCTATAATTATTGGTGAAATTGGAGATAAAACTTTTTTAGCCTCAATTGGACTTGGAATTCAATACCCCAATTTAAAACTTTCCTTAATAATTGGTGCTATTTTAGGGATGGTTGTTTGCGATGCTATTGCAATATTCTTTGGTAAATTTTTAAGTAATCATATTTCTGAAGAATCTATGAAAAAACTTTCTGGAATATTATTTATTATCTTCGGTATTATTGGTTTTATATTTAATTAAACTTAATAATAGTATAAAAACTACAAAATTGTTTTTATCCAAATTTCTTTTCCATTTTTATCTTTAATTCTTAAATTTGGAAAAGTTTTTTTCATTCTTTCATTAGTAAAATGTTTTTCCTCTATCTTCTCAAATATAGAATTATTTGTAGAGTTGCTGTTTATCTTATTATTGTAAGTTCCGTTATAAATTTCAGCAGCTCTATTTTCATAAGTTTGTATTGCCCAAACAGTTACAATTACATTTATTATAAAAAATATAGTAATAAAAATATCCATTTTTTTCTCTATACTTTTAGGAATTCTATTAATTAAATTGTCTATTCTAGGTTTAGCAACTTTTAGTAAAAAAATAGATAAAACTCCCCAAAATAAAGAATATAATATACAGATTCTCCCGTTAATAGAATTTCCTGTATATGTGTAATCCCAAAATCTAACTGAATACATAGCCTCTAATACATAACTCATAAGATATTCTAATATTGAGCCAATAAAAAATCCATATATAAAAAGTTTAAAATACTTATTTGTATCCACACTATTTAATAAAGTAATTAATATTACTGCTCCAACTCCATACACAGGACAAAAAGGTCCCCATAATAACCCTTTTCTGCTTTCGATAACTCCAGATGTAAAATAGCAAAATAGTGTTTCTATTAAAAGACCTATAATACTGAAAATTATAAAGTACCACAAAATTTGGTGAAAATTTAATTTCTTCGTTTCTTCCATAAAACTCCCTAAAATTAATTAATCATTTACATTATACAACATAATTCTACATTTTTCTACTTATATAATATATTTATTTCATATCACTTCATAATAATTATGTCCTATTTTTATTTTTAATACTATGATTTTTGCCTTTTATATAAATGATAATATACTGTAATTATAAGCATTACAATCTCTATTAGAATAATTTTTCGTAAAAAGATATCATCCTAAAAAGGATGATATTTTTATTTATCGGTATTAAATCTATTCTCCTACTACTTCATATCCGCTTAAATCTGGTCTAGCCACATTTTCATCTGTTACTACATCTAGTTTTAATTCTCTTTTAGTTTCATTTTTATGTGCTGTAAAAATAAATACTTTACTTAGGTCTATTCTATTTACTATAATTCCTGTCTCTTTGTCGATTACAAATTTAGTATAAGCTGATTCATCTTCTAATTGTATATAAATAACTTGTCTTCCGTCTACTTCTTTTTCTCCCAAGTATTTATATTCTAGTTTATTTACAATAGAATAATCCATACCTGCTTGCTGATATTCTTGTTTTCTCAAACTATGACTAATTCCTGCTACTTCTTTATCTGTTGCTTTAGAAATCATAATATATTCATTATTGTTATAATCTTCTCTTAACAAAAATTCGTTGTTATAATATTCTACAAGCACATTATCTTTTACATAAATATCATATTTTGCATTATTAGAATCAACAAAAGAAATATAGTAATTAGGATATTCCTCTCCTTTCTTTAATAATTCTAAAACTTCTTCTTTAGACATTGGATTATCTTTCTGTAATTTTCCATCATTCCATAAAACATACTCTCTTATTCCCCAAATAACTATAAGAAGAAGTACAATTAATAGAACAATAATTAATACAATTTTTCTTGTTTTCATTAGTTTTCACTCCTTTTTATTTATTATTTATATGTTAGCATATAGAATTTTGTATGTCAAATATTGACAGATAATACAAAAATAAAAGCACTTAATTAACAAGTGCTTTAACTAAAAATCATATATTCTTATATGGTGCAGCTGGAGGGACTTGAACCCCCAACCTTTCGGTTCGTAGCCGAATGCTCTATCCAGTTAAGCTACAACTGCATTATATAACTATTATACTTTGATTTTAAAATTAATTCAATAGATTTTTTCAAAAAAATGTTGCAAAATTAAAAAAAATGTGTTATATTATATTAGTCAGCTTTGTTAAAGACAAATTTATATATTTCGGGGCGTGGCTCAGTTGGTAGAGCGCGTGGTTTGGGACCATGAGGTCGCACGTTCGATTCGTGTCGCCCCGACCAGATTAAAAATCTATCTCACAGTATTTGAGGATATTCATAATATCTAAGAATATTTGAGGTAGTATTTTTTTGCCTATTTTTAGCTGTGTATATCTGACAATATTTCCTGGTTGCATTAAGATTGCATTATAATAAAAAAAGTATGTGCAGTTACAATACACATACAGGTAAACAACACATCCCGAACGAGAGTACATTGTTTAATGTAACTATATAACAACACAATTTATAATTCTGTCAAACAGTCTTTTGAAAAATTTTTTTCTGTGCAATAATATCATATACATGCCAATGTTTTTTTTCACCAGAAGCTATTGTTGCATCTTTTTCTATTTCACTAAATTGAATTAGTTCAAAATTACTAAAAAGATCTTTGACTTCTTGTTCTGTTAAAAATATTATATTTTCTTTTGTTTCTGCCCATGTATCTTTTTTTCCAAAGAAATTTCCAACAAAATAACCGTTCATTTGAAAGAGAATTAGTTATATTTTTCCATATGTCATTAAAAAACTCTTTTTTTGAAAAAGGTAGGCTAAAATTTGCAACAATTAAATTTACTTTAGGCAAATTCATTTCACCAAAAAAGCATTTTTCAAACTTAAAATTCTCTGATTCTTTTTGGTTTAGCTGTTCTCTTATAATAGATTCTGTATCTTCTTTATCTATAGATAAAACCTTCCAATTATTTTTTAGTAACTCTATAGTGTCTCTTCCTGCACCACACCCTAAGTCAACAGCTTTTCCCGGTAACACATTAAAGTTTAAAAAATTAAGTACATTTAAATGTGGCTTTGCATTTTTTGTAATATTATAATATTCTTCCTTATTCCTTTGCATCCATATTCTCCTCTTAATAATATATTAAATTAATTCTTTATTAATATAACAACTAAAAATATATTATTCAATCATTATTCTTGAGCGCTTTTTCTAAAATTATAAATATTAATCTAATTATTTTATAATTATGTCCAACTGTACTAACTTTTCCATCTATTTACATACTTCCTTTAGCTCCTCTTCAACAATATCTTCACAACTTCTCATTGCTAAAATTGTCTTTTCAAACAATTCTTCTAGGCTCATTTCAAGGACTTCTGCACCTTTACTTATAACATCTCTCGAACATCCTGCTGCAAATTTTTTATCTTTAAATTTTTTCTTTAAACTTGAAACCTCCATATCTTTTGTACTTTTTGAGGGTCTCATTTTAGCTGCAGCCCATATTAAACCAGTTAGCTCATCTACAGCATAAAGTACTTTTTCCATAGCATGTTCTGGTTTTATATCCGAACAACTTCCATAACCATGACTACATATAGCATGTACCATTTCATCACTAGCATTAATTTCTTTTAATAATTCTGGTGCCTTTTTACAATGTTCATCCGGATATCTTTCAAAGTCCACATCATGTAATAGTCCAACTAATCCCCAAAAATCCTCATCATATCCCATCTGTTCTGCAAAATATCTCATTACTCCTTCTACTGTAAGAGCATGTCTAATATGAAATTCCTCTTCATTATATTTTTTTAATAATTCAATTGCTTCTTTTCTTTCCAATTCTTTCCCTCCTAAATTGTAATAAATAAAAATTTTTTTACATATTATAGTGAAATTATAGCACATAAGCAATCTTATTACGATATTTTCATAAATTGTTTCTTATGTTCTCACAAATTATTTTATTATAAAGTTTACACTACATATTAATTATTATATAATTATAAGTGTA
>FR901527.1:22990-31686 GCA_000438355.1 Clostridium sp. CAG:273
CAATTAGAGGTATTTATGAAAATATTATTTAAAAATATTACTGCATTAAATAAAGACGAATATTTAGAATTAATTAAATTTCATGGTAAGAAAAATAACCTAAAATACTACTCATATACAGCTGTAATGGGATTAATTCTTATCATAGGAATGTCATATCAAATTATTTTAAAAAACTATGTTTCGTTAATTTTACTAGCTCTAATTTTTATAGGATTTTTAGCATACAGATTTATAGAACCTTATAGAAAATCGGAAAAAGAAATAAAAGGCGAAAAAATACAAGGAAATTTAATTAATACATACATTTTTTATGATGAAAATTTTGTTGTGAAAAATAAATACGGAAAAGACACTTTAAAATATAGAAAATTATTTAAAGTATACGAAAATAATAATGCATTTTATCTTTATATTAATAAAGAAGATGTTTTTATTATGGAAAAAGATAAATTTGAAATTGGTAATTCAGAAGATTTTAAAGAATTTATATCTAAAAAGATAGGATATAAATTTAAAAGTCAAAGTCAAAGTTAAAGTTTAATTTCATTTTCAACTTTAACAACTAATTCAATTAATTATTATATTATTAATTTGATTAGTTGTTAATTAAGCTTTATAAATTTTATCCTCAGTTAAAATTTATTATCAAACTCTATTTTATATTCATATTATAATATTAAATTGTCTTAATTAAAAATTGTTTGATACATTACTAAAAAACTTATTATTAAATTTAATAAATGTTAAATACTTATTTACTAATTAGTTTTGTACACAAGTTAATGCAAACAAAATTAAATTTAATTTTTAATATTAATTATTGGAGGTATAAAATGGAGGAAAATTCTAATGGCTCTATAGTTAATACTAAAGAACCGTATTATTACAATAAATTAATTTACAACATACATGAATTGTTATCTCATCACACTTTTATTCAAAGTATAATAATTGGAAATAGTGTTCTTGGAAAAACTATTCCATGTATAAAAATAGGTAAAGGAAGCAATGTAATACTTTATCATGCTGGAATTCACGCAAATGAATGGATTACCTCTTTACTAATGATGAAATTTATTGAAAACTTTTGCATCGCATATGAAGAAAATAACAATTTACATGGTTTTAATGTAAGGGATTTATATAACAAAACCACTTTATTTATAGTTCCTATGGTTAACCCTGATGGTATTGATTTAGTTACAGGAAATGTACCAGAAAATAGCGAAATTTTTAGTAATTACATGCAAATAGCTAGAAACTTCCCTAATATTCCTTTTCCAAGTGGATGGAAAGCAAACTTTAATGGTGTTGATTTAAATTTGCAATTTCCTGCTAATTGGGAAGAAGCAAAAAAAATAAAATTTGCTCAAGGATTTAACAAACCATCCCCAAGAGACTATGTTGGTGAGGGTCCTTTAACAGAACCAGAATCTCTTGCTTTATATAATTTTACATTAACACATAACCCTAATTTAACAATTTCTTACCATACTCAAGGAGAAGTTATCTTCTGGCAATATTTAAATTATAATCCTGCAAATGCCTTAGAAATTGCGAAAAAATTCTCACAGCTTTCAGGATATAAAGTTGAAGAAGTTCCATATAACGCTAGTTTTGCTGGCTATAAAGATTGGTTTATTTCT
Source organism: Clostridium sp. CAG:273 (assembly GCA_000438355.1). Classification (GTDB taxonomy): domain Bacteria; phylum Bacillota; class Clostridia; order TANB77; family CAG-508; genus CAG-273. The sequence goes on from FR901527.1 coordinate 24,640, forward strand.
AAATATAACAAACCAGGATATACCATAGAAGCTGGACTTGGTGAAAATCCTCTTCCACTTTCACAATTCGATAAAATTTATAAAGATAATGAAGGTATTTTGCTTTACGGTATGTCTGCTCAAACATAAATAAATTATTACTTCAAGCAAAAACTAAAAATTTTTTATTAATACAGGAACTTACAGTAATGAAGAATGTAAATTTTATTTAGTTTCTGTTTTTACCATAAAAAGCACTTAAATATTAGTATTTTATAAATATGTTCTTTAACAAATCTATAATTACCAATATTTAAGTGCCTTTATGTTTCTTATTATTTTTTATAGATATTTATTCATTATAATTTATTTTCTAACTATATTATTTTACAATATTAAATATAAATTTTTAAAAATGATAGTACAATTTCAATTGCATAATATATACCCATAATTAATGCAAATTTCCAAAAAATATTTTTGTTTTCTTTTTCTCCAACTATATCTTTTAATGTAAAGAATAATAACACTATTGATAGTATTCCACAAAAACCTGCAAAAGGAATAGTAACTGTAGTAATTTTAGAACCTACTAATGTTAATAATCCAACTATCTCTGCAATAACTACTGGTATTTTTGCAATTGTAACACTACTTGCAATATGCATAAAAGATTTATTCTTTTCTTTGCTAAATCCATATGTCAATGCTGAAATTATTGCTATTGAGCATATTGGTGCAATTAATTCTTTTATTATATCTAAGAATTTTGAAAAGAAATGTTCTAAAAAGCTTGGAAAACTACCATATTTACTAAACAAATATATTTCTGCTGTAGAAAATACATTATGCATAAAAATTATTACAAGCCAAACAACGAGTATTATTGCAGCAATTTTTAAATATTTATTACTTGGTTTTTTTGTTATTTCTGCAATTTTTCCAAGTGGGTCTTTAAAAAATGCTTTAAAAAATCCTGTTGCTTCTTTAGCTTGTTTTTTTACATTTGCATTATTAAATGCATTTTGTCCTGCATAATTATTTGCATTTTGATTCATATTTGTTCCCATATTATTTTGAAAATTTTGATTAACATTATTTTGTGCATTTAAATTTGTATTGTTTTGACTATTTTGATTCATATTATTGTTTTGCATGTTTTCATTTGTACTATTTTGTCCAACATTTTCGTTTACATTATTTGGTTCATTTTTGTTTTCTTCCATAATTAACATCCCTTTCTTTTTAATCTTTTTCTATTAAACTACAAAATTCTCTAAAAGTAAATAGATTAGGTAAATTAAGAATAAATTTTAACCAGTAACTAGAATTTACTTTTTCTAATTATATTTTACTTTTAAAATTCACAAATTTTAATTTCAAATGGAATTTCTAGAAATTTTAATTTTTTACTAACTAAATTTTAATTAATTTTGTAACAAATTAATCACATTAATTGCTTAACATACAAAAAATAATTTTTAAATTTATATTAAAACAAATATATTTTTTATAAATGGGTATTCTAAAAAATGAAAAATATGATAAAATGTAGTAAATTATTTTTAAGGAGGAGATTTACTAATGCCAAAAAAAGAATTAGAAGATTTAAAAAAGAAATTATTTAGTTCTAAAGAAAATGGTTGGCTAGAATTAAATAACGACACTAAACAAGACGTTTTTTCATATGCGAAAGGATATATAAACTATTTAAATAATTCAAAAACAGAAAGAGAAATTATTGCTACTTCAAAGAAAATAGCAGAGGAAAATGGATTTCAAGATATAGAAAAAATTAAAGAATTAAAAGCTGGAGATAAAATTTATTATATTAACCATGAAAAAAGTATGTATCTTGCAATTATAGGTAAAGATAACATTGAAAATGGATTAAATATTATAGGTTCTCATGCAGATTCTCCTAGATTAGATTTAAAACCAAATCCATTATATGAAGATTCTGAATTAGCATTTTTTAAAACTCATTATTATGGAGGAATTAAAAAATATCAATGGACAACCATCCCTTTAGCTATTCATGGTGTTATTGTTAAGGCAAATGGTGAAAAAGTAGAAATAAAAATTGGTGAAGATGAAACTGACCCAATATTTACTATAACTGATTTATTACCACATTTAGCCCAAGACCAAATGGAAAAGAAATTAAAAAATGGAATAGATGGAGAAGATTTAAATTTACTAGTTGGTAGCATTCCATATGACAAAGAAATTACTGAAGCTGTTAAACTAAATATTTTAAATATTTTAAATGAAAAATACGGAATTACAGAAGTAGATTTTACAAGCTCTGAATTAGAATTAGTTCCTGCAATGCCTTGTAGAAGTATGGGATTTGACAGCAGCATGGTAGCAGGTTATGGTCAAGACGATAAAATCTGTGTTTATGCTTCATTAACAGCTTTAATGAAGATAGATAACCCTAAAAAAACAGCAGTATGTATAATTTCTGATAAAGAAGAAATCGGTAGTATGGGAAATACAGGAATGGAATCACATGTATTTGATACATTTATTGCAGAAATATTAAATAAAATGGGTATAAATAAACCAAACTTATTAGATAAAGTATTTTGTAAATCAAAAATGTTATCTGCAGATGTAGATGCTGCATTAGACCCAATCTATGCATCTGTTTCTGAAAGAAATAATGCTTCTTATTTAGGAAAAGGAGTAGGACTTAACAAATATACTGGTGCTAGAGGAAAATCTGGTGCATCTGATGCAAATGCTGAGTTTGTTGCAGAAATTAGACATATATTTGAAAATAATAATGTAAAATATCAAGTAAGCGAACTTGGAAAAGTAGATGTTGGAGGTGGAGGAACTATTGCATATATCCTTGCTAATAAAGGTGTAGATGTAATAGATTGTGGAGTTCCTATTTTATCAATGCATTCTCCTTATGAAGTTTCAAGTAAATTTGACTTATATTCTGCTTACCAAGGATATATTGCATTTTGGAAAAATTAAATATATTTAATATAATTAACTCTAATACTGAAATATACAACAAATGTTAGATAAAAATTGATATGAAAAGGGTCCCTCATTTGAGGGACCCTTACTAGAAATGTTTGTTGGTCTAAATCACCTTCCGCTGTGGCGCTCCCATCTGTCACACAAACGAGGCGCATATCCGCTGCACTCACCAGGTCTCGGACATACATCCGTACCCTTTAAAGCACAGGGGATTTCTCCAGGTTTCAGATGCCGCCCATTTGCGGCATTTTCAGTGTTTTGGACCTTGTTAGTTACAACTTCCGCTTTGCTCATAGCTCAGCACACCTTTCTCTATAAAATTTGTAACATCCTATATTATACCACATAATTAACAGAATATCAACCTTTTTTGTTTGACATATGACGACATCTATTTTACAGACTTTTCTAATATTTTTAATACTTTTTCATTGACTTTTACAAAAAAACATGTTATATTAATAAATGTACTTATTTCTAATAATAAGTATTTAGTTGGGTCAGTAGCTCAGTTGGATAGAGCATCGGCCTTCTAAGCCGAGGGTCGGGGGTTCGAATCCCTCCTGGCTCACCAAAACAATTGAGAGAGTAAAATTTAATTTTACTTTCTCTTATTTTTTATTCTTTTCAATTTTTCCTATTTAGTATTATATAACTCTGGCATTCAAAATATTTCTTCTCTCCTATTTTCCCAGAATTATATCTAATTGATATTCTCTATTCTTTCTATATATTGTAAGTGTTACTTTGTCTCCTGGCTTTTTTGAATATATATATCTTCTTAAATCACTCATTTTATTAAGCTCTGTATTATCTATTTTAGTAATAATATCTCCTATTGTTAAATTAACCTGACTAGCTGGTGAATATCTTGTTATTTCTGCAACATATATTCCATTTTCTATTTCTATTGATGTGTCTATATAAGAAATCATATTTTTATCATATGCAAATATTCCAAGTGTTGCTTCTTCAAATTTTCCTTCTTTAGAAAATCTATTTATAATAGGTTTTACAACATCTATTGGAACAGCAAAACCAATTCCCTCTGCTGATGTTATTTTTACTGTATTTATTCCTATTATTTCACCATTTGCATTAATAAGTGGTCCCCCGCTGTTTCCCTGGTTTATTGTTGCATCTGTTTGTATTAAATCATCCATATAAGATACTTTTATTTCATTTTCTTGCTTTTCTTCTAATTTTATTGTTCTATTTACAGCACTTATAATTCCTGCTGTTACTGTCCTTTGAAATTCAAATCCTATTGGATTTCCTATGGCATATACAGCTTGGCCTACTTTTATATTTTCAGAACTTCCAAGTGTTGCATATGTTAGCCCAGTCATATTTATTTTGCAAATTGATAAATCTAGACTAGAATTAGACCAAACCACATTAGCTTTGTATGACCTTCCATCTTCTAAAGTAACATAGCAATTACTAAATTTTTTTCCTGTTACATGTTCATTTGAAAGAATATATCCGTTTTCTGTTACTATAACTCCGCTTCCTAGCCCTAACTCTCCTACGCCATCATTTAAAAATATTGTACTCCCTGTATTTTTAATTTTAGATATTCCTACTACGCAACTAGTTGTTTTTTCTATCATATTTTGTAACTCTTCATCCTCTTTATGTGCATAATTAAATGTCTGTGATGTTCTCTCCACATTATTTTCTTCCAATCTAACACTTTTATTAATATCTATGTTCATATAATTTTGGTATAATAATAAAATTATTATAAAAATTAATATACTAATAAAAGTTACTAAAAAATATTTCTTTATTCTTCTACTTTTTTGTCTTTTTATGTATCTTTCCATTATATCTCCAATCTTAATTTTTATAAATTATTTTTCTATATTTCCATTTTTTACAAATTACATTTTGGTTAATTCATATATATTTCTCTCAATTTATAATAATTAACCAAATTTGTTTAATTAAATCAAACTTATATTTAATAAATTAAATCATATTTACTAAAGCAAAATGCTTTTGTATTTTTACAATAATATAAACTTATTTACTTTTAATTTGCTTATTTATATTTTTTACAAATATATTAATTTTAAACAATTATTTAATTAATTATTTAATTTTTTTACTTAAATCTTTATTTATACAAAAAGCCAAAATTAAATTTATAAATTTACATTTTTTTGCTTTTTTATTTTTATTAATAGTTGATTTTTTTTATTTGTTTTTGTATAATCATACATAGTTATGGTCATTTTGAGAAAAGGGGAATTATTATGGAAAATTTGTATAACTTAACAAATCCTCAAAAGTCTATTTGGCTAACTGAGCAATATTATAAAGGCTCAAACATAAACAATATATGTGGTTCTTTAACCATTAAACAGCCACTTGACTTTGAAAAATTTAAACAAGCTATTCAATTATTTGTAGAAAATAATAGTAGTTTTAGAATTTGCTTAAAAATGGATAATAATGAAATTAAGCAATATGTAAAAGATTTTTCATATTTCGACATTGACATTATTGATTTAAAAGATGAAAAATCTGTTAAAGAATATGAGCACTATCTTGCTTCTTTACCTTTATTTGACTTTGATAAGCTTTTATTTAAATTTGTAATATTTCGTTTGCCAAACGGTTATGGTGGTTTTATTATTAATACTCACCACATTATTTCTGACTCTTGGTCACTTGGCATAACAGTAAATGAAATTATAAATTACTATTCATCTTTATTAAAAAATACAAAATATGAGCAAAAAAAATATTCTTACATGGATTTTTGTAAATCCGAGCAAGAATATCTATTAAGTTCTCGCTTTGAAAAAGATAAAGAATATTGGTCTACTGTATATGAAACTGTTCCAGATACAGTTAGTATTCCTACTCTCAAAAATTTGGATTCAAATTCTATTTCTGCAAATAGAATTACTCATACTATTAATGGAAGTTTATTCACACAAATTCAGTCATACTGCAAATCGCAAAAAATTTCAATATATAATTTTTTAATAGCAATATATTCTATATATATTAGTAGAGTTTGTAACTCTAATGATTTTGTAATTGGGACACCTATTTTAAACCGTTCAAATTACATAGAAAAGCAAACAACTGGTATGTTTATAGACACATTACCTTTTAGAATTAGTGTAAATTCTAAGGTTTCTTTTAGTGACTTTTTAGCTAAAATTTCTAAAGATAGTATGGCATTATTAAGACACCAAAAATATTCATATCAATATATTATAGAAGATTTAAGAAAAAGAAACTCTAGCCAACCAACTTTATACAATATTTTAATGTCTTACCAAATAACAAAAATGAATGAAAAAATGGAAGAAATTCCACATAATAGTGATTGGACTTTTAATGATACTATGTCTGATGACTTAGATATACACATTTTTGACTTTAATGATACAAATTCACTTAATATTTCTTATGATTATAAAACAAATATGTATGACGAAAATTATATTAACTCTATGCATAAACGTATTTTACATATTATTAGTCAGGTTACAAGCACACCAAACATGTTAATAAGTCAAATAGATATTGTAACTCCATATGAAAAAAAGCAAATATTATTCGATTTTAACAATACTAAAACACAGTACCCTAAAGATAAAACTGTTGCAGAATTGTTTGAAGAACAAGTAAGATTATCACCTTCTAAAAATGCAGTATTTTTTGAAGGAAATTATATGACTTATAAGGAACTAAATGAAAAAGCAAATCAATTAGCAAATATTTTATTAAAAAATAATGTAAAATCTGGTAATGTAGTTAGTTTGTTTATGGAAAAATCTATTGAAAGTATTATAGCAATTTTAGCCACATTAAAAATAGGAGCTGCTTTTTTGCCATTAGATGTAGAATACCCTAAAGAAAGAATAGACTATATTTTATCTAATTCTGAAACAAAATTAATACTTACTACTAAAAATTTTGAAAACGGTATTATTACAAATATACCTAAACTTTGTGTAGATTTATCTAATAAAAAAATTTATAATAATTCTGTTTCAAAAGCTAATTTAAATATTATAGGTTTACCTGAAGATATGGCTTATA
>FR901527.1:31707-37437 GCA_000438355.1 Clostridium sp. CAG:273
TTATATAATGTATACTTCTGGCTCTACAGGTAACCCAAAAGGTGTAATTGTTTGCAATAGAAATATTGTAAGACTTGTTAAAAATAACAAATTTATAAAATTTGAAAATGATGAGCACATTTTACAAACAGGCTCTATAGTTTTTGATGCTTGCACATTTGAAATATGGGGTGCTTTACTTAATGGATTTTCCTTGTATTTAATACCAAAAGAAAAATTGCTTGATGTAAAATACTTAGAAAAATATTTAGTTGAGAATAAAATTACTATTTTATGGCTTACTGCCTCTCTTGGTAATTATATTTGTGACCAATCCCCAAATATTTTTAAAAATGTACATTATTTATTAACAGGTGGAGATGTACTTTCTGTAAAACATATTAAAAAAATGCAAGAAGCTAACCCAAATTTAACTATAATAAATGGTTATGGTCCTACAGAAAATACTACTTTTTCTGCTTGTTATAAAATAGATAAAAATTTAACAGATGCCTCTATTCCTATTGGTTATCCTATTTCAAACTCTACCTGTTACATAGTGTCTAGTACAGGAAACTTGCAACCAGTTGGAATTCCTGGAGAATTGTGGGTTGGTGGAGATGGTGTAAGTTTGGGTTATTTACACCGTGATGATTTAACAAAAAAGAATTTTATTAAAAATCCATTCGCAGATGGTAGAATGTATAAAACTGGCGACTTAGCTCGTTTTCTTGATGATGGCAAAATAGAATTTTTAGGAAGAATTGATAACCAAATTAAAATACGTGGTTTCCGTGTAGAGCTTTCTGAAATTAATGATAAAATTATGCAATATAGTGGTATAAAACAAGCATATACTATATTTAAAAAAACAGATATTACAAGTACAATTTGCAGTTACATAACAGTTAGTAACAAAGTAGATATAAAAGATTTATATATGTTCTTAAAATCTTCTTTACCAAATTATATGATACCCGCACACATTACTATTTTAGATAAATTTCCACTTAATATTAATGGCAAAGTAGATAAAAAGGCATTGCCTGAACCAACCACAAATCATTTAAATAAAATAGTACCTCCTAGAAATGACATAGATAAAATTATTATAGAAGAATTAAAAAATATATTAAATTGTACAGATATAAGTATAGAAGATTCTTTCTTTGACTTAGGAGGAGACTCTTTAGTTGCTATTAATTTATCTATTTCACTTTCAAACAAGCTTAAAACTAATGTATCTGTAAAAACAATACTGAACACCCCTATTATAGCTAATTTATCAGATACTATTAGTAATGAAAAACATGTAGAAAATAACATAAATCATATTAAACATGTAGAAAAGCAGGATTACTACCCTACTTCTTCTGCACAGAAAAGAATTTACTATGCTTGTGAAATGGCTGGAAATTTAAGTACAAGTTATAATGTACCTGGTGGAATTGTTTTTGACAAATGTCCAGATTTAAAAAAGTTAGAAAATGCTTTTAATAAATTAATTGAAAAACATTCTGCTTTACGTACATATTTTGGAATAGAAAACGGTGAATTAGTTCAAAAAATAGTAGATAAAATTCACATTTCTATAGATTTAGAAAAATCTGAAAATACTACTTGTGATAAATTATTTAATGAATTTGTTAAACCATTTAATTTAAATGAGGCTCCTCTTTTTAGAGTAAAACTCGCTTGTATAGAAAATAATAAAGTAATGTTGCTTTTAGATATTCATCATATTATAAACGATGGTGCTTCACTAGATATTTTATTAAATGACCTTTGTAAGTTATACAGTGGTAAAACTTTAGAATTTAATGAATATGATTATAAAGATTATTCTATTTGGGAAAATGAGCAAATTAACTCAGATAAATTAAAAGAAGATGAAAATTATTGGATTTCTAAATGGAAAGATAAAGAAATTCCTTTATTAAATATGCCTACAGTACATCAAAGACCTACGGTCTTATCTCATAAAGGCAAAAATAGCTATTATAAATTCAGTCCAGAATTAACAGCAAATATATTTAAAATATGTAAAAAATATCATATAACACCATTTATGTTATTGTTATCTGCATATTATGCAACAATTTATAAATATTCTGGTCAAGAAGATATTGTAGTTGGATCTCCTGTTTTAGGAAGAGACCAAAAAGAATTAAAAAATATAGTTGGTATGTTTGTAAACACATTGCCATTAGATGCACATATAGATGGTTCTATGTCATTTATAGATTTATGCAACAATGTAAAAAATAACTGCATGGAAGCCTTTTCACACCAAACCTACCCATTTGACCTAATTGTTAAAAACCTAGATATAAAAAGAGATTCTAGCAGAAATCCATTATTTGACGTAATGTTTGTTTACCAAAATAAAACTCAATCTTCTTTTAAATTATCTGAAGATATAAACTCACAGCTATACTACCCTGACTTTCATTCGTCAAAATTTGACATAACATTAGAAATAACTCCATTAGATGATTACTTATACTTGCATTTTGAATATTCAACAGACCTATTTGATGAAGATTATATAAGTAGATTTGAAACACATTATCAAAAACTAATTGAAGAAATTTTAAGTAATGTAAATATAAATATTAGAGATATTAATATTATTACAAAAACAGAAGAAAACAAATTATTAAAAAGCTTTAATGACACATCTGTAAAATATGATAAAAATAAATTGCTAATTACATATTTTGAAGACCAAGTTAAACAAAATCCAAATAAAACAGCAATTATATTTAATGATAAAGAAATTAGTTATGATAACTTAAATAAACTATCAAACAAAATAGCAAACTATTTAATTTCATGCAATGTAAAAGAAAATGATGTAGTTTCTATCTTACTAGATAGAAACGAAATGCTAATAGCTTCTATGATTGGTGTATTAAAAGCTGGAGCTGCCTATCTTTTAATAGATAAAAGTTTACCACATGACAGAATTGAGTATATGTTAAATGACAGTAAAACGGTATTGTTAATTACAAATACACAATTAGACAAGTTTGATGTTACAAATAAATTAATAATTAATGACTTGGAAAACACAGCTTATTTAAGTAAATTAAACAATATATCTGATAAAAATCCTTCATGCCGTGGCAATAATGAAGATATGTTTAATATTATTTATACTTCTGGCTCTACAGGTAATCCAAAAGGTGTTGCTTTACGACGTCTTGGAATTATAAATATGATACTTAGCTATAAGAATATTCTTCATACTGACGACTGTAATGTATTTTTAAGTATGAGTGCAGTTTCATTTGACATGTTTATTGTAGAAAATTTTGTTAGTTTATTTACAGGAAAAACCGTAGTTCTTTGTAATGATGAAGAACAAAAAATTCCTGTTTATACTAATAATTTAATTAAAAAGTATGATGTAAATTTTATTTTAACAACTCCTACACGTATTAACTTATTACTTTCTTCAATTTCTGACATAAGTAACTGGAAAAGTGTAAAAGTAGTACAAGTTGGTGGAGAAGTATTTACTAGTGAGCTTTACAATCACCTAAGACAATATTCTAATGCTCATATTTATAATGGTTATGGTCCTAGCGAGTTTACTGCTTGCTGTTGTAATAAAGAAATTATAGATGGCTCAAATGTTAGCATAGGAACTCCTTTCTGTAATACTAAAATATACATTTTAGATGACAACCATTGTTTATGTCCAATAGGTATACCTGGCGAAATTTGTGTTGTTGGAGATGGTATTGCTAAAGGGTACTTAAATAGACCTGATTTAACTAATAAAGTTTTTGTTCCAAGTCCATTTGATAATGGAAAAATGTATAAGACTGGGGATATTGGTAAATGGCTACCTAATGGTGAAATAGAATATATTGGAAGAAGAGATTTTCAAATTAAAATAAGGGGCTTAAGAGTTGAACTTTCTGAAATAGAGAAAAAGCTTCAAACATACCCAGATATAAAAAATTGTAGTGTTGTTTATATTAAGGATGTTCAAGACCCATATATTGCTGCATTTTTTACTGCAAATACAACATTGGATATTTCACAAATAAGGTTATCACTTTCTAAATCATTACCACTTTATATGGTGCCTAAATACATTGTACAATTAGACGAATTGCCTATGAATAACAATGGTAAAGTGGATAAAAAAGCTTTACAGCAATATAAAATAGATAATAAAGACGAAAAAACTTATGTCAAACCATCAAATGATACTGAAAAATTATTTTGTAAAATATGGGAAAGCCTATTAAATACTAAGGTTGGAATAGATAATGATGTATTTGAACTTGGTGCTGACTCTTTGTTTGCTATAAAATTTAAAACAGAGCTTTTATCTCATAATATAGACTTACCATATGCTACAATTTTTAAATATACAACTGTAAGACAACTTGCGGATTATTATTTAAAGAAAATTAAACTTGCAGAAAATAATTTTGATGATGCAAATTCTATTGATACAGAAGATTACTCAGAGATTAACAATCTCTTAAGTAAAAATACTATAACTAACATCAATAAATTCATGCCAAATTTAGTTCAAAGTAAAAACAATAATATTTTACTTCTTGGCGGAAATGGATTTGTTGGAGCTCATATATTAAACGAATTTATAAAAAATGACAGTGGTACAGCTTATTGTATTATTAGGAATAAAAATGGTGAAGATGCTAAAAATAGATTTGCCAATATTCTTCATTTTTACTTTGGTAATAGCTTAGATAAATTTATTGGTAATAGAATAAAAATAATAACTGGTAGCTTAACAGAGCATCATTTTGGTTTATCTGATAAAGTTTATAATAATATTATTAGTAATATTGAAGTTGTAATTAATGCTGCCGCAATGGTTAAGCATTATGGAAGTAACGAAAAGTTTAAAGCTATAAATGTTGATTTAACCAAAAACTTAATAGAGTTTTGTAAAAAATATAATAAAAGGTTATTACACACTTCATCTATTAGTGTTTCTGGAACTAGCTCTATAGACCGTTCATATGCCTATAGAACAAGCAATGACAACCAATTTAGCTTTGCCGAAAATAATTTATATGTTGGTCAACAATTAGACAATTTATATATAAAAAGTAAATTTGATGCAGAAAAAAACATTTTAAGTCAAATACAAAATGGATTAAAAGCTCAAATTTTAAGACTTGGTAATATAACAAATAGATATAATGACGGAAAGTTTCAAATAAATGCTACAGAAAATGCATTTTTAAATAGAATCGTAACATTTATAAAACTTGGCTATATTCCAGAAGAATTAAGTAACACCTTGTTAGAGTTTACCCCTGTAGATATATGTGCAAAAGCTATAATAACAGTACTTCAAAATTATGTACCAGATTTTACTGTTTTCCATGTATATAATAGTAATTATATCACTATGAATACATTAATAAACTATTTTAAAGACAGACTTATCCACATTAACCTAATAAATAGTGATTTATTTTCACAAAATATTAAGAAACTGTTGAAAACTGATAACAAAAAAGATATATTATCTGGTATTATAAATGATATTGATGCAAATTATAAAATTCAATATTCTTTTGAAATACCAACTATCTCTGAGTTTTCAAAATATTTTCTATACAAGTTTGGATTTACTTGGCCAGAAATAGATGAAAATTATATAGAAAAATATATAAATTATATAAAAGAACAAAAAATTATATAATACATGTATAATTTATAAAATACAAAAAAAGTTATATGATACATGCA
>FR901527.1:37579-40837 GCA_000438355.1 Clostridium sp. CAG:273
TATAACATAAAAAAATCATATAGTGCATGCAAAATTATATATAACACAAGATAAAAATTAAATATTTAACAGAATATTATAGGTTTATGAAAGTTATCCTAAAAACCTCATAAACCTATATAATATAAATTATTTAGCTTTTATAAAATATATATTTACAAAAGCTGAGAAAGGAAAAAATATATGGATAATTTAATTTCACTAATATTAATGCTAATATCAGAAGTATTAATTATATTCATGTTTATAATGATAGTTAGGTCCAATGGTAAAAGTCAACTAAAATATGCTTTTGAGTGGTTGCTATTTTTCATGTTTATTTGGACTTTAGGCTCTATTTTACAAGTTGCATTCCAGTCTTCTTCAATAGAACCTATTGTATTTGAAATGGTATCTGGAATGGGTGTATTCTTTGCCCCTGTTGCGTTTTTAGCAATTGGTGTAATTTTTGCCAAAACTAAAATTACTATTAAATGGTACCACTATTTATTACTTATTATACCTATAATTTCTGAAATATTACTTGTAACAAATGACCTACATCATTTATTCTTTGTAGAATATTCTGCACATGTTGAAGGTATGGTTTATGGTCCTTATTTCTATGTTCACTCTCTATACACATATGCACTATTTGGAATTGGTATTATTTACTTTTTACGTTATTCTATTAAAAATTCAGGCTTTTTCTCAAAACAGTCTGCCTTAATAATACTAAGTACACTAGTACCTATTGTTACTAATTTACTTGCAACATTACAAATATTTGCTATGACTACATATTCTACTCCAATTTCATTTACATTAATGATTTTGGTTATAGCTCTAGCAATATTTAAATTTGATTTAATGAAACTTACACCAATAGCGCTTCAAAGAATTGTAGACAGCATGTCTGACGGATATATGGTTATAGATGAGCAAAATATAATTTCAGACTTTAATACTACTTTATTAAATATGTTTGACTTAAATCCAAATTATTTACGTAACAAAAGCTTATATAACGTAATTAAAGATAATAACTTTTTAAATATTGATGTAAAAAATCTAAAAAGTTGCATAGAAAAGTCTATAAAAGATGGAAAAACATTTTCTTTTTCTAAAAAACTAGATTCCACTTCTAGATATTTTAATATAGAAATAAATAGTATAAAAAATAACAATACTTATTTAGGTACACTTATATTATTTAAAGATGTTACACAACACATGCTTGACCTTCAAACAATTAAGAGCAACCAAGAAATGTTAATGGAAAAAGAACGTTTAGCTTCTCTTGGACAATTAATAGGTGGAATTGCACACAACTTAAAAACTCCTATTATGTCTATATCTGGTGCAGCAGAAGGATTAAGTGATTTAATAAATGAATATGATGAATCTATAGAAGATTCTCGTGTTACTCCTAATGATCATCATGACATTGCAAAAGATATGCGCACATGGATTTCTAAAATACGTTCATATACAGAATATATGTCTGACGTAATAACAGCAGTTAAAGGACAAGCAGTAAATATGTCAGATGAGCAAAACTACTCATTTACAATAGATGAACTAGTAAAACGTATAGATATTTTAATGAAACATGAGTTAAAAAGTGCTTTGGTTAACTTAAATTTATCTATAAAACTTGACCCTTTAACTTCATTAAGTGGAAATATTAATAGCTTAGTACAAGTAATAAACAATATGATTTCTAACTCTATACAAGCATATCATGGTGCACCTAATAAAAATATTGATTTAATTGTAGAAGAGAAAGATAAAAAAGTTATAATTTCTGTTAAGGACTATGGAACAGGTCTTCCTAAAGAAGTACAAGAAAAATTATTTAAAGAAATGGTTACTACAAAAGGAAAAAACGGTACAGGTTTAGGACTATTTATGTCTTATTCTACTATACGTGCACACTTTAATGGAAATATTACATTTGACACAAAAGAAGATGAAGGTACAGCCTTCCATATTATATTACCTAAAACAAATTAAAAAATGTGTTAATTTTATCAATCTTCGTTTGGTCGATACTTTACAACTAAATGAAATTTAACCATTTTTCAAATTTTTCGCAAATTTCTCGCGCTTTTGTTGATTTTTTTAGGATATATCTATATAATCTATTTAGAATTGAGGTGTACATATGAGAACACATATGCAATCAAATATATCATCTGGATATAAAATAATTGCTGTAGATGATGAACAAGGAATTTTAGATTCACTTTCTATATTTATGCATAGGTCTGGTTACACTTTTAAAGGAATAACCAACCCTTTGGAAGCAATTGAATTAGTAAAAAATGAGCATTTTGATTTAATGATTTTAGACTATTTAATGGAACCAGTACATGGAGATAAAGTAGTAGAAGAAATAAGAAAGTTTGATAAAGAACTTTATATTCTATTACTTACAGGACATAAAGACCTAGCTCCACCACTAGAAACGATTAGAAGACTTGACATTCAAGGCTATTGTGAAAAAAGTGACAAGTTTGACCAATTACTTTTATTAGTAGAGTCTGGTATAAAATCTGTTAAACAAATGAACGAAATACAAAGAATTAATAATGAGTTACTTGATGCAAATGAAAAGCTAGAAAAAGCTTATTTAGATACTGTACAAACATTAAGATACACTATTGAAGCAAAAGACCCATATACACGTGGTCACTCAGACAGAGTATCTGAATATTCAATTTTACTTGGTCAAGAACTTGGTTTATCTGACGACCAATTAAAAACTCTTAGAGTAGGAGGTTTATTCCACGACATTGGAAAAATAGGTATTCCTGACAGTATTTTATTAAAAGAAGCCAAACTAACAGATGACGAATACTCACAAATTAAAAATCATCCATCTATTGGTGCACATATTTTATGCAATGCAGCTGTATTTCAAGAAATTATACCTATTGTTAAGCATCACCATGAAAGATATGATGGTAAAGGCTATCCATCAAAACTTGCAGGAGACCAAATACCTTATCTAGCTAGAGTTGCAGCTGTAGTAGATGCATTTGATGCTATGACATCTAAAAGAGCATATAGGGATGCAATACCATTGGAAACCGTTAAATCCGAAATTGAACGTTGCTCTGGAACTCAATTTGATCCAGTTATGGCAGAAGCTTTCCTTAATATATTAAATACTAAATATGATGAAATAAAAAAAATACAAGACGATTATAGTGCATAGTTTAATAGCACAAAGTTGTATATTATGCAGTTAAATGGCACATACTTGAATATTAT
>FR901527.1:40860-45282 GCA_000438355.1 Clostridium sp. CAG:273
ATTATACAATTGAATAACACATAGTTGTATATTACACAGTTGAAATTCGGAAAAATACAAATTTATAACTAAATTTTATAAAAAAACAATAAAATCACTACATGTTATATTAAACATATAGTGATTTTTATTATATGAAAAATATTTTAAGTTTGTATAAATTCTAAACTTCTTAAACCTCACGCATACTAAGTTGTACTTTTTGTCTCTCTAAGTCTATTCCTATAACTTTTACTTTTACAATGTCTCCTACAGACACTACATCTGATGGATTTTTTACAAAATTATTGCTTAGTTGTGATATATGCACTAATCCATCATGTTTTACACCAATATCTACAAATGCACCAAAATCTGTTACATTTCTAACTGTTCCTGTTAATACCATTCCTTCTTTTAAGTCTTCAAATTTTAATACATCTGCTCTTAAAATTGGTTTTGGCATTTCTTCTCTTGGGTCTCTTCCTGGTTTTGATAGTTCTTGCACTATATCTTGTAAAGTCATCTCTCCTACCTCTAGCTCTTTTGCTACATTTTTTACATTTATCTCAGCTAGTTTTGTTCTTATTTCTTTAAGTCTATCTTTATCAATTAAATCTTCCTTTTTATAACCTATTTTGTCTAATAGTTTTTCTGCAACTTCATAGCTTTCAGGATGTACCGCCGTTATTTCTAATGGATTTTTACCATCAAATATACGTATAAATCCTGCACATTGCTCATATGCTGATTTTCCTAATTTAGGTACTTTTAATAATTCTTTTCTTTCTTTTAGTTTTCCATTTTCGTCTCTATATTTTACAATATTTCCAGCAATTGTTTTGTTTATTCCAGAAACATATGATAAAAGTGATGGTGTAGCTGTGTTTACATCTACTCCAACTTTGTTAACTGCATCTTCTACTACACCCGTTAAACTTTCTGATAATTGTTTTTGGTCTACATCGTGCTGATATTGTCCAACGCCTATTGCCTTTGGATCTATTTTTACAAGTTCTGCTAAAGGATCTTGTAAACGTCTTGCTATAGAAATTGCACCTCTTAAAGATACGTTTAAATCTGGATACTCTTCTGTTGCAAGTTTTGAAGCTGAATAAACAGATGCTCCTGCTTCACTCACAATTGCGTAATAAACATCTACTCCGTATTCTTCTTTTATCTTTTTTATAACATCTGAAACAAACATTTCAGATTCACGTGATGCTGTTCCGTTTCCTATCGCAATCATATTTATATTATCTTTTTTTATAAGTCTTATTAATTCTTTTGTAGCACCTTCAATATCATTTTGTGGTTCTGTTGGATATACTACACCTGTATCCAACACTTTTCCTGTTTCATCTATAACTGCTAATTTACATCCTGTTCTATATGCAGGGTCAAATCCTAATACAGTCAATCCTTTAAGTGGTGCACCAAGTAATAATTGTTTAGCATTTTTACCAAATACTTTTATAGCTTGCTCTTCTGCTTTTTCTGTTAAATCTGCACGAATTTCCCTATCTATAGAAGGTTCTATTAATCGTTTCCAACTATCTAATATAGTGTTTTCTAAATGTTCTGTAAATTGAGTTTTGCCTTTTATAATATCTAATTGTATAAATTCTAATATTTTATCTTCTGGTTTGTCTATTTTTACTTTTAAAAACTTCTCTTTCTCTCCTCTATTAATAGCTAAAATTCTGTGACTTGGTAATCTATTTACTTTTTCATTAAAGTCATAATACATTTCATATGCAGACTTTTCGTCTTCATCTGATGCTTTTGTATTTATTATTCCTTCTCTATAACAAATTCTTTTAATTTCTTTTCTATATTTAGCATTATCCGAAATATCCTCTGCAATAATATCTAAAGCACCTTGAATTGCATCTTCTACAGTTGATACAACCTTATCTTTATTTTTCTTGTCCTCATCTGATAATTTTTCTATATTTATATATTCTTTTGCAATTTCTTCTAGTGGTCTTGTCTCTTTTTGTTCAATAATAATTTTAGCCAAAGGCTCTAATCCTTTTGCTTTTGCAACTGTTGCCCTTGTTTTCTTTTTAGGTTTATACGGTCTATAGATATCTTCTACTTCTGCTAATGTTTTTGCATTTTCTATAGAATTAGATAATTCTTCTGTTAATTTTCCTTGTTCTTCTATAGATTTTGTAACCTCTTCTTTTCTTGACTCTAAGTTTCTTAAATATGTAAGTCTTTCTCCTAAATCTCTTAATGTTTCGTCTGATAGTCCTCCTGTTACTTCTTTTCTATAACGTGCAATAAATGGTATTGTATTTCCTCCATCTATTAACTCTATTGTTTTCTCAACTTGTATAGATCTTACATTTAATTCTTCAGCAATTGTATTTGCTATTCTTTTCTGTTTTAAAATCTATTCTTTTCTGTTTTAAAATTTCTTTCTCTTCTTTATTTGTAATTTCTTCCATTGTATCTTCCTTTCTATTGCCTTATTTTATCTCCTCCAAGTATTCGTCATAAGTTGTTTCTCTATCTATTAATTTATCTTGTTTTAAATCTATTATTCTATTTGCAACAGTTTGTGTTAATTGATGGTCATGTGATGTAAATAAAATAATTCCATTAAATTTTTTCATACCTTCGTTTAATGCTGTTATACTTTCCATATCTAAATGGTTTGTTGGCTCATCAAAAATTAATAAATTTGCACCAGATAGCATTATTTTTGAAAGTACACATCTAACTTTTTCTCCTCCTGATAACACATTTACTTTTTTCAATGCTTCTTCTCCTGAAAATAGCATTCTACCTAAAAAGCTTCTAACATATGTTTCGTCTGGGTCTTTTGAATATTGTCTTAACCAATCTGTTATACTTAAGTCTGACTCAAACAAGTAATTGTTATCCTTTGGGAAATAGTTATTTGTAATAGTTGTGCCCCATGTAACTGTTCCAGAGTCTGGCTCTAATTCCCCTGCTAAAATTTGGAACAACACTGTTTTTGCATTTTCATTATCTGCCAAAAATGCAATTTTGTCACTTGGTTTTACAGTAAATGTAACATTATCTAACACTTTTTCTCCATTTATTGTTTTAGTAAGTCCTTCCACTTTTAATATTTCTTTTCCTGGCTCTCTATCTGGCTTAAAGTCTATGTATGGATACTTCCTATTTGATGGTTTTATTTCGTCTAATTCAATTTTTTCAAGAGTTTTCTTTCTAGATGTTGCTTGTTTTGATTTTGAAGCATTTGCACTAAATCTTGCAATAAAGTCTTGCAATTCTTTAATTTTTTCTTCTTTCTTTTTATTAGCTTCCTTCATTTGTTTTAAAGCAAGTTGGCTTGACTCATACCAAAAGTCATAATTTCCTGGATATACTTTAATTTTTCCATAATCAACATCGGCAATATGTGTACAAACTTTATTCAAGAAATATCTATCATGTGATACAACAATTACTGTATTTTCAAAATCTATTAAAAATTCTTCTAGCCAATTAATTGTCTTTAAATCCAAGTCGTTTGTTGGCTCGTCTAATAAAAGTATATCTGGATTTCCAAACAAAGCTTGTGCTAATAAAACTTTTACTTTTTCTCTTGGTTCTAAGTCTTTCATTAGCTTTTCATGTTTTTCTGTTTCTATTCCTACATCATTTAAAAGCACTGCTGCATCTGCTTCTGCATTCCATCCATCTAATTCTGCAAATCTTTCCTCTAATTTTGCAGCTTTCATTCCATCTTCTTCGGAAAAATCTGGTTTAGAATAAATTTCGTCCTTTTCTTTCATAATACTGTATAACTCCTGATTTCCCATTATCACAGTATCTAGAACTCTATAATCTTCATATGCAAAGTGATCTTGTTTTAAAACAGATATTCTTTCTGTTTTTTCTTTAGAAACATCACCTTTACTTGGTTCTATATCTCCTGATAATACTTTTAAAAAAGTTGACTTTCCAGCACCGTTTGCTCCAATTATTCCATAACAGCACCCTTTATTAAACTTTATGTTTACATCTTCAAATAAAGTTCTTTTGCCAAATCTTATTGTAACTCCTGTAACTGTTAACATTTTCTCCTCCTAAAAAATAAATTCTAGACTATATTATATACTAATATTGCCTAGAATTCAATCTTTTCGGGTTATGTTCTGTTAAATAAAAACTTAATGCTATATAGTCCTGCAATTCCTACTAAAGTATATATTATTCTACTAACTATAGACATTGCTCCAAATATAGTGTCAACTAAATTAAAGTTAAATAATCCTATTAATCCCCAATTTATTGCACCTATTATTACTAATATAAGTGCAATTATATCTAATACTTTCATAACAGCCTCCTTTTATAAAATTGCAAAAGCTAATACTTGCTTATGCTTTTATAAATAGTTATTCCAAAAATAAAAAAAATTATTCTTTTTTTATTTTCTTGTTTTTTTATTTTTAATAT